>JAYGCN010000116.1:0-39103 GCA_046583315.1 Candidatus Hydrogenedentota bacterium
GTGGTTACTGCCGAAGTAGTTGTCGCTGACGAGCCTGTTGACGATTTCGTTGACACCGACGACGACGACGAAGGCGCTACCATGGCCATGGCCGAAGAAGAAGGTTCGAAAGTGGCGAAGAAGAAGGTCAAAGCGCCAGCCGAAGAAGTGTCTGAAGAAGCACCCGCTGAAGAAGCCACGGAAGAAGCGGCTCCGGAAGCACCGGCCGAAGACGCTGAAGAAACACCTGCCGAGTAGTTCGCTACCCGTCAAATCAGCCCACCAATCTCCCTGGACGGCCCCATATATGGGGTAGTCCAGGGAGTTTCTGTCTAGATTGATCACTTTCGCGCGAAGCGGTATAGTGGTAATCGAACGCCGATCCAAGCACATGAAATGGGGGAATTCCGTACCATGGCGCAATCCAATTCTACAGCCAATGATCGCATGCCACCGCAAAATATCGACGCGGAACGCAGTGTGCTCGGAGCCATGTTACTCAATCCCGATGCTGTCGGCCCCGTCACCGAAATTCTCCAGGGCAACGCAGTCGAAGTGTTCTATGCGCCGGCCCATCAATACATTTACGATGCCATCGTAAACCTCTACGCCAAGACCCAGCCGATCGACGCGATTACGCTCAAAGATCAGATGGAACGATCCGGTACGCTGGACGATGCTGGTGGACTCGCCTACATTACCGACCTCACCGGCGCGGTACCGACCTCGGCCAACGTGCAACACTATGCGCGCATCGTGCTTGATGCGTCCATTCTGCGTCGCGTGATCGGTTCATGCAGCAACGTCATCGCCGAAGCCTACGACTCACCCGAAGACGTGAACAAATTGTTGGATGCGGCTGAGAGCGAAATTTTCAAAATTGCAGAGCAACGGCAGCTTAATCCTATCGCCAAAGTAAGTGAGCTGCTCCAGGAAAGCATGCGGCGCATCGAAGAACAGATGAAATCGAAGTCGGGCATTACCGGCATTGCCACCGGTTTCATGAAACTCGACGAGATGACCTCCGGCTTCCAGCCTTCAGACATGGTTGTGCTCGCCGCGCGACCCTCCGTCGGGAAAACAGCCTTCGCGCTCAATATCGCCTCCCACGCGGCCGTGCAGAACAAGCAAAACGTGTTAATCTTCAGCCTGGAAATGGCCAAAGAACAGCTCGTGCAACGTCTTTTGTGCATGGTCGGAAACGTCGATAGTCAGCGACTACGGACCGGCTTTCTTGCCGGGCAGGAATATCCAAAACTCCAGAAAGCCGCTGATACGTTGAGTCATGCGAGTATCTTTATCGACGATACGGCGAACATCAGTATACTCGAACTGCGTTCCAAAGCGCGCAAACATGCATCCACCTACGGCAGCTGTGATCTGCTGATTATCGATTACTTGCAACTCATGGTTGGTGGCGGTCGTGCGGAAAGTCGCCAGGTAGAAATCGCCGAAATATCCCGTAGCATCAAAGGACTCGCCCGTGAACTGAAATGTCCTGTCCTGGCTCTTTCTCAGCTCAGTCGCGAAGCCGACAAAGACGGCGGCGGCGCACCCAAACTGTCTCACCTGCGCGAATCCGGTGCGATTGAGCAGGATGCTGACGTCGTGCTCATGCTGTCCCGTCCTGCCGCGCACGATACCGAGTCCATGCCCGATCTCATCCATCTTAGTATCGCGAAACAGCGCAACGGCCCCACCGGTGACGCGAACATGCTCTTCGATAAAAACTTGCAACGCTTCAAGAATCTCATGGAAGGCGGTGGAAGTTTCCACGCCGAGCCGCCCCCCGAAGCGTCCCAAACCTACGACAACGTGCCCGTCGAAGAAGAATACGAAGAAGACGACGTACCCTTCTAGGCATGTGCATATCCCTTGTTAGGGATACATGCGCAAACGCGGCGGTGTACCCGTAACCCCGTTATTTGCTACACTATTCAATCTCAATCAGCTTCCCAGGAGAAAGACATGTATTCCGGTTCATTCGTGGCTCTTGTCACGCCCTTTAAAGAAAATCTCGACATTGATTTCGAGGCCTACGGTCGCCTCATCGACATGCAACTCGATAACGGCACCCACGGCATCGTGCCCGCAGGATGCACCGGGGAAGCCGCCACGCTGACCCATCCCGAGCAAAAAGAGCTCATCAAGTTCGCCATCGAACGCATTGCCGGGCGTGTCCCTGTTGTCGCAGGCACAGGCTCAAACAATACTGCCGAAACCCTCGATTTCACCGCTTACGCCAAAGAGGTCGGTGCCGACGGCGCGCTGATGATTACGCCTTACTACAACAAGCCCTCTCGCGAAGGCATCATCGCCCATTACACGACCGTGGCGGACAAAATTGATCTGCCCATCATGCTCTACAACGTGCCCGGGCGCACCCAGCTTAAAATGGAGCCGGAAACCATCGCTGAACTCGCTAAGCACCCGAATATTGTATCTGTAAAAGAAGCTTGCGGCAGCGTCGACCAAGTATCCCAAATTCGCGCGATAAGCGACATCAACATCATGTCCGGTGACGACCCGCTGACCCTGCCGATGATGGCTGTCGGCGGTTCCGGTGTCGTGTCCGTGGCGGCCAACGTCGTGCCGGATAAAGTAGCGGGATTGTGCAACGCCTTTCAGGCCGGCGATCTCGCGAAGGCCCAGGAGATCCACTACGAATTGTTGCCACTCATCAAGGCACTGTTCGCCGAAACCAACCCGATGCCGGTCAAGAAAATTCTGGCCGAGATGGGTATGATTAAGAACGTGTTGCGTCTGCCGTTAACCCCGATGTTACAATCAAAATACGACGGCATCAAGCCGATACTACAAAGCTACAACCTCGTTTAAGTACCCTTACTTTTTCTTTTGGAAAAAAGAAAAAGTAAGCAAAAAGAAAACCGGCGGATACTACGTATCCTCATGTGGAGTACTTTTTGGCTTCTTCAGATTCACATTCTTGTAAACGCGCCTCTCTTCACACGTTGGGCTGTCGACTTAACCAGTCTGAGTCGCTCATTTTGCAGGAGCAGCTCGAGGCGGATGGCTATGAAATCGTGCCCTATGGCGATCCCGCGGATCTCGCTATCGTCAATACCTGCACGGTGACCCACGATGCCGACGCGAAATGCCGCAAAGCCATCCGGGGTTTTATCAAGAAGAATCCGGACGCCTATGTCGCTGTCATCGGCTGTTACTCCCAGATGGATTCGAAAGCCCTCACCGAAATCGACGGCGTAGACCTTATCGTCGGCAATCAAGAAAAAATGAATGTCTTGTCCTACATCAGCGAGGGCAAAAACGAGCACGCCCTGATCATTCGCGACCAGATCGTCCGCGACGACTTCACCATCGAAACGGTCGACTCCGGAGCCTTCGCCCGCCGCGCAAACTTGAAGATTCAGGACGGCTGCGATTTCATGTGCACCTTCTGCATCATTCCCTTTGCGCGCGGACGGTCCCGTAGTCGCGCGATGGACAACTTGCTCGAAGAGGCACAAAAACTCGTCTCCCGCGGCGCATTGGAACTCGTCATCACCGGCGTCAATATTGGCACCTACGCCTACGCTGGCATGACAGTAGTCGATGTCGTGGATCGTCTGAACGAAATAGACGGACTCGCTCGCATTCGCATCAGTTCCATAGAGCCGACGACGATCCCCGAAGAATTGTTTGAACGCATGAACGATCCAGACCATGCGCTGGTGCCGTATCTTCATATACCTCTGCAATCCGGATCGAACCATGTGCTCGGTCTCATGAAGCGACTCTACACCCGCGAAGACTACATAGCGTTCGTCAACGACGCCGCACAACGCGTTCCGGGCCTCTGCATTGGTACCGATATTATGGTCGGTGCGCCCGGGGAGACAGAATCCGATTTCGAAGAAACCTGCAATTTATTGCTAAATGGGCCCATATCCTACGCCCACGTGTTTAAGTATTCCGAACGCGACGGCACGGCCGCATTAAGAATCGTCGAAAAAGTGGACGCTGCCGAAAAGAACCGTCGTAGCGTGGTGATTCGGCGGATTAGCGGCCAAAAATCGGTCGAATACCATCATCAGCATATCGGACAAATTGTTAAAGTACTGTTCGAAACGGAAGAAAACGGGTGCTGGAGCGGATACACCGAAAACTACATTCGCGTCGTCGTCCAAACAGATGTTACACTGAAGAACGTCATCCGGCCCGTTCGGCTGGTTGAAACGTGTGGCGATTTCATGTCGGCAACGCTCATGGAATCCGCCCTGACCGAGACACGGAACTAAGCATGGCAAACGATGTATTCGACATAGTCGACGAAAAAATCGACGAATCACTGGCCGAAGAGAAGGAAGTTCGTCTCAAGGCGATTCTCGCTGAGTACCCTACCTTGGCCGTGGCTTATTCCGGCGGCGTTGACTCAGCCTATCTCTGCGCCGTTGCTCACGAAGTTCTTCCGGACAAGAGCACGATGATACTGGCCGACTCACCGAGTCTGCCGCGATCCGAATTCAAAGAAGCAACCGAGATGGCCAGAGACCTCGGCTGGAACCTCGTCGTCATTCATACCGACGAGTTTCAGAATGAAGCCTATCTCAAGAATGACGGAAATCGCTGTTACTTCTGTCGCTCAGAGTTGTTTCGCAAGATGAAAGAATATTCCGAAAGCAACGCCGTGCAGGTACTGGCCTACGGGGCCATGGCCGATGATGCGTTCGACCCGACACGCCTCGGAGCCCTTGCTGCAAACGAATACGATATAGTCGCGCCGTTACAAGCCGCCGAACTCGGAAAACTCGAGATACGCCACCTGAGCAAACGTCGCGAATTACCCACCTACGGCAAGGCCGCCTTCGCCTGCTTGTCTTCGCGGTTTCCGAAAGGCATTCGCGTAACGATCGAAGCGCTCGAACAAGTCGAAGCTGCCGAAGAATGTCTCAAGGGCATGGGATTCTACCAATACCGCGCGCGCCATCACGATTCGATCTGCCGTATCGAAGTGGATCCCCGGGACATGGAACGCATGATGGACCCCGAGATTCGCAAGACCGTCGTAGACACCATCAAAGCGGCCGGCTACGAGCACGTGGTACTCGATCTGCTCGGCTACCACGACCCCAACAAAGCCGCCAAGTCCTGATTCTCCCTCCGAACCTGTGCCTCCAAACCCTACTAGATTCCCTCCAGTAAATGCGGTACTATGTCCAATATCTATTATTCATAAGCAGTAATGTATCAATCGTGATCGACAAGGAGTATGCCCCATGGCGAAATTGACTACCCGCCGCGATTTTTTGAAACACACAATCGTTGCCGCGGCCGGATTGGCCGCCACAACAGGACTCGGGGGTACCGCCATGGCCGCGAAACGCACCTACGACATTTCTCTGGCCGGCTGGTCGCTTCACCGTGCCATCGGTAAAGGCGCCGACCAGAAAGACATGCTCGAAATGCCGCAGATTACCAGCGAAGAATTCGGCATACAGGCCATTGAGCTCGTCAATCAGATGCTCAAATCCAGCGATGCCGCCTACATGAAGAAACTCGCTGCAAACGCGTCGAAACACGACGTCAAAATTCTTCTAATTATGATTGATGGTGCCGGAGATGCAGGAAGCACCCGTGATCGAAGCCGTGAAAAAGCGATTGAGAATCACAAAAACTGGATCGATATCGCCGCCGACTTGGGATGTCACTCCGTGCGCATGAACTGGGGTGGCGCACCCGAAGACTTCCTCACCAATAAGGACGCCCTGGAGCAATTCGTGCAGCGTTCCGTGCCCAGTTTCGAGGCCATCGCCGAACACGGTGACAAGAAAGGCCTCAACGTCATTATCGAAAACCACTGGGGCCCGTCGTCGTATCCCGCAATTCTTGTAGACCTCAT
Organism: Candidatus Hydrogenedentota bacterium; assembly: GCA_046583315.1. Lineage (GTDB taxonomy): Bacteria > Hydrogenedentota > Hydrogenedentia > Hydrogenedentales > DTSJ01. Next base: position 5,840 of record JAYGCN010000116.1, read on the forward strand.
TAAACGCGTGGACAATCCCCGTTTCGGTACACTGCCCGATTTCGGTAATTTCCCCGACGATGTCGACATCTACGATGCTGTGAATCGCATGATGCCCTACGCCAAAGCGGTCAGTGCCAAATGTTACGACTTCGATCCCGCTACCGGCGAAGAAACCAAACTCGATTACGAACGCCTCATCGGAAACGTCGTCGATAAGCATGGTTACCACGGATACATCGGCATCGAATACGAAGGCAATCGCATGAGCGAATACGACGGCATCAAAGCCTGCAAAGTCCTGCTCGAAAAGCTGAAAAGCTAAACAAAGTACATTCTGCCGGGGCCTTGGGTTGGGAATCGGTCTTATTGTTTTCACCCACTAACCAACGGAAGGAGTCGCATGTCTGATTTTGAAATCGGCTCCATCTTTGCCGACCGCTACGAGATCATGGAACTGCTCGGAAAAGGCGGTATGGGCATGGTTTACCGAGTGAAAGACTGGAAACGCAGAGAAGATGTCGCCCTCAAGACCCTGTTGCCCAAATACTCCGACAATCCGCAAGCGGTCCGCCGATTCGCGCGCGAAGTCGCCGCCGCGCGCAAAATCGACCATCCCTGCGTCGTCAAGATCTACGATGCCCGCCAATACGAAAACATTCTCTTCTACACCATGGAATACCTCAATGGACAGAGCTTACGCGGACTCATGCGTGCCCGCCACAAGCTCGGTCAGAACATGGGCATCGGATCCACCGTGCGAATCATCAGCCTGGTATGCCACGCCCTCGAAACAGCCCACGAATTTACCATTCACCGGGACATCTCCCCGGAAAACGTAATGGTCACGCCGAACGGAGACGTGAAACTGCTCGATTTCGGACTCGCCAAAGTGGGGGACATGGATGCGAATCTGACCCGCGTCGGCGTCAGTCTGGGCAAAATACAGTATGGCGCGCCGGAACAGCGGATTGACGCGAAAAACGTCGACACACGCGCAGACATTTTTTCGCTTGGGGTCATGTTCTATGAGATGCTGACCGGTTCCCTGCCGGATGGGGACAAAAAAATATCCGAGCTCGTCGCCAATCTACCTAATACCTGCGATGCTTTCTACGCCAAAGCCACCGCAGAAGACCCTGCTACCCGGTTTCAATCCGCCAAAGAAATGCGTTTGTCCCTGCAACGGATTTATCAGCAAGCCACTGGTGAGTCAATTGAGATCTTGCCCGAGAAAGAACCCGAAGAAGAAGTCGAAAACGTCCAGGCCGTTGAGGAAGCATTGCCGGTCATGCCGGATATTGGTGAACAATCAATTTTCGTCAGGATAATCGGGCAGTTGCGTAAATGGACAGGTCGATCCGAGTAATGCCCCTCCCCATTCAAGCCATCACCTTCGATTTCTGGCGCACGCTCTTCTATACACACGTCAATTTCCAGGAAAGACGCGATGCCCGGGTCCGCGCCCTCGTAGCGATCACCGGTTGCGAACCCGCCGACGCCAAAGCTGCCCTCAAAGCGCAAGAGCAGGAATTTTTACGCATCCACATCGCCGAGCAACGCACGCTGATGCCGGCCGCCGCCATCCCCCTGCTCGAAACCCACCTCGACACCACCTTTTGCGCATCGAAGACCCAGGCCATATGCGATGCCATTGAAGATGTCACCCTCGAACATCCACCCGCACCAATCGAAGGGGCTCTCGAAGCCGTACAAGCCGCCGCCGAGCGTGTCCCCGTAGGACTCATCTCCGATACCGGGCTTGCCACCGGAAAAACCATCACCCAACTGCTCGAGAACAACGGATTCGGCGGACTCTTCACCTCCATGACCTTCTCCGACGAGACCGGCGTTGCCAAACCGCAACCCGCCATGTACCACCACGCCTCCGAGAATCTGGCCGTGCCTGTCGAGTCACTGTTGCACATCGGCGATCTCGAACCCACCGACATTCACGGAGCATTGTCCCTCGGAGCACATGCAGCCCTCTTCGGTGGAGACAACGATCGCTTCGTAGGCAACACCAAAGCCCACCACACCTTCACCGATTGGCCGTCATTCGTGGAAAAACTGCCCGAACTCGTCGGACGCTAAACTTCGATCTCCCGAAAATCCACTTCCCACTTCGCCGATTCTGACTCACCATTTGTCGGTAACGAATTTCCAGGTGTCCCCATCAGTTGGACGGGTGATGAGGGCACGTCGTGTTTCGCGTCGATCGCTGCGGTAGAACCAGTACGTCGACCAGTGGTCGTAGGATAAGAATAGCGCGCCTTTTCGGTCAATGGTCAGCCGGTGATAGAAAATGCTGTATTCGGAAAAAGGCGCGATAACCAATGGCTGAGGCTCAGACCAGTCGCCGTCCGCGGGTTTCTGCATGTAGGCAAGGGTCATGTACCAGCTGGCGGGAAAATAGTCTGTGTCGCTACGACGGTGACGAAAAACCAAGTGCAAGGTATCATTCGGGTCACAAACGAGACCAACGTAGGTCTGGCGAATCCCGGGACTAATATCTTCCGCCGCCGTCCAGCCTCCGCTGGAGTCATTGGATTTAAGTGAGTGAGCGTACTTGAAAGTGCGTGCGTGTGTCCCGATGAGCACGTGTAAAACTCCTTGGCTGTCCATCGTGATGCAGGGGGTGTTGTGGATGTCGTTCGCGGGGGGGCCGTAGCCCACCAAGGTGGGCGTGCTCATGACACGCGTTTCCCGATCAATGGTTGCGACGTAGGTAGGCACGCCGGGGATCTTCTCTTTTGGATCTGTCGCTTCCCCCCACGCGACGTGCACTTTGGAACCGCGCGATACGATGGTAGAAGGAATGCCTGAATGCGAGGACAGGCCGATGCACATTCGAGAAAGCATGATCGGCTCGCCAATGCTGATACTCCCGTCGGGATTCTTTTCCGGCAGAAAAAGCGCGAGGTCGTGTATTCTCCGCCAGAGTAGTTTCGGGTCGGATGCCGTGCGCGTGAAACGCACAAACGGGGGTGGTCCCTGCGGCGTATTGTGTCCGGAGAACTGCTCGATATCGAAGGTGCCTTTGCCGGGTATCGGATAGAATTTCCATTCGCCGTCGGCCGTCCCGTGCACCAAAACGGGGCGTCCATTCTGGGTGGCCATTGCATAGCGGTCGTTGTCGCTGTCAAAGGCCACTTTGGAGGTTGCAAGGGTAAATGGAGTCGGTGCGTTCTTGTTTTGTTGGGCCGATGTCACCGGTTTCCACTGGCCATTCTGGAGAACATTCAACTCATTCTTCGCAGAAACAACTGGCGTATTCTCGGTATCAAAGTAAACCTCGCCACTCAGCGGATAGTCAGCACGGTAACCGAATTGCGCGTTCTCATGTGCGTAAGGACGAAGTACGATGGGCATTGCACGTGCTTCGGCAGATTGCCCGGAATCACGGCGGAGGTCAATCGTCACGTAAGTACTGAATCCAGATTTATCCCGTGGCGTTGCACGCACATGGAAGGGCCAGAGGTCTCCCGAATAAGGAACGTCGTAGCGCAAGACGACCGTCGCAGTCTGATTGGCTTCGAGCTGTACAGTGTCGGTGGAGAGAGTCGCCGACCCTGTTTTGGAACCGGGAAACTCAATGGCCAAGTCTATGGTTCTTGCGAGGGGTGCATTGTTGTGAATCTCGACGGTCGCCTCGCCTGAGCTACCGGGTGCAACATCGATACGCTGCTTATAGGGCGTGATGAGCCAACGGTTCTGGTGGAAGGGAAACCAGGATGCGGCCTTGGGTGTCCAGAGCGAAAGGTCGTTATAGTTACCGTCGCTCTTGTCCCATCGGGTTACGCCATCGATGTTCAGCTTACTGCACTGGGCATTGGACAATTCCAGCTTCCAGGGAACATTTTCACGACCAATTTCTGCAGGGATCGTATGTAAAAACTTTCCATCTTTACCAACAGTAATGAACCCACGCTCCGTACCAGCGCCATCTACAAGTCGCAACGTACCCGGAGCGCAGCCCGCCCCGTCAATGGTAAACTCTCCGGTACGCGGCAAAAAATAAACATCTCCTGGTTTACCATTCCGAAGCGACAACGGTTCTTGGTGCCGCCCATCTTTGTGGCCCCTGGAGGTCTCCACGAGATAGCGCGAACAATTGGTCTTGATCCCCCACGACATATCCTCGCCTAAGCGATCTTCAGATGCCGTAATGCTCAGTCCATACACACCTGTTCGCGGCACCGTCACAGAAAAGCGCAGGCGCTGAACAGGCCCCGCACCATCACCCTTTTTCATTCCCATATGGGGCAGGATTTCCTCTGCCAGTACCGAGCGATCCGGTCCGAAGAGTATGGCACGAACATGGGTTTTTCGGCTCAGGAAATTACGATCTTGTTTCTCTACCTCCACCCAAAATTCACCGGGTTCTGCCAGGAAATAGACTCCGCCACAACCGCCGATGCGAAAATCAGCGGACCACGCAGTATCGTCGGCCGACACTGAACCAGCAAGCAAGAGCACACACAACAGGACATTGAGTTGAACAAAGCGACTTAATCGTATCCTGTCAAATATCATTTCTGTTTCCATTCGTTGACAATTCCCGGCAAGGGTGCCGTACCCCGCGTCGTAACGGTGTCATTAAACAGATACTTCCCTGAAATCCACGTCCCACTTCGCCGATTCTGTTGAGATGATAGCATATCGCGCTTTCCCGTCTTCATTCATGCCCACGCTGCCCGGATTCACGAAAAGGGTGTCGCCCAAGGTGCGGCTATGCGCGACGTGCGTGCGTCCGTTGATGATGATTCGGGCCGGCACCAGCTCACGTTGTCTCAGATAGACGTTATCGTCATTATCGGCCGACATCGAATTGCGAAAACTGCTCAGCGTACCGTGACACAGGGCGATCGATATTCCGTCCAGCGTTTGCGTATAGAGACGTACCAGATTGTCGAGATACTCCATTTGCGAACTCGAACACTGGCGATACGCCGCATCCAGCATCGCGAAATCCTGTTCAGAGAGTTTATTGCTCAGCGTCTTGCGTTTTCGCACGATCCGAAGCAGGCGGTGATCCCATTCCCCGAGCGCGCCGGGCACATTTCTCTCCTGCAACGTCGCCAAAACCTCGGTATTCCCGTCATGGCCGCAAACACAGTCTCCGGTGTGGAGAATGGTCAAGATCCCGAAAGAATCGATGTCGTCCAGCACGGCATCGAGCGCTTTCGCATTTCCGTGAATATCTCCCATTGCTGCAATGATCACAATAATTCAGTCCAATCGGTTGATTTCGTAAGTATATGCATATTAACAACTTATAAGGATATAGTCAAGCAAAACGGAAGCCATTCCAAGGAGCTGAAATCGAAATACCCCTATGGACATTGACTATTTTCTTGACAAAATCACAATACCCCTTAAAAATAAGGCTTGACAAACCCCTCGATAAGTAGTAATCAATGTCTTAGTAAGAGTCCGCAGGGCTGCGGATTCCAAAAATTAGGGTATGAATTGTGGCACCTCTTGTGCCACAGGTCCCAGGTTGGGAACCAAATAACATTATTCTGCGGAATAAAAAGGAGATCGACATGGCGGGGAAACCACTCACCAAAGCACAAATCATTACAACACTGGCCGATGACACCGGATTGAGCAAGAAAGAGATCGTTACGGTGATTACGGCCCAAACCGAGTTGGCCTACAAAGAAGCCACATCGGGCTACACCATTCCGGGTATCGGTAAGTTGGTTGTTGTTGACCGTAAAGCGCGCATGGGTCGCAATCCGGCAACAGGCGAAACCATCTCGATTCCGGCAAAGAAGGTATTGAAGTTCCGCGTCGCAAAAGCGGCAAAGGATGCCATTACCCCGCCCAAGTCTTAATTAGGGCGAATTCAATTGCTTGAAAGCCGACCCGGTAGAATCCTGCCGGGTCGGCTCTTTTGTGGGGATATTGAATCAAGCGTGGCCTCCCTGCTATAGTGTGTCTCCAAGGAGTAAACAAAACGACCTTGAACACACCGAGACAAATCGATGTCACCTTCTCTGACTGGGAGAAGGTTTTTTTTTGCCCGCAAGGGCAAACGGATAGGCTGAGATGACGGACGAATCAACAGAATCTACGGTAATCATGGACGCGGAAGAGATGGATGCTGCGCTCGCATCGCTTTCGACCGCGATTCTTGATGCCCATCAAGATGAGGACTCCATCTGTCTACTTGGAATCCTCAGTCGAGGCCGCCCGCTGGCCGATCGCCTCGCACAACGACTCACCTCGCAAGGTGCCATCGTACACATCGGCTCTCTGTCGACAACACTCTATCGCGACGACCTGCGTAGCGGAAAAGTGACGCCCAAGATTGGCGGCAGCGAAACACACTTCGACTTTGATGTAGATGGACGCTCCATTGTGCTGGTCGATGATGTGCTGAACTCAGGACGAACCATTCGCGCGGCCCTGGACGAAGTGATGGATTACGGACGACCGTCCCGCATACATCTCGCCTGCCTCATCGATAGAGGCCTACGCGAAGTGCCGATACAAGCGGACTATCTGGGCAAGTCCATTCAGACCGAATCCACCGATCACGTTCAAGTAAGATTACAGGAAATCGATGGCGAAGACAGCGTGGTGCTAACACGAAAGGGCTGAATCAGCAGGTGAATATACGATGGTAGACGAGCAAATCTGGACACGTAAACACCTCATCGGGATCGAAGAATTGTCCCGATCCGAAATCGAAATGATTCTCGATACGGCCCCCCAGTTCCTGGCTGTGCAGCAACGCGAAAGCGGCATCAAGAAAGTACCGCTGTTGCAAGGCCGCCTCGTCGTCAATCTCTTCATGGAACCCAGCACCCGTACCCGTGTCTCATTCGAACTCGCCGCCAAACGCCTCAGCGCGGATACCTTGACCTTTGCCGCATCGGCATCCAGCACCACAAAAGGTGAGACCCTGCACGATACGCTTGCGACCATTGAAGCCATGCACACAGACGTAATCGTGATTCGCAGTGCCTACTCCGGCGCGCCATCGATGCTGACCGAACGCCACGGCTCACACATCATCAACGCGGGCGACGGATACCACGAACACCCCACACAGGCGCTACTAGACACGTTCACCATGCGGCGCTACATTCGCACATTACGCGAGGATGATACGGCAACCCTGGACGGGATACGCGTCGCCATCATCGGAGATATCGCCCACAGCCGCGTCGCACGCAGCAACATTTGGGCCCTGAACAAACTCGGCGCTAGCGTCATCCTGTGCGGACCCCAGACCCTAATGCCGATGGACATCGAATCGATGGGTGTCGAGGTGACCTACGACCTGCGCACCGCCATGACAGACGCAGATGTGGTTTATGCCCTACGCATCCAGATGGAACGCCAGGCCTCCAGCTTGCTGCCCAGCCTGCGCGAATACATCCGACTCTTCAGGGTCGATGCTGAGTCCCTCAAAGCCGCGCCCGACCACGCACTCATCATGCACCCGGGACCCATGAACCGCGACATTGAACTCGCCTCCGACGTGGCCGACAGTGATCGCAGCGTCGTACTCGAACAAGTCAGCAACGGTGTCGCCATTCGCATGGCCGTCATGCACCTGCTGGCCAATCACAGCCCAAAATCTGAACAGGAGTAATTCCCGTGAGTACAGTAATCAAAAACGGCCACCTTATTGAGCCGTCTTCGGGCATATCCGAGCCAATGGATATCGCCTTTGAAGGAACCACCATCACTGCCATCGACAAAGATCTCGAAGGCGACGAAATTATCGATGCGACCGGATGCGTGGTATGCCCCGGGCTCGTCGACATCCACGTGCACTTTCGCGAGCCCGGCTTCGAGTCCAAAGAAACCATCGCCTCGGGAAGCCAGTGCGCCGCTGCCGGTGGCTACACCTCCGTCGTGCCTATGGCCAACACCAATCCGACCATCGACAACGCCGGCATGGTTGAATTCGTCAATCGGCGCGCGCGCGAAACCGCCATCGTCAAGATTTGGCCCTCCGCCTGCGCCACCAAGAACATGCAAGGCGAAGAAATTACCGAGATGGCCGAACTCAAAGAAGTCGGAGCAGTTGCGGTCACCGATGACGGAAAAGACATCCAAAGCAGCTGGGTCATGCGCCGTGTCATGGAATACGCCAAAATGGTTGGCCTGCCTTACATGGCGCACTGCGAAGACCACTCGCTACTGGTCAACGGCGGCGCCATGAACGAAGGCTACAACTCCACACGCCTCGGCATCCCCGGAATCCCCAAAGCGGCCGAAGAAATCATGATCGAGCGCAACGCCCGGCTCGCAGAATTGACCGGCGCGCACCTGCACGTCCAACACATCACCACTGCCGGCGGCGTGGAAATTCTGCGACGCTATAAGGACAAAGGCGTGCACATTACCGGAGAAGCCTCGCCGCATCACATTACCCTGACCGATGCCGCCATCGAAAAGTACGACACCAACGCGAAAATGAATCCACCGCTTCGTGAGCAAAGCGATATCGACGCCATCAAAGCCGGTATCGCCGACGGCACCATCGATATCATCGCCACAGACCACGCGCCGCACACGCCCGCCGAAAAAGACGTCGAGTTTGCGCTCGCACCCTTTGGCATACTCGGTCTCGAGACGGCTCTCGGCATCGTGCTCACCCAACTGGTCGATGAAAAAGTAATCTCAATCGAACGCGCCATCGAAATGATGACCGTCAGCGGCGCAAAAATTGTCAAAATTGACGCGGGCGTTCTGCGTGAAGGTGGACCCGCCGACATCTGCATCTTCAACGCCGACGAAACATGGACCGTTGACCCCGAAGCCTCCAAATCCAACAGCCGCAACACCCCCTTCGGCGGCATGGAATTGCGCGGCGTCATCAAACAAACCATCTGCGACGGCCAGACGGTGTTTCAATCCTGATCGGAATCGGCCGTGTCTGAGCACACCAATATCAAAGCCGTCGTCCGCTACGACGGCACCGATTTCTCCGGCTGGCAGATACAGCCGAATGCGCGGACCGTGCAGGAGGTCATCGAATCTACGATGACGCAGATATCGGGTGAGGCGATCAAGATTGCCGGGGCCGGCAGGACGGACGCGGGGGTTCACGCGCTGGGCCAGACCTTCAGTTGCCAATGGCCTGACCGTATACCACTGGAAAAGTTACAAAGATCGTTGAACAAATTGTTGGGACCCGAAATTCGTATCGAATCCGTTGAACATGTTGACGACGATTTCCACGCGTCCTTCTCGGCAACGGGCAAACGATACGCCTACGCGGTGCTGTCCAGTCCACATCCCGATCCTTTTTCCGCTCGCTACGCATGGAATCTCGGTTGGCGTGTATCTCCTGCCGAAATTCAGGAAATCGCGCAAATCTTTGTGGGTGAACACGATTTTGCGGGATTCTGTTGCAGCGGCTCCGAAGCCGAAACAACGGTGCGCACCCTCCACGGGATTTCAATTCGCCCGGGACTCATCGTCGGGCCGATGGACGACGAATCCGGCTGGCACATCGAGTATCACGGCGAAGGGTTTCTCTACAAGATGGTGCGCAACCTGACCGGGACGCTCATCGACGTGGCGCGCGGGCATTTGCCGGAATCAACTTTGACCGAACGACTCGCAGCGCCCGCGCCTTATCGCGGATATACCGCCCCCGCAAAAGGTCTGTTCATGAAGGAAGTCCTCTACCCCTGATCGAGAAACGTTGCATCGATGGTTGTGTTTGCAACGACCCAAATGATAAAACGGGTAGCAGTAACCCGCGACCCAAAATAGTTTGAACACTAGTTGATTGGAGAACCCATGACTTTCGGCCCACATGCATTCAATTCCGCCCTGACCCGCTCGACGGTCATCGGTATTTTAGCCATCACTTTTGCAGGCTGCGCGACTCGTGCACCGCAGTTTGAACGTGATCCTGTTGCGGCATTGCAGGCCGTTTCCGTAGCCACTGACCACGATGCCGTAACCCCGGATTCCCGAATCATTCCTGACCGCCGTGGCGGATGGGAGCGACGTCACGACCAACTCAATGATCGCACAGCCCAGGGCGGCTATGACTTGATGTTTATCGGCGATTCCATCACCCATTTTTGGGAAACCTTCGGCGAAGAGGTATGGAATGAATACTACGGCGACCGTAATGCACTCAATATTGGCATATCCGGCGACAGGACGCAGCACGTTCTGTGGCGACTGGAGAACGGCAACATTGACGGGATCGCGCCGAAAGTGGCCGTGCTGATGATTGGCACGAACAATGTCAGCGCCAACTCAGCGCGTGAAATTGCCGACGGAATCACCGCCATCGTTCAAAAGCTGAATCGCGAACTACCGGACATGAAGATTCTGATTCTGGGCGTATTCCCGCGTGCCGATGTGCCACAAGATCTGCAGGACAAGCTGAAAGAAGTCAATGCGGCAATCTCGGCACTTCACGATGGCGACCGGATTCACTACCTCGACATTTCGGCTGCGTTTCTGGATGACGACGGTACCCTGACTGTAGAGGTAATGCCTGACTTACTTCATCCGCAGGGCCACGGCTACAAACTCTGGGCCGAAGCGATGGAGCCAACGCTGACGGATCTTCTCGAAGAGTAAGCATCCGGCATGCATTCGCGAGTTTGTGTCCGTTGTAAAGTCCGCGATACAATCGGGTGATGCAAAAGACTACCCTGGCGTGCCTGGCGCTGATACTCGTGACGCTGCTCGTGTTCGGGCAGGTATACACCTTCGAGTTTATCGGTTATGACGACGCCGAACTCGTGCCTCAGAATCCGGCGTTGCAGCAGGAAACATTCAGCGCGGGTATTCGCGAGGCCTTCAAACCGTACTTCGCCAATTGGATTCCCGTCACCACGATCACCTATCTGGTCGACCACGCCTTCTACGGTTTTGACCCCGCCGGGTATCACGTCACCAACCTTATTTTTCACACGATAAATGTACTGCTCGTATTTGTGGTTTTCCGCTATCTCACCGGGCAATTTTGGTTCAGCATGGGGCTCGCGCTACTGTTCGCAATTCATCCCTCCCGTGTCGAAGCCGTGGCCTGGGTATCCGAGCGCAAAGGGCTCGTCAGCACCACCTTCATGCTCGCATCCATTGGCACCTATGCCGCGTATGCGAAATCCTCGCGAAAGAGCTTGTACGCCGTTACGGCTGTTCTGCTCGCACTCAGCCTCATGTCCAAGTCGATGGCCGTGACCCTGCCATTTGTGTTTCTCCTGCTCGATGGCTGGCCCCTGGGTCGTCACGGCGATTGTAATTTCGGCTCGAAGGAACACCGCTCCATCTTCCTGAAATTGTGTATCGAAAAAATCCCGTTTCTGGCTATCGTAATCGGCTCAATCGGAATGACCATGCTCTCCCAGTACGACAGCGGCTCCGTGTCCACGCTCAGCGACGTGTCCGTGTGGATGCGCGCGACGAACACCTTCTACGGATACGGTGCCTACCTGTCGCACACCGTCTGGCCCGTCGACCTGATTCCTTTCTACCCTCACCATGGCGACAGAATTCCGCTGTGGAAGCCCGCCATTGGTCTGATACTCGTAGTGCTCATCAGCGCAATGGTAATTGCCCAAATGACGCGCCGTCCCTATCTTCTTGTCGGATGGTTCTGGTTTGTGGGCATGCTGATTCCTGTTATCGGCATCATCCAGGTCGGTGCACAGGCATACGCCGACCGTTATCTATACGTGCCGTTGCTGGGACTCGGCATCATGATATTCGGCATGCTTTCGGAGTGGCGCAACAGCCAACCGTCGGTGGCGAGAGGCCTATTTGTCAGTTGCGGAGTTTTGTTATCCTCGTTTGCATTCGCCGCGTGGAGTACGACGGGCTACTGGCGCGACGATATTCAACTTTTCTCCTATGTGGTCGAGGTCGATGACGAGAACATCGTCGGCCACACAATACTCGGTGACGCTTACCTCAACGCAAACCTATTTGAAGAGAGTCGGCATCATTTGGAACGTGCACTGGAGCTGGACAACGATCATCCGCCTGCGTTGTACGCCTTGGGAACGCTGTACCTGCGCCAGAGCAATCCGGCTGCGACTTCGGCCGATTCCGACGCGATGGCCGCCAACTCGGCGACGCGTGATCAGCTGGAGAACAACATCGGCGGAAGCTACATCATGCGTCAGGAATACGATCTCGCTGAACCGCATCTGCTGAAAGCACTGAAATTAAATCCTGAAAACGCGGTAGCGATGACGAATCTCGCCATCGTGCGTTTCTCGCTGGGTGATCGGGATGAAGCACTGGAGCTTGCGGAACAAGCGACCGAACTCGATCCCGATTATACGAAAGCGCGAAGTTTTCTTGAGTACGTTCAGGCGAATTAGTGCCGTTTATGCTTCATTTCTGGCGACCATATAGTAACTCACGAGGAATAGCGCAAAGGCGGTCAGCGAAAAAATTGAAGCCCAGCCCAGGTCTGGAAGCGAGTAATTCAATGCAACGGGAACCGCCAATCCGATGCCCATCAACGCCTCACCAGCAATCAACCCTGACCCGTAAAGCACACCGGGATCGCTCGCTTCGGAGCCTGGTTTTTTGCGACTGCTGACGGCGTAATAGAGTAGGCCGCCGATGAAGATGGGAACGGACAAGGCCAGGGGTAGGTAGAACCCCACCGCGACCGGCATGATGTGCGTACGGTAGGGAGAGTTGACGCGTTCGAGAACCTTGTCGAGAATGATGATGCCGATACCCACCGCGATGCCGATTTGGACCATATCGATCGGAAGAGCAACGTCACCAAAGAATCCCTGTGTAAGGTCTGCGAACATGGTGGCCTGTGGCGCGCGTAATCCGTCACCGATGCCATAGGAACGGTGAAGCAGTGACATGACCGGTGCGAATATAAATGCCGGGATGATGACACCGATGACTTCCATCCATTGCTGGCGGCGCGGGGTGGCTCCAACGAGTTGGCCGGTCTTGAGATCCTGTGCGATATCGCCTGCGGTGCAGGCCGCACAACACACGACGCCCGCCACACCCAGGGTTGCGAGAATGGCCGAATCGCCCGTGATGCCTATCGCCATCAACACCCCTGCGGTCATCAGCAACGCGCAGATGGTCATGCCGGAGACGGGAGAATTCGACGAACCGACGAGTCCGACGATGTAGGTGGCCACCGCAACGAAGAGGAAGGACGCGATAAGTGTCATGATCAAGGCCGCGATGGCAGCACCGATCATGCCGATGAGATACTGGTACAAGGCCATCGTTCCGAGAGTGGTGATGAGAAGTAGAATGCCCAGTGTGTACAGGGGCATGTCGTTCTCGGTTCGTTTCGTGTATTCTGAATTGGATTGTATCCCGGACAGGGCAGTGAGTCCGCCCAAGATGCCGTGCCGTACATTCCAGATGGAATAGATTCCGCCGACGAGCATTGCGCCGACGCCCATATACCGAATGCCTGAATTGTAGTTGACGAAAACCATGTCCATTGCTGAGATGGATTCGCCCGCTTCATCGGTGCCGGTGTATCCACCCATCAACGGCAACGCGATGACCCAGCCAAGTATGCCGCCGGTGATGACTTGCGCAGCGACCCGGAGTTTTACGATGTAACCAACGGACACCAGCGCAACGCTCATGTCCGAACCGATATAGTGGATGGAGGAGCCTCGCGCGATGGCTGCATCGACGGTACCCCGTATTGCGCCAATGCCGGACACGAGAAACTTGAACAGGGCGCCGAGGGCGAGGCCCATGCCGATGTATTTGATGCCGGAGCCGCCTTCTTGTCCGACGATCAAGACTTTGGAACAGGCAACACCTTCGGGATAAGTGAGGTCTTTTCGATCGACAATCAATGCGCGACGCAGGGGCACCATGAAAATCACACCCAGCATGCCGCCCGCCATGATGATGAAGGTCGTCGGCCAGAATTTGAAGTCCTGCCAGGCACCCACGAGCACGAGCGCCGGAATTGTGAAGATGGCCCCCGCCGCGAGGCTTTCCGCAGTGGACGCGATCGTCTGTACCATGTTGTTTTCGAGGATGGTGCCACGTTTGAATATGCCCCGGAGTATTGCCATGCTGACCACGGCTGCGGGGATGGATGCGCTGACCGTCATGCCTGCGTAAAGTCCCAGATACACGTTCGCGGCGCCAAGGATGCAGGCCAAAACGATGCCCAGCGACACCGAGAGCAGCGAAATCTCGGCGATGTCTTCTTCCGGGCCAATGTAGGGTTTCACGTCCGTGCTCGATTCGCTCATGCATGCGTCCTTTCCGGATGGGTAGATTGGGACTAAGACTAGAGTCTTCTATGTGATTGATGCAAGCCCGCCTCTTTTTGCGATGTGCAATTCAACGCGATACAATGGGCGCTTCAATGTCTCGGGAGTTATTTGTGCAGAAACTGCTATCGATCAAGAGTGGAATCACGTTGGCCGTGTTCGTAGGCCTGAGCGCAGTCGCGTATTCGTTTCGGCCTGAGGGGGGTGGAGAAGAGGCGTATCTCTGGTACAGCGTGATGCCGCCGTTGCTAGCGGTGTCATTGGCGATTATTACCGGGCGTATCCTCATGAGTCTCTTTTCGGCGGTGGTGATTGGCGGATTACTGAATACCTTGCCCGGCGCGCCGCTTTCGATAAGTGCGTGGGGCACGGGCATTGATACGGGTATGAGTTTTGTCGGTACGGCCCTCGGTGATAGTTGGAATCTTCAGTTGCTGGCCTTTGTCGTGTTTGCGCTCACGATGATATCGGTTGTGGTCGTCGCGGGTGGTCTGCACGGTGTCGTGCAATGGCTCAGTCGATTCGCGACGGGTCGTCGCTCCACCCAGTTCGTTACGTATCTGATGGGCCTGCTCATATTCATTGACGACTACGCCAACACGATGATCGTCGGCACGGCGATGCGTCCAGTTACGGATGCCATGAAGATCAGTCGCGAGAAGCTGGCGTTCATCGTGGACTCCACCAGCGCGCCGGTTGCCGGGATCGCGTTAATCAGCACCTGGGTGGGATACGAGGTCAGCCAAATGGTCGGCGTGGCCGACACGCTGAATATTGAGTCGAACGGCTATGAATTATTGTTTGATGCCTTGCCGTATCGATTCTATTGCATCCTGATGCTCGTATTCGTGTTGTGTACGATTCTCTTCAATCGGGATTTCGGACCCATGGCGCGCGCTCAGGAACGCGCTGAGAAGGAAGGCAAGGTTGCGGCGGATGATGCCGTGCCGATGACCTCAGACACCTTTTCCCGTGCCGAGCCCAGCGACGAAGCGAAGGTGAAAGCGTTGACGGCACTGCTGCCGATTGGCACCTTGTTCGTGTTGCTTCTTGGCGGCATATGGATAGATGGCGGCGGCATGGCGAAAATGTCGGAGAGTATGTTCTCTTTGCTCAATCCCGTCACCTGGCGCGATGTGATTAGCGCCTCAGAGAACAGTGTCAAAATGCTCGCGTACGGTTCCGCCGTTTCACTGGCGATCGCGGTGGTCTGCGCACGAACATTGGCCGGAATTTCCTACCCGGCCATCCAGAACGCCGTTCGCCAGGGCGTGCAAAGCAGCATGTTGCCCGTGATGATTCTCGTGATGGCGTGGTCGCTCAAAGCCGCCTGCGACAGTCTCGGAACAGGACCGTTTCTGGTGGCGGTGGTCGGCGACTCGATTTCGCCCGCCGTATTCCCGGCGATTGTATTCGTAATTGCCGGCATGACCTCTTTCGCTACGGGGACGAGTTATGGCACGATGGCGATCCTGATGCCGACGGCCGTGCCCATCGCCTTTGCCCTGGAGGGCGACCACTATGGCCTCATCACGATGATCACTTTCGGGTCGATTCTGGACGGCGCGATTTTCGGGGATCATTGTTCGCCGATTTCGGATACGACGATCATGAGTTCGATTTCCAGCTCTGCGGACCACATGCATCACGTGCGCACGCAGTTGCCCTATAGTTTGACCGTCGGTATCCTCGCGCTGACGTGCGGGTACCTACCTGCAGGATTGGGGTTGCCCAGCTGGATTGGCTTCGCCATTGGAATTGGTCTCATCGTGGGTCTTTTTGCGATACTCTCTGCACGAGGGCGCGTCCAAACCGCTGAAACATAATGAGAAATCTTGTAAATGTAAGGAAGGAATCTGATCATGCGTATATTTATGGGTGCAATGGTAGCGTTGCTGTTGGCAGGCATCGTTGGTTTTATAGGAACGCGACCGGACTCGGTCGATGCGGCCGATTCAGGCCTCGAAGCGATGACGAAACCCGAATACGATTCGCGCGGACGACTGATTCGTCCCGAGGGCTTTCGGAGGTGGATTTTTGTGGGGGCGTCGATGGGACTGTCGTATTCCGGCGAGGAACGGGCTCCTGAGAAACAGATTTTTCATCATATCTATATTCAGCCCGAAGCCTATGATCATTATGTGGAAACCGGGAAATTCCCGGAGAAAACCATGCTGGTGATGGAAAATTATTCGGCGGGCAGCAAGGAAAACAATACGGCCAAGGGCAAGGTCGAAGGAAAACACGAATTCGGCACGCTGAATGGCCATTTTGAAGACGCGCGTGTGGGTTTGGAAGTGGCACTGAAAGATTCAGAGACCTTTGAAGACGGCTGGGCGTATTTCAACTTCTCGAATTTCGGGGATCGCACGAAGCTGATGGAAAAGGGCAAGGCCTTCAACAAAAGCATGTGCTGGGATTGCCACAGTGAGCACGCCGCGGATGACAACGTGTTCATTCAGTTCTACCCGGTGTTGCGTGAGCATTACGAGGCGCGGAATAAATAGCGGATAACGATTTAAGTGCGCTGGCACATGATTGAAGGGATGGATGGCTGTCGGTATGCCAGGGAGTATGGGCATACGGCCGTGATCGTGGATGCGTTGCGGGCGAGTTGCACTGCGGCGATGTTATTGGACGCGGGGGCTACGGAAATTACGCTGGTACCCGACGTGGACACCGCGCTGAAGTTCAAAACGGCGAATCCTGATGCCTTGCTCTTCGGTGAGCGCAACGGATTACCGCCCGAAGGCTTCGATTACGGCAATAGTCCGCGGGAAGTCGCGGCGGCAAAGGGCAAATCGATTGGCTTCACGACTTCGAATGGCACGGCTCTCATGATCGAAGCTTTCGGTGCGCCGGAGGTGTATATGGCTTCGGTGACCAATGGCATGGTGCTGGTGCAACAGGTCATGGCGCTTGATCGCGACGCGGTGTTGATTCTGGCGGGAAATGTATCCGATCCCGAGTTCAGCGCACAGGAAGACTGGGTAGCGGCTAGCGCGATGGTGATGCTGACGGATATTGAGGTGGGGGAAGGCATCACGGCGTTTCGCGAATGGCGGCACATGATCAGTCTGGACGGCGTTGCGAAATTATTTGATACGGCACCCCATTCGGATGCGCTGCGGGCCATAGGATTAGGGGAGGACATCAGATTCTGTGCGCGACCCAATCTGACGACCGCGCTACCCCGCGCGGTCGGTCGTTCCGAGTTTGGCATTCAACTGACATCGGCTTGATTCGCTCCGAAGCATCCCG
Organism: Candidatus Hydrogenedentota bacterium; assembly: GCA_046583315.1. Lineage (GTDB taxonomy): Bacteria > Hydrogenedentota > Hydrogenedentia > Hydrogenedentales > DTSJ01. The sequence continues at coordinate 23,320 of JAYGCN010000116.1, forward strand.
TAGCATGAGGCCATGCGCCACGTTTACGCCATCGGGGGATTGGCCCTTCTGAATATTGTCGTCTACGCACAGACTGCGACCTTTGAGTTTGTGAGTTACGATGACTACACCTATATTCTTGAGAACCCGCAAATGGAGGGAGGGCTGAGCTGGGCGAATATCGTCTGGGGACTGACGACGGGTTATTTCGTGAACTGGCATCCGGTGACGTGGTGGACGTACTTTCTGGATTGCGAACTCTACGGCCTGAATCCCGGCGGGTATCACGTTACCAATCTGATCATTCACATTCTGGCGACGATTGCGTTTTACTTCGCGTTTTTCCGGATGACGGGTCGCCAAATTGAGAGCGTGATGGTCGCGCTGTTCTTTGCGATTCATCCGCAACACGTGCAATCGGTCGCCTGGGTGTCCGAACGCAAAGACGTGCTCAGCGGGCTGTTCATGGCACTGACACTTTTGGCCTACCATCGCTACACGCAGGATCGCGTATGGCGCTGGTACGGATTCACCGCGGCGATGTTCGCGCTGGGGCTTATGTCCAAGCCGATGCTGGTGACGCTACCTTGCGTGTTGCTATTGCTCGATTACTGGCCGCTCAATCGACTTCATGATCGCGCTCAGGTACGAAGGGCGGTGCTTGAGAAGTTGCCGTTTTTCGCCATGGCCATCGGTTCTTCTATTGTAACCGCTTCGTTGCAGCACGGCGGAGGTGCTTCGTCGGCATTGGAGCGATTTGGATACAGTGACCGGCTTGTTAATACAATTTTGTCGTATGGAGCCTATCTCTACCGGACCGTGTGGCCGATGGAACTGACTTTTTTCTATCCCTTGTTTCCCGACAACCTGCCCTACGGTCGCGCGGCATTGTCGCTGGCGGTGCTGGTGGCGATAACGATTGTGGCTTGGCGACTTCGTCGTTCCGATCCGGCCATGCTCGTCGGTTGGCTGTGGTTTCTGGGAACGCTGGTGCCTGTGATTGGACTGTTGCACGTGGGGGCGCAGGCATCGGCCGATCGTTACACGTATATTCCGCTCATCGGAATTTTTATCGCGATTGTGTTCCCGTTGCATCGACGTTTTTCGCAGAAGCCGTCCGGCAAGAAAGCGTTGCTCTATAGTTATGGACTTGTCACGATAGTTTTCGCGTTGGTCTCGTACAAAGAGACTTATTTCTGGAAAGACACCGCGACCCTGGGCGGACACGGGCTTGACGTTCGCGAGGATAACTACATGGCGGCGTTTATGCTCGGCACGATGCATGAGGACGAGGGCAACGTGGATACGGCGGAGACATTTTTTCGGAAGGCGATAGCGACCTACCCGCGTTATGTGAAACCTCACTTTCGATTGGCGCACATTCTTCAGGATCGCGGCGATATTGACGAAGCGATTGAGCATTATGAGGCCGGATTCATCGGTCGGGCCAATGATCGGCTGATCGCACATCAAAATTTGGGAATGGTCTATTTCGGTCAGGGGAATTTCGTTGAAGCGGAAGAACATTTCCAGGAAGCACTGCTTATAGAAGCGAATGAGCCCGTGGCTACTGTTGGACTCGCGCAGGTGTCGATGGAAGCCGGGAAAGTCGATGAGGCCAGGGCGTTGCTGCTGGAGTGCATCGTCCTTCATCCCGATACGGCAGACGCGTATTACAATTTGGGGCGTATTGCTGCGGGTGCCGATCAATTGGATGAAGCGCGCGGGTATTACGAGACCGCTCTCAAGTTGGACGATACCCGACCGGAGACCTGCGTGAATCTGGGAAACATTCTGGCGTGGGCAGGTGAGTACGATGCGGCACTGGAGTTGTACGACCGGGCGATTCTGTTGAGGCCGGAATACCCCCAGGCCTACGTGAACAAGGCCAGTGCCTATTATATACAGGGGGACATGGTACAAGCGTTGGCCGTTGTGGAGCGGTGTTTGATTTTCGCGCCGGGATACGAACCGGCCAATCGGCTTCACGATGCCATCCAAAGTGAAGGTCAGCCCCAATAAGTGACAAAAATTGTCACTTATTGGGGGAGTTCTCACGAATATTGTCCATTTTATGATTGTTTGTCAATTGAACAATACAAAGTAAGTCGTTATATTGTAACTACTTAAGTGTACTATAGCGTATTGGCACGGACATTGCTGATAAGTGGAGAACTGAAGAAAGGACATGGTCCAGAGGGCCTTGGACCTTTAAAACGTCTTAGTGACAACAATTTGGAGGTATTAACTATGAAAAAATCAGGGTTTACACTCATCGAGCTCATGATTGTGGTAGCCATCATTGCTATCATCGCGGCAATCGCCATTCCCAACCTGCTCCGTTCGCGCATGGCCGCTAACGAAGCGAGTGCCATCGGTTCATTGCGGACCATTTCGTCGGCTGAAATTCAGTTTCAGGCCGCGAACATCCATGCTCCCACAGGTGTAGGTAACTTCGGTACGCTTGCTCAGCTGGGTGCAGAAAACCCTCCCTTCCTTGATGCTGTATTGGGACAAGCCGCCGCTGCAAAAGCAGGTTATGACTTCGTTGTCGCCGACATTGATGCGGCTGCTGGAGTAGCACCATCATTTACTGCGGAAGGTAGTCGACAGGGTGCTAACTCCGGTTCGCGTTCTTTCTTTGTGGATGAATCGGGTCTTGTGACATGGGTTCTCGGAGACGGTCCGGCAGCTTCTTCGGACACACCACTTAATTAGACAATTTGGTAATGGTTCATGCGACTTGGGTTTCGGTCGCATGAACCATTTTTTCATTATGAAAACGTCATCGAAAATATCATCCGGATTCACGCTCATCGAGTTGATGATCGTGATTGCCATCATCGCAATAATCGCGGCGATTGCCATTCCGAATATGATCCGTGCGCGGATGGCAGCCAACGAAGCGAATGCTATCGGTGGGTTGAGGACGATTTCGACCGGTGAAATTCAATACCGTGCCGCAATGGAAGGACCGTTGGTTGGGGGCGTTGCTCCTTTCGGGACCCTTTCAGCGCTTGGGTCAACAGCGCCTCCATTTTTGGATGCGCTGTTGGGCCAAAATAATGCGATCAAATCCGGGTATCAGTACAATGTAGTGGTGGTAGCACCGGCACCTGCGAATCCTCCGGCCTTCGGAGCCACGGCAGGCCGTTTGGGGCCTCGTTCGGGGTCTCGGTCGTTTTTTGTGGATGAGTCAGGGGTTGTGACAGGGGTTATTGGGAACGGTCCGGCTACAGCAACGGACGACCCTATCAGCTAGGGTGTTTTACTCGTAAAGTTTTTGACACAGCCTACGTCAGGAGATCAGAAAATGGAAGTGGGTCGTCGGTCCGGGTTTACGCTCATCGAGTTGATGATCGTGATTGCCATCATCGCAATAATCGCGGCAATTGCAATACCCAACATGCTGCGCGCGCGATTGTCTGCGCAGGAGGCTTCTGCGGTAGCGACGCTTCGCACGATCTCATCAGCTCAAGTGGCCGCACAGGCGCAGGTATTGTTCCCCGATTCGACGACAATGATTGGGCTTTACGGAAGCTTCACCGAGTTTGCAGGTGTCGATGACCCGAAACCGCTTGATGACCTCATCACCAATCCGCCACACATTAAATCCGGATATGAATTTTCGATGACATTCGTTGGTCAGACGCAGAATGAACCTAACTACCAGGCCTTTGCAGCACCTCTTACGCCTGGCACAAGTCCACGGAATTTCTATACGGATGCTTCGGGCGTGATTCGGTATACGACGGACGGCTCAGTACCCAATTCGAACTCTCAATCGATCTAAACGATTTCTGAGTATCGGCTTTTTATTTAGCGGAGCGTTACCAGTGAGCCGTCGTACTCGACCGGAGCTTCGAATCCCAATAGTGTGCAGATGGTTGCGGCAATGTTTGCCAGTCCCGGTGTGTGGGTGCTCACCTCTTCGTCCAGTTTGAATTGCTTGTGGCCGCTGTAGTCTTTGATGATGCAGGGCACGGGGTTGAGGGTGTGGGCGACCATGGGGGCGCGATCTCCGTCTTTTTCGGTGAACATGAGGTCGGCGTTTCCGTGATCTGCCAGGATGACCGCAATCCCCCCCGCAGCTTCGAGTGCTTCGAGGAGACGGCTCAATCCGTGGTCGACTACTTCGACGGAGATGCGAATGGCAGCGGGAACGCCGGTGTGGCCGACCATGTCGCCGTTGGGATAATTCAGACGGATAAACTTCACCTCGCCTTTCTGGATCACGTCGATGACGGCATCGGTGATTTCGGCTGCTTTCATCCAGGGACGTTGGTCGAAGGGCAGGTTGTCGGAGGGAATCTCGACATATTTCTCCAGTGATTCGTCGATGTAGCCCGAACTGTTGCCATTCCAGAAATAGGTGACGTGCCCGTATTTTTGTGTCTCGGAGATGGCGTAGGAGGTGATGCCGCTGCCGCACAAATAGTGCCCGAGCACCCCGTCGACGCGCGCGGGTTCCAGCAGAAAATTCGCGGGCAAGTTTAGATCGCCGTCGTATTGGATGAGGCCGGCGTAGAAGACATCCGGTTTGCGGACGCGATCAAATTGTTCAAGGGTTTCGGATTCGAAGGCGATGGACATTTCCATGGCGCGATCCCCGCGGAAGTTGAAGAAGATGACCGCGTCGCCGTCTTCGATGGTGCCGATGGGTTGAGCGTTTTCCGCGATAACGAAGCTTTCCAGATACTGGTCGGTGACTTTCGGGTTCTCTGCGTACATGGTTTCTACGGCTTCAGTGGCGGTTGCGAATTGGCGACCTTGCCCGAGCACGTGGGTCTGCCAGCCTTTCTCCACCATGGCCCAATCGGCGTTGTAGCGATCCATTGTGACGAGCATGCGTCCGCCACCGGAGGCGATTCGGTAATCATTGCCGCTGGCGTTGTACGTGACGAGGACTTCTTCGAGTCGGGCGATGTATTGGCATGCTGAGCGTTCTTGAACGTCTCGACCGTCCAGTAGAATATGGATGCGCATGCGTTGAGCGCCGTCTTGTGCCGCGCGGTTCACCATGGCGATGACCTGGTCGATGTGGCTGTGTACGTTGCCGTCGGAAAGCAGGCCCATCAGGTGGAGTGTGCCGCCGTTGGCCGTTCGTTCGATGGATTTTTTCCACGCGGAGCCTTCGAACAACGCTCCGGATCGGATGGCTTCATTGACGCGTTTGGCCCCCTGTGCAAAGACGCGTCCTGCGCCGAGCGTGTTGTGTCCGACCTCGGAATTGCCCATGTCGTCGTCGGTGGGCATGCCTACGGCTTCTCCGTGGGTCTTGAGTTCACAGTAGAGCGGTTCCTCGGCGATGAGTTGGTCAAGTACGGGGGTGTAGGCCAGATGTACTCCGTCGGAGGCATCTTTTTTGCCGAGACCGACTCCATCCATGACGATACACACGACGGGTCCGTGAAGGGGCTTATGGTTGGCGAGGGGTTTCAGCGTGTAGGCAGAAGACGACATGCGTCATTCACTTTCGGTGTTGAAGTGCGACTACGGTTTTGGCGTTTGTGTCGGTGTCGCTTCGAAAAGCAATACGGTAGACAGCGCCCTGGGCCAGATGCGTGCATCGAGCCATGCCGCGCCAGTATAACAAATATTGCCCCACTTGATGAAGGGCTCAAGCTTGAAGAACCATGACGAGGAGGGGGCATCGGTGGCTTCTTTACTACCGGTGAGCGCGATAACGACTGAAAATAGTCGCACGACTGACCACATGGTTATTTTTTCCAGAGGGCCGAGTACTTTTTGGATACGGTGAAGCTCAAGTCCGCCCGATTCCATTTTTTCGCGCATCTCGTCGATTTCATAGCGGCGAAAATGAGCCACGAAGGCGTCATCTGATGCGAAATAGAACTGGCGATGCGGTACGGTCACGTAAGCGGTGCCGTCTTCTTTAAGCACGCGCCCCATTTCAGCGATGGCCACATGGTCGTGTTCAACATGTTCGAGGACTTCTGAGCAGACGACGTAATCGACACCGGCATCGCGGAATGGGAGTTTGGTGCCGTCCGCTACGACGTAGTAGCCCCGGTCTTTGTTTAGGCGTTTGAGCGTTTGTAACGCGCGATACGAGAGTTCGGAGTAAATGATATCGTCGCGATCGGTGACAATGGGTGACAGCCCGCTCCCGACTTCGAGGATCAAACCCGGGGGCTGTTCGGCGAGCCGACCGTTGATGGCCATGCGACGCAGGCGATAGTTGTACAGGTGATTTTTCACGGCGATGTAGCGATCTTCCATGAAAAAATCTTCGAATCGTTCTTCGTTTGAATGGCGCATACTAATTACTCGATGATTGCGGGGAAACGTTTTAGGGAGATGAGGCCGATTTTCGCGAGGCGAAAGCTCAGGGAGGTAGCCAGACAGCCGAAACCGTAGATGATGCTTCGGCGCAGGTTAATGCTGGAGGCTTCGGCGAAATATTTGGTGGGGCAGGATACCTCCGCGATGATGTAGTCCCACCAGAGCACCTGGGCCAGCATTTGGTTGTCGAATACGAAGTCGTCCGAATTGTGTTCGAGATGGAGGCTTTCGAGCAATTCCCTTGAGAAGGCGCGGTATCCGGTGTGGTATTCCGATAGTTTCGCGCCCATCATGACGTTTTCGAAAAAGGTTAGGCCCCGGTTCGCGATGTATTTCCAAAGGGGCATTCCGCTGCGCACCGCGTGCCCACCCAGGATGCGTGAGCCGAGCACACAGTGGAACAGGCCGTTGCCTATCATGGAGGACATGGCGGGGATGAGCTGCGGCGTGTATTGGTAATCGGGGTGCACCATGATGACAATGTCCGCGTCCATTTCCAATGCGAGGCGATAACAAGATTTTTGGTTGCCGCCGTAGCCCGTGTTTTTTTCGTGGGTATATACGGTAGTGTGGGGAAGTTCGGCCGCGATGGCACTCGTGTTGTCCGAGCTGCAGTCGTCCACGACGATGACGTGATCGACGATGCCTTCTTGGTCCATGACTTCGTGATAGGTGCGTTCAAGCGTTTCAGCGGCGTTGTACGCCGGCATGACGACGACGACTTTCTTATTCTTGTACATGAGTCTCGCTTTTGGAAAGGTTGAGCAGATCGGTCAGACGAATGAGCGGCGGCTCGATTCGTTTAATTTTCCAATCGCCATTAAAGTCTTCATAAAAAGTAAATCGGAGCAGTGCCGTTTCGAGCGGCGGCAACGATTGGATCGGAATCGCAACCAATGCCGGATCTTTGGGGCGAGTCACCATGCGGAAATAGGCGGTCGCAATCAGTTCGCCGGAGAATTCGAAGTCGTTGTTTTCCCACTCGTAGACCTGATGCGGTACGGCGGCAATCGAGTGGGAATTCATAAACGCCCGGAGTAAATTGCCCAAGCCCTGGCGATTCGAGCCCTCGGCATCGGAAAAGTCTTCCGTGAACAGGCTCATGGCCTCGTCGACCCGGCCTTCCTGCAATGCATTGGCTAGTTCGTGCAAGGTCGTTTCGGTAGCGCCATAGGCGACGACCACGTGTTCTTCGATGTCATCGGGTATGCGTGACCAGCTCTGTCTTTCGGGAAGCTCGGAGATGTCAGATACGCCGAATCCGTTTACCGTACGCCCGCGCATGGTGTAAGGCTCTACGAAGGCGAATCCGTCGACCCGACTTTCCACGCCGCTGGTCATGAGGTAGTCTCCGAAGTTGACAACGCCGGACTGTGGGGCCTGCTCATTGGTGACGGCGGTGACCGAGTAGGCCACGGAACTACCGGGCGCGATGTTTTCATCGATGTAGTTACGGGTATCGATGCCACCGGCGATTTCGATGAAGTCATCGGGGCGAAGCGTGTCCAGTTCGGGCTCTTCAATTCGATAGACGGAGTAAGAAAGGTCGCCTTCGCGGAAGGGCCACGCGATGGTGACTTTAGAGCCCTCTCGTGTAGCGGTGATGTCGTGTAAGGGTGCAGGCGCATTGGGCAGCGTATAGGCTTGGGCTTCGTAGAGATTCTCCTGCGTGTGTACGACGAATTGGGCGCGACCGACTTTCTGCACGAAAGCACCATTGCCGACGGCCGCGGGATAGTGATCGGCGAGTCGTTCACGCCACGATGCGACATCGAGCACGGCACCGGGTGTAAACACTTCCTTGAAGGAAAAAAGAGTATCTTCTGGCGCGTTGGGACTCAGAATGGGAATCCAATAATGCGTACCTGAATTCGGAGTCCATTCCGGATTGGGATTGTCTGGCGACACGTTGTAGGCGGCCTGCATTAAAGTTCCGTCGTGGAAAACGGGGTCGAGGTCGGCCAGATTGGCTTCAAATTCGGACCAGGTTGTCGAGGCATTGAGGCGATAGGCGACGGCGGCTTTACGCGCGACCAAATCTTTGCGAGCGATGTATCCACGCCGGACCAATTCAACCAGGGTCGGGGCGATCACTTGCGCCCAGTATCGGCTCTGCATGCCGGCCCACAGCTCGTTGGGCTCGTGAAACCAGTAGGTTGAAGCCCCTGTCATGGCCCCATTGAGAATCCAGGCACGGTAGAGTGCTGGTGGCATGGCACCGCTGAGCACGTTGAACCCGAGACGCCCGGGTGCTACGAATCCGGCCTGTGTGTAGGCGGCGGAATCGAGTGCCACACCCCAATTTCCGATGGCGCCTTCGAGCCATAACCCCATCAGCGCTGAATTGCCGCTTAACGTGTGGTAGTCCCCTTGGCGGTAGGTGAATATGATCTTATCGGTATGTTTCGTCATCGTCTGATAGAGAGCTCGATATCGGGGGTGACTCATCAGGATGAGCGGGTTGAGCCCATCCAATTCGACGATCAATTTAACGTTGCTCTTGCTGACGATATTGATAATGCCTTCTAACCAGAGTTGCAGGGGATCGACCGACAGAATTGAAAGGTCGCCTGCATCCAGGTCCGCATCGAACTGAATACGCTCGACGTGAATAGCCTTGATGTTGGGGTACGTTGCGAGCAGTCCATTGACGGCTTCGAACATAAGAAATTCTTTGGTCGGTCCGAAGGCGATTGTCGGCACTACGGGAACGGCACTGGTTTTTAATCCGTCAAGTGTGGCGATCAACCGTGCGACGCGGTCGTCCAAGGGGACGGATCGATGCGGAATGCTGATGGCCGCGTGTCCCTGAAAAAATTCGGGGAGCGCGGTCCACGCATCTGTAATGGAACCCACGTAGGCTTCGGCGGTGTCCACTACGGGAACCGGTGCCGGGAATACGAATAGCGGGTCTTCGTGGGAAACGTCAAGTGCCTGGGCCGAGCCGATCAGGGTCAAACCGATGAGCCAGGAACGTAACAAATTTCTCAACACGGTGACCCCTTTCAGGTAGTCCGGACGACTGGAAAGCGTCAATTGTATGCTAAGGAACGCGAATCATGCAAAAAGGAACGAAGACGCTTCGTTGTGCAAGCCGAAGAATCGCTTGATTTTGATTTGATTCTCTGATTAAATCACTTCTTTGTATTCGTTGGGGTTGGCAACGCGTGCGTGACGCATGTCATCTACACCAAACATCAGATTTGCACGAAGGAGTTCATCATCGAAGCCAGGACCGAAGCATACAGACTTGTTAAACGAGGAATCGCGGGTATCGCGATAACCGTAATTGCCGCAGGATGTGCCACCACCGACCGATCCCAGATATTGGTGGAGGGGAAAAAGGGCAAGCAGTGGTATAAGGGCAATACCCACACCCATACCCTCTGGAGCGATGGTGATGCGGCGCCGGAATGGGCTGTGTCCTGGTATAAAGAGCACGGATATGACTTTTTGTCCATTACGGACCACAATATTGTGCTTCATGGCGAAAAGACCGTAGCGATTTCTGCGGACTCCAAGGTGACTCCGGAACGATTGGAGCAACTTCACGATAAATTCGGACACGATCACGTCGAAGTGACCCCAGGGAAAAACGGGGGTGAGGTGATGCACCTCAAGACCTTGGAAGAATTGCGCGACAGATTTGAGGAGCGCGGCTCGTTTTTGCTGGTCGAAGGTGAAGAGATTACCGGCAGAACCCACGTCAACGGAATCAACATTCGAAAACGAATCCGGCAATCGAAGGCGGACGATAATGTTGTGTCCATGCGCGAACAGATCGATGCGGTGAACGAGCAGAGTGACGAATTGAGTGTTCCCATGTTTGCACACATTGATCACCCCAACTGGAGTAGAGCCATTTCGGCGGAAGACATTCTTCAAGTGCCCCAAGGCCGTTACTTTGAGGTGTTTAACGGTCATGGGGGTGTGCGGAATTGGGGTAGCGAGAAATTGCGCATTCCGGATACAGACAAGAAGTGGGACATTATTCTTGCGCACCGAATCGCTTCGGATCCCGACGCGATGATGTATGGGGTTGCCACAGACGACACGCATACGTATTTCGTAAGCGGCGCGGGGCATCAGATTCCGGGTCGCGGTTGGAGTATGGTTTTGGCCAAGCGCTTAACGGCGAAGAGTTTGGTGCGAGCCTACCTGCGCGGTGATTTCTATTCGAGTGCCGGTGTTACGTTGAGTCGTATCGAATGGGACGATTCTTCCTTCACCGTTGAGCCAGAAACCGAATCCGGGGTCGGGTACACAACACAGTTTATCGGTACCCGCAAAGGGTTTGACACTGAATCGAGCCCGGCACTGGACGACGACGGCAATCCGATGCCAAATCGCACGCGCTTGTATAGCGATGACATAGGCGAAATTCTGTATGAAACGACGGACGTGCCGGCAGTGTACAAATTTCAGGGAAACGAGCTTTATGTTCGAGCCAAAATCGTGTCCACCAAGCTAAAAGATCAGCCATATCAGGAGGGTGATGTCGAGGTTGCCTGGACGCAACCGGTTGTTCCTGGCCAGTAACAAGTGGAAAAAACTCCCAAATTGCGTATATCCCGCAAGATATAGCACAATATCTCGTTTGTAGACACTTCGAACAAGGTGTTGGGTAAATAATGTGATAGATGACACTGGATTTAAGTTCTGGTGTTTACTATAGTAACTCTTTTGAGAATTGGAACTGCGCGATCACCGCGTGGCCGAACAAAGCAGGAGATCAATCGTGTATCAAGTTTTTACATCTAAAGCAAAATGGGTAGCCGCAGCCGCTATTGCTGCACTGGTTACGCCGATGGGTGCCGCTATGGCCGCACCTTCCGTTGATGACATCATCGCCAAGCACGTTGATGCCACCGGCGGTAAAGATGGGTACGCCGCTGTGAAATCATCAGTGAGTAATGGACAGTTCTTGCTCATCGATATGGGAATGAGCGCGACATTGACTTCCCATACCAAGGGCGCGAACTACAAACAAACCATCTCCGTAGAAGGCATGGGAGAAATCACACAGGGCATTACCGATGGTGTTGTGTGGCAGTTGCACTTCATGGAAGGCGACAGCATCCTTGAAGGCGATGCTGCCGATGCAGTGGTTCGTCAGGCTGACTTGAACGCCTGGGGAAACTGGAAGAACTACTTCGCCTCTGCTGAAGTGGCTGGCGAAGAAGATGGCGATTACAAGGTTGTATTCAAGGCCAAAGGCGACGGCGGAGATTCCACCGCATACTTTGACAAGGAAACCGGACTGCTGGACAAACTGGAATCAGCGGGTCCAGACGGATCGCCTGCAATCATGACGTTCAGTGACTACAAAGACGTCGGCGGAATTTCGCTTGCGCACAAAACTGAAATTGAAAGCGGCATGAATATTGAAATGCTCGTTGACTCTGTAGAACTCAACGGTGACATTTCGGATGACGTTTTCGCGTTGCCCGAAGTGATCCAAACTCTGATTCCCGCTGAAGAAGAAGGCATCACGGCAGCAGGAATCATGGACATGATGGATGCTGACGGCGATGGCAAAATCACCATGGAAGAGGCACCTGAGCAGTTGCAGGGCAGCTTCGCTATGGTTGACCTCAATGGCGACGAAGGTATTGACGTTGAAGAAGCACAGCTCATCGCTGACTTCATGAACAACCAATAGGTCGTTTTTAGACAGAACTATCAGCCCCCCGGGACGCGAAAATTCGTTTCGGGGGGCTTTTTCGTTCGTCGCTCCGGCTTTTGGGTACACGGCCTTCACTATGGGTTGATTTTCACCTAGTCCTGCTGGTGTCATAAATCGCTATATAGTAAAGAGTTATGGTGTGTCGGTCATTTATGCCCCGGAAGTGATCAAAAAACTTGCTCAAAGTCACCAAATATTTCGGTTTGGGCGTTGACATCAGGGTGTTCGTTTGGTATGATTCGTCGCTGTGTCCCGCCGCCTGTGTGTGAGCGCGGCGACAGGGTCCAGTTCTTCCGGACAAAACCCTGAATATTTCCCAATATTTAAGCGTAAAACTGGGTGCGCTGTGTGTCGCGTACCAAAAAGAAACTGGAGAGCAACGTTTTGCCTACCATTAACCAGTTAGTGCGGAATTGCCGCAAAGAGAAGAAATCGAAGTCCAAGTCAAGGGCGCTCAAGGGATGTCCTCAGGCCTCCGGCACGTGTACGCGTGTGTATACGATGACCCCGAAGAAGCCGAACTCGGCCCTTCGTAAAGTGGCTCGTGTGCGTCTGAAAAACGGCATGGAAGTAACAACGTATATTCCCGGCATCGGTCACAACCTGCAGGAACACTCGCAGGTCATGATTCGTGGCGGTCGTGTAAAAGATTTACCCGGTGTGAAGTATCACATGATTCGTGGCGTACTCGATGCGCAGGGCGACATGGGTGGTTCGGCATCTGAACAAGAGAAAGACGGCAAGAAGGTCCATGAAGGTCGCTGGGTTAGCCGTTCCAAATACGGGGTTAAAAAGCCCAAGGTGAGAGACTAATTCCATGCCTAGAAGACGCGAAGTTCCCAAACGAATCGTTCTGCCGGATCCCATTTACGGCAGTACCACCCTTACAAAATTCATCAACGCAGTCATGGTTGACGGGAAGAAAAGTATCGCTGAAGGCATCGTGTATGGCGCGCTGGAAATTATCAAACAGCGCACGAACAACGATGATCCCATAGCGATTTTTAATCAGGCACTTGAAAATGCGAAGCCTCTGCTTCAGGTCAAGTCCCGCCGTGTCGGTGGTGCGACCTATCAGGTGCCCATTGAAGTGGCTCCGGCAACGCGCCGTGCTTTGGCGTTCCGCTGGATCATTGAGTTTGCGCGCAAGCGCGGTGAGAAAACAATGATCGAACGCCTCGCTGGCGAGTTGATCGATTGCTATAATAAACAAGGCTCCACGATTAAGCGGCGCGAAGACACGCACCGTATGGCCGAAGCGAACAAGGCGTTCGCGCACTTTCGGTTTTAGGGAATCTGGAGCAGTGAATTACGCATTTATATAGAGCGGTTACGCAGCAGCGCGAACCCTTCTGACTTAAAAAGTTGAATCAAAGTCAACTGTAGGGCCTTCCAACTCGATAATGGATTGACGCAACGCCTGCCATGCGACCGCTCTTGAGCAAATGTACAAACGAGAACGATTGTTTTAACCGTTTAAACTAACGAAGAGAGGTAGTGTTGTGGCGCGTAAATATCCACTAGAGAAAACCCGTAACATCGGGATCATGGCCCACATTGATGCCGGCAAGACCACCGTCACCGAACGTGTCTTGTACTATTCCGGCCGTTTGCACCGTATTGGAGAAGTCCACGATGGTGCAGCCACCATGGATTACATGGAACAGGAGCAGGAACGCGGCATAACCATCACCTCTGCGGCTACCGCATGTGAATGGAACGACCACCGTGTCAATATCATTGATACACCCGGTCACGTAGATTTCACCGCTGAAGTAGAGCGGTCGTTGCGTGTGCTGGATGGTGCTGTCGCCGTATTCTGTGCTGTGGCCGGAGTGCAACCGCAATCTGAGACGGTGTGGCGACAAGCTGATAAGTACGATGTCCCCCGCCTTGCCTTCATCAATAAGATGGACCGTGTTGGAGCCGATTTCTTTAACGCCATTGAGACCATGAAAGATCGTCTCGGCGCCAAAGCAATCCCTATCCAATTTCCTATCGGAGCCGAAGACCAGTTCCGTGCCTGTGTTGATCTCATTTCCCGCGAGTGTGTCTCTTGGGAGAGTGATGACATTGACACTGAAATGGTCACCATCGATATGCCTGCGGACGTAGTGGACGAAGTTGAAGAACTTCGGCACACGCTTGTGGAAGCCATTGTTGAGCATGACGAAGCACTTATGGAGAAGTACCTCGAAGGTGAAGAACTCACCATTGATGAACTTCGTGCCGGACTGCGGATGTGCACCATTGAAGGGCACATCGTTCCGGTATTGGCCGGGACCGCTCTGAAAAACAAGGGCGTGCAGCTCATGCTCGATGCTGTTGTTCATTATTTACCTTCACCACTTGATGTGGAAGCGATCGAAGGGAATGAACCTCGCAGCGACAACAAGCTTTCCCGTAAGCCTTCGGACGATGAACCGTTTGCCGCTTTGGCCTTCAAGATCATTACAGACCCGCACGTAGGTAAATTAACCTTCGTGCGTGTGTATAGTGGAACGCTCGCTGCGGGTACGCAGGTGTACAACTCGCGCACCACGAAAAAGGAACGTCTTGGTCGTTTGCTCGAAATGCATGCGAACACACGGACGGATCTCGAAGAACTTCGTGCCGGTGACATTGGTGCCGTAATCGGGTGTAAAGATACACGCACCGGTGATACACTTTGCGATCTGAAAAACCCTATTGAGCTGATGAATGTGGACTTCCCGGAACCGGTTGTTGAAGTGGCTATCGAGCCTAAGTCTAAAGCAGACCAGGATCGATTGAGCGACGCGATGGTCAAACTCAGTGAAGAAGATCCTACGTTCCGCGTCAAGACGGACGAAGAAACGGGTCAGACGGTGATTGCGGGTATGGGTGAACTTCACCTTGATATCCTGGTCGATCGCATGAGGCGTGAATTTAATGTGGAAGCCAATATCGGGAAGCCGATGGTGGCCTACCGCGAGTCGATTCGCAAAGAAGCGAAAGCCGAAGCGAAGTTTGTGCGGCAGAGTGGTGGTCGTGGTCAGTATGGACACGTTGTTCTTACCATTGAGCCATCCGAGCCCGGCGAAGGATTCGTGTTTGAATCCAAGGTCGTCGGTGGATCGATTCCCAAGGAATACATCCCGGGTGTTGAAAAAGGCTGTAAGAACGCACTGCAGAACGGCGTGATTTCCGGCTACCAGACCGTTGACGTGAAAGTGACTTTGCTGGACGGTACATACCATGAAGTTGACTCCAACGAAATGGCCTTTGAAATTGCCGGTTCGATGGCTGTGAAAGAAGCCGCACCGAAAGCGAGCCCGACCTTGCTGGAGCCTTCGATGAAAATTGAAGTGACGACGCCGGACGAATTTACCGGGGACGTGATTGGTGATATCA
This sequence comes from Candidatus Hydrogenedentota bacterium, assembly GCA_046583315.1. Lineage (GTDB taxonomy): Bacteria > Hydrogenedentota > Hydrogenedentia > Hydrogenedentales > DTSJ01. Next base: position 38,663 of record JAYGCN010000116.1, read on the forward strand.
ACAGTCGCCGGGGTCGCATGGAAAGCATGGAAGCAAAAGGTACGACGCAGGTGATTGTTGCCTACGTGCCCTTGTCTGAAATGTTTGGTTATGCCAATGACCTGCGCTCCAAAACGCAGGGCCGTGCAGCGTTTGCGATGGAATTCCATCGTTACGAGCCAGTTCCGCCAAGCGTTGCGAACGAAATTATGGAAGCGGCCGGTAATACGTACCGGTTCAAATAGAGTTTAGAGTATAAATTTTAGAGATACACGCCGAAATGCGTAGATTTTGAACAGAACATCAAAGGAGATCTGAAGGATGTCGAAAGAAAAGTTCGAGCGGACGAAGCCGCACGTGAACGTGGGTACGATTGGTCACGTTGACCATGGCAAGACTACGCTTACGAGCGCGATAACGAAGATATTGGCGGAGTCCCAAGGGTCTACGGCGATGGATTTC
>JAYGCN010000197.1:0-2447 GCA_046583315.1 Candidatus Hydrogenedentota bacterium
ATCACAATAAGACGATGAGCGAACTGTACAAGCAAAATACGGTGCTCCCGCTGGAATTGGAGAACCGTTCTACCGTACCCGATATCATCGATCCGACGTTGCCGGAATCGATTCTGATAGAACTCGCGTTTTTTTATCCGAGTCCGTTTCCATCGGCCCCGGATTTTCAGCGGGTGTTTACGCATCGGGTGAACATTCCCGGCGCATACCGACGAAAATCGGAGTCGTTGTTGACGAAGAATTTTCGCAGAGTAGAATAAGCGGTGCTCGGCCTTGGTCGATTAATGACATAGGGCCGCGGTTTAACTGTCTCGGGTAAAGACATAGATAAACTCTTGGGGATAGGAGTCAGGTAGCCCGTGAATATGCGGACACGACATAGCGCCCACGAACGCGGCGCGGCATTGATAGTGGCGATAGGCATACTCGCGCTGCTGCTGGTGATCTCCGTCTCGTTTTTCCGCATGGCCACTCAGGAAATGCAGGTCGCCACCAACTACGCCAACGCCATACAGGGCGAGTTGCTCGTGGACGGCGCCATCGCCATCGCCATCGACACGCTGCAACAAGACGCCGTCGATCACCCCGGATACACCTCCAACGACCACGCCTGGCGTTCTCGATTCAACGGAAGCTGGGCCGTCGGCAAACCATGGGCGCGTGCACGCGATCGACGCAACGATGCTGTCCGTCCTCTATTTGAATCAACCTTTACCTACCTTGGTGCACTCGAAACGTCGAAAAACATTCCCGAAGTCGATCTGGACAGTATCAACAGAATCTTGGGACAGTATCTCACTAGCCCGCCGGCCCGCGATCTGATCGATATCGACGACCTGCATCGATACATGTATATCCCGCGCATTGAGGTGGCGCAACGGAATGACGGCGGCGCCATATATTCGCCTAATGTGCCCGGATATATCGATCCCTTGACCTACAACCCCTTGGCCCCGGTGTTGTCACCGGAACGTTATCTCCTTCAATTCGATGGTGACCCGATTTTTCCCTTCGCGCTGACTACCGATAACGGCTTCTCCAGAATGTTCGCGTCTTCAAACGTTCCCTTTGGCTTGGAGTTTACTCCTCTGCCTGTACGTCCCTACGATCCGATTGCAGGGCCCATATTGAGCACAGCAACTTCACTCCTGCCCGAGCAACAAATCCATTTCCTCGCCGACGTGGACAACGACGGTGACGGGTTGAACGATTCCATATGGTTCCCCGCGGCCGGCGACACGCTTTACCCCAACGACGGCATCGACAACGACCTCGACGGGTACATTGATGAATTTGATCTCGATGGCGAACCCGGCGTGTTTATGTACAGCACCGGATACGATAAGTCGAGTGATTTCGATAACATCGCTGATCGCCAAGTGTTCCTGACCATGCCGCTGCACCGGATGTTCTCCATGCGACCTGTCAATACCAACGATCCTTGGGTGCCGCTGGGTGTTGTGCTGGAAGATTTCGATACGCCGACATACGAAATGCGGGTCGCGTTGAATCCAGCCTTGGCCAATGACAAGGCGACCTTCGGCGATGACAAGGATAATGATTTCAACAGCATCATTGACGACGGTGCCGACGCCTCCCACTATGTGCTCAATCGTACCTCGCGTCTCGCCATGGGCGGCACATTCACCGCAGGCCACTACGCGTACGAAGATTTACTCGACAAAATTCTTACCGCTCTGAACAATGATTTCGAAATCCGCATCCTCGGCGAAACCGACAGCGAAATCATCGCCCGCATCGGCATCTACATCACTGATGAAGCCAGCAAAGTGAATATTAATGAGGCCGGCGGGTTGACGTATATCGCGGATAAGTACCTTCTTAACGGTGGACCTTCTGCCTCTGATACTCCGATGGTGCGTTCTGCACTGACGGGACTTGATGCCGCACACTATGATTTGCGTTCGCTCAATCTGATTGAGGAGACACTGTCCGAACGGATATGGAATGTACGTATGGGATCGGCGATGGAAGGAGTCGACCCGGCCACTGGAGAAGTACTCAGAAATGGTTCCGGCTTGGCAACAGATGCCAATCCCGGATTTATCGCCCGCAACGGAAGTGTTGAAACTAACTTTGGCAATTACGCCTACGATGTCTCGTTTCCCGGTTACGGATTTGTCGATGACAACGGCAGCGCACTCTGGATGGCGACGAACGGTATTGACGATGATGGAGACGCCTTCTGGTACCAGAGCGATGGAATCGATAACGACATGAACGGAATTGTCGACGATGCCAGTGAAGGTGTTGACGAAGGGTTGTTTCCCTATGATATGGATGGGCTCCTCGATGGCCCCAATGCAACTTTCACGGCTGATGTATATCCGGCTCTTGAAGGCATCGATGAACCTCAGGAATATCAGAATTACAGACCCTATCGAAATTTCATCGCGGAACAGGATATTGATTCGCCCAACCACCCC
>JAYGCN010000257.1:0-34176 GCA_046583315.1 Candidatus Hydrogenedentota bacterium
CCAGTTCCATCACTGGCATCATGGCGCAGAGAAAGAAGCGGTGGATAAAAATTTCGCCGTCCACCTACCGTTCCTGGATTGGCTTTTCGGTACCTATCACCTTCCAAAAAACCGCTGGCCGAAGTCCTATGGCATTGGCGAAGGTTCGCCCGTACCGAAGGGTATTGCACGACAATTCATCCACCCCTTCGTAGGAAAATCCAACGAGAAGTAAGTTCGCATAATTGAATTAAGAAAGGTTAGACTGGCTCTACCCGCAACGAGGAGAGTACCATCGTGAAACCCCTGAGTCGTCGACAATTCTTTACAGTATCCGGCACACTCTGCGGTACGGTCCTGCTTGCCAATGCAACTGCGCACGGCCAGAACCAGGGGGCCCCTTTCCGCCGCACGTCGAAAGAAGTGTTCATCCCCAGCGCGAACGACACCGGCGTATTCCCCGGCTTTGTCACGTACATCGACAAAGATAAACCGACCATCCTGCACCGTTCCGGCTGGGTGGATGCTTCGGACACCTACGACAACTTCAGCGAGATGACCAGCTTCGACAACGGCGTTACGTGGACGGAACCGAAAATGGCGGTTAAAGCTATCCCCGTCGATGGCGGTCTCATCCGATTTATCGAAAACGCGGCGTATTTTGACGAAGACTCCGGCGTTCTGACGACCTTCGTTAGCAAGAGTTTTTATCCCAACGGCAAATTCGACTCGAATCAGGCCCGCCGTGTCCTGATCACGCGCAGTATTCCGAAAACAGGAAAAATTCTCGATGAGCAGGAGTTGGATTTCGGACGACGCAGCGGCGTATCGGTCAGTTTTACCTTCCCCATCAAAACGACGACCGGACGCCTCATCGTTCCCGTCTTCTCGGCGCAGACCAACGATGCGGGCGAGTTTGTCCATCACCCCGTCTCGAAGACAAACATTTACGAAACCTACATGATGCTTGGCGATCCGCAATCCGACGGTAGCGTGAAATGGTCACTCAGCGAGGCCATTAAAGCCGATGATGAACGCAGCACCCGCGGCTTTAGTGAATCGACTCCGGTGCAACTCAACGATGGTCGCATCGCAACGCTGTCCCGTGGAAGCAACGCGCGCGCGAAAGATACATTGCCCGGCTACAAATGGTTGTGCTTCTCGAAAGACGACGGATCCAACTGGTCCGAGCCCATGCCCATGACTTGCAGCGACGGTTCCGAAATCGAATCCTCCGCCACGGGGTCCGCGCTCATTCGTTCCGTCAAAAACGGCAAGCTCTACTTCGTAGGCAACCTCTGTGCCGACGGAAAACGTGCTGACGGTAACTGGCCACGCAGTCCCCTGCACATCGCCGAAGTCGACGAGTCTACGGTCTCAATCATCCGGGACTCGATCACAATAATCGATCAACGTGACGACACCGACACCGATCGCACGCAGATTTCAAACTTCCGTTACTACCAGGATCGCGAGACAAACGAAATCGTCATCTTCGCCACACGCTTTGGTGAGAACGAGACGAAAAACTGGAAACGCGCCGATTATTACCGATACCGCGTGGCGATAATCGATTAATCAACACGTTTCCAGTGTACCTCTACACTCTGGAATTAGCCTTTGACGGCATCCGCACCGGCGGAAGCAACCGCGTGATCGTCCTCCACCGTGCTGCCCGAGACGCCGATCGCGCCGATAATCGCGCCATCTCCATTTTGAATGGGCACGCCACCCGGAAACGAAATCAATCCGCCATTCGAAACTTCGATACCATAAAGTGGCTCGCCCGGTTGCGAAAGACCGCCAATCGCACCACTATCCATGTCAAATAACTTCGCCGTCTTCGCTTTCTTCATCGCGATATCAATCGAGCCTATCCACGCGCCGTCCATGCGCGCAAAAGCCGTCAGATTGGTACCCGAGTCAATTACCGCGATATCCATCTTCACGCCAAGCTCGTCCGCTTTTAGAATCGCCGCATCCACCGCCGCTTGGGCCTGAGCCAATGTAATGTTCATGTTCATTTCTCCTTAATTGGTCTATCTCTACGTCCGCGCGTCAAATGTCGCGCATAAAAATCGATTGAAAGAGTGTACTCAATTCGATAAGCTGAAGGGAACTACTTTGAAAGCCCAATACCCAACGGGAAACCATCATGAGAAAACTACAGTTCGTTGTCCTGCTCTTTGGCATCGCCATCACCTTGCCAGCCGTTGCTGATGAATTCAGCGTCGTCTTCAAAGGAGACGACGGTCCCGGCAAAGGCAAACACATCGTCTTCATCGCCTCCGACCATGAATACCGCAGTGAAGAAGGCATCCCCGCCCTCGCGCGAATCATGGCCAAACACTACGGCTTCAAATGCACGGTCATATTCGGCATCGATCCCGAAACGGGCTTCGTCATACCCGGCAGCAGCCATCTCGGCGGTCTCAACATCCTCAAAAAAGCCGACCTCATGGTCATCGGCATGCGCTTCATCAACATGCCCGACGAGGAAATGCAACACTTTGTCGATTACGTGGATCGTGGCGGCCCAATCATCGCCCTGCGCACCTCCACCCACGCCTTCAACATTCCCAAAGGCCGAAAATTTCATTCCTACACTCACAACTATTCCGGCGACGAATTCAAAAACGGCTTCGGACGTCAGGTGCTCGGCGAAACATGGGTCACGCACTATGGCGACAACCATCGACAGAGCTCCATCCTGGCCGTCGAACAATCCAACAAGAATCATCCAGCTCTCATCGGTGTAAAGAAGATGCACACCCAGGCTGGCGGCTACACGGCCTATCCCCCCGACGATGTGACCATCCTTGCGCGGGGTATCATCCTGAACGGCATGACCATCGATTCATCAGTCGACACAAAGAAAGAACTCATGCCGGTGGTGTGGGCCCGTGAACGCAAAAGCACCTCCGGCACGGTTGCGCGAATCCTGTGCACCACCCAGGGCGCATCCCAGGACCTCGTCAATGACGGCTTCCGACGCCTGCTCGTCAACGCTCACCTCTGGTGTCTGGGCATGGAAGACGAAATCAAACCAGACAACCCCATCGACTTCCTCGGCGAATACAACCCCACCGTATTCAGCTTCGAAGAATTCCGGCGCGGCATCAAACCCAAAGACATCAAAGGATTCAAGTCCCCGATCTGGGGTGCCGATATCCCGACCAAATAATGTCCATTTGCATGTAGCACTCCAAAATCAGGAAACTCCATGAACAACTTTGTACGCATTGTCAGCTTCTCCGTCGCCTTCGCAACTATTATTGCCGCCACCCACGCCGCAGAGGTCCCACACGTTACGGTCGGGAAATTCCCGCAGGAAGTCGGCGTTAGCTACACAACGAAAGACGGGCTGCCATCGAATGACGTGCAATCGATTCATCTGCATAATGACGGCTACATCGTCGCGGAGACCGCTGCGGGATGGGTGTCGATCACGGACGGTCAGTTGAAGAAGATATCTACACCGGACGGAAAATTACTTGAAGGCTACGTGGATCCGGCATTGTATGCTGGCGTTCCGGGAGAAATTCGGCAGGCAGCGCAAGGTGAATTGATTGCTGTGGCTTCTTCGGAAGGACTTTTCATCCAGACGCGAGACGGCTTCAAAAAGAGACTCGTCGACGACGGATTAGGACGATTCTGGGGTGCGTCGGATGTGCGCGGGGTTGCGGTGGATGATCACGATGCCTGGTTCGTCTCACCTGCCGGTGTCGCAACTGAATTTGAGGACAAATGGACCTTTTACACGGGAGCAGAAGGTCTACCCTTCAATGACTTCACCTGTGTAGAAACGGGAATCAAAGGGGTGACGTGGTTCAATAACAACAAAGGCGCCACCTGGTTCGGCACAACGAAGGGGGCAATCCGATTCAAAGATGGGGAGTTCGCCTACCGTCAAGGCCATCGTTGGTTACCGCATGATGAGATTCGGGATATCGCGATTGATAGGCGAGGCCAGGCCTGGTTCGCAACTGCGGGCGGGGTCGGTGTCATCGAACGCCGCATGATGACGCTCGCCGAGAAAGCTGACCACTACGAGCGCGACATGGGTCTCATTCGTCGGACTCCATTCGGTTATGTCGCCGAAGTCAGCCTTGCCGTTCCCGGAGACAAAACCAGTGAAGTCCGCCATCACGATTCGGATAACGACGGTTTGTGGTCTGCCATGTACGGTGCTGCCGAATGTTTTGCCTATGCCGCCACCAAAGCCCCTAAAGCGAAGGAACGTGCCAAGAAAATATTCGAAGCGCTACGCCATCTTCAAAAAGTGACCCAGGGTGGCGAGCATAGTCCTCCCCACGGATACGTCGCACGCACCATTTTGCCTGCCGACGGCCCGGACCCCAATATTGGCCGCTACGAACGGGACAAAAAAGAACGCGAAACTGGCGACACCTATTGGAAAGCCTACGAACACCGCTGGCCCAAAAGTGCCGATGGCAAATGGTACTGGAAAAGCGATACCAGCTCAGACGAACTCGACGGGCATTATTTTTTCTACCCGCTTTATTACGACCTCGTGGCCGAAACTGAAGAAGAAAAAGAACGTGTCCGTGAAGTTGTGCGCGATCTCACCGATCACCTGATCAAATACGGCTACAACCTCATCGATCACGACGGCACCGTCACACGCTGGGGTGTGTACTCACCCGAAGCACTCAACCACGATTGGTATTGGTGGTACGAGCGCGGCCTGAAATCCCTGAGCATGTTGTCCTACCTCACCGTCGCCGAACACATCACGGGCGATCCCGTCTATGGCATGCACTTCGATGAACTCGTCAGTAAACATGGCTTCGACACCAACGCCATGCACTACAAAATTCAAAGCGGTGCCGGCTCCGGAAATCAATCCGACGACGAGATGGCCTTCATGTCTTACTACAATCTTCTCAACTACGTGCAAGACGGTGCCGTACGTGCGAAGATCCTTTTCTCCTTCTACATGGCTTACAGCATCGAACAGCCCGAAATGAATCCCTTCTTTAACTTCGCCTATGCCGCCCATGGACTGGACGAGACTTTCAGCGACCCCTGGGGCGACCACTCCGTTGAACCCTGGGACGGCTGGCTTGAAGATTCCATGGCCACGCTCTACGGCTTCTCACTCGATCGCTACAACTGGGCCCAACAGAACAGCCACCGTATCGATCTCGTCCCCATGTCACGCCAAAACTCTATCGACGTCACCGACAGTGCGACGCGCTACAAAACCCGCGGCTACCGCAACAACGGCAAAGTCATCCCCGTCGAGAATCGCTTCTTCAACCACTGGAACACCGACCCCTGGCGGCTCGACTACGGCGGCGCGGGCAATGGCCTTGGCAACGGTACCGTCTTTTTGCTCCCGTATTATATGGGCCTCTACCACGGATTCATCCGCGAAGCGGAATAGTGTACGTTTCGCCGCGCGGGTGCTATGATGACCAGAACCATTGGGCTGTCATAACAGAAGGATCCAGGCCATGTCTCCTCGATTTCGTCATGCTTTCCTGTCGTTACTCGCATCTGCACTCCTCGCAACTTCGTCTTTCGCGCAAGATCTGTACACCGTAGACAAGGTCGAAGCGCAACCGTTGATGGCTTCCGCGACGCGACTCGTCGAAGCGCTGGACTACCTCGGCAGCAGTCTTTCAGATGCCGACAAGAAACAGATCGGCAATCTCGCGGATGAAAGACCTTCGAAGGAAACGGTTGCGGAAATCCAGGCCATCCTCGATCCCTACTGTATCGCCATGGTCCACATCAGCGCCGAAGCCCGTGTCAAAGTCCTCAACGGCCCCGCATCCAAAAACGCCACGCTCACCCAGAGCGGCTGGAAGAGTTTCCTCGTAAAAGTCCACAACGAAGCCGCCACGAACGCCGCGCTCGAATGGGAATCTCCGAACGCCGAGCCCGTAGTACACGCCTCTTCCGGTCGACCGAATCCGAGAACGGAAAATCTGATTACGCCGGGCGAACTCGCCAACCGTTTCCTCGATCTCGCCATCTACCGACGCCGTCCGATGAAAGCCTCTCTCTCGGGACTCTCACTCGAATACCAAATCGTGCAAATCTACACAACCGCCGAAGGCAAAAAGGAAGCCACTCTGGGATTCCACGTCGGACAAGGCACACAAGACATCGGATACCGGAACGCCATCAGCATACTCTTCACCATCTGGCCCTCGCTCAAAGTCACCTTCGATGTTCGTGACCACGACGGTGAAGCCACCATGGCATCCTTCATCATCCGCGACAACGTGGATCGACTCGGCAGTATAGGCAACGACTCTTCCCGAGCGAGCGACTACCGCATTTCGAGAGCTCGTAGCGCGCCCTGGGAACAACCCGGCCTCACCCATAAACCGCTCACAGGAATCTACCCCCTGCCGGCACGACGCGTCGCCGAAACCGATGAATACCCCGACTTCTTTTTCCAGGCACAGATCTATCGACAATCCGGCGAACACATCATGTTACCGCCAGGCGATTATGACGTCACCTACACTCGCGGTCCCGAATACATCCCACAGAACCGCGTCATGACCGTTCCTCTCGATGTCACGGAACACACCGAAACCTTCAACCTCAAACGCTGGATCAACATGGCCGAGAAAAATTGGTACAGCCTCGATCACCACGTACATGGCGGCGGATGTGCCCACTACGAAAGCCCTGCCGCCGGAGTCGCGCCCTACGCCATGATGCGCCAGGCCTTGGGCGAAGATCTCAACGTCACCTGCGTTCTCTCATGGGGCCCCTGCTGGTATCACCAGAAAACATTCTTCGAAGGCGACGTCCACCAACTCTCTACCGACGAAAATCTCATGCGTTACGATGTTGAAGTATCCGGATTCCCCTCCAGCCACGCCGGGCATCTCTGCCTCTTGCGCCTCACAGAAGACGACTACCCCAACACCACCAAAATCGAAGAATGGCCCAGCTACACGCTACCCGTACTCCAATGGGGACGGAGCCAGAATGGAATCGTCGGTTACTCCCACTCCGGCTGGGGTCTTGAACCGAAAGAACCCACCGACGACTTCCCCAATTACGTCATGGCCAAATTCGACGGCATCGGTGCCAACGAATACATCATGACCGTCACCCACGGCGCCGTCGATTTCATTTCCGCAGGCGACACCCCGTGGAACTGGGAACTCAACATCTGGTACCACGTCCTCAACTCCGGCTACCGAACAGCCATCAGCGGCGAAACCGATTTCCCCTGCATCTTCGACGAACGCATCGGCATGGCGCGCAGCTACACGAAACTCGATGACCAACTCGGCTACGATCCCTTCGTTGATGAAATCCGAAAAGGCCTCAACTACGTCTCGGATGGTCGCGCTCACCTCTTCGAATTTGCCATCGACTCGGTCAACACCGCGGACAATCAGAACGAATTAACATTGGACAAGGCGAAGACCGTAACCATCTCCGTCAACGCCGCCGCATTCCTTCCCGAAGAACAAGATCGCGCGGGCGAACGCATCCAACATGGAGGCAACCAAGGCAGACCTTACTGGCACGTCGAGAAAAGCCGCATCCCGGATACGCAAAAAGTACCCGTCGAACTCGTCGTCAACGGTGAAGCCGTCGCACGCACTGAAATCCTCGCAGACGGAACCGTGCGACCCATCGAATTCACCCACGCGATTACAGAATCCTCCTGGGTCGCACTCCGCATCCCCTATTCAGCCCACACCAATCCAATCTACGTCACAGTAAATAACAAACCCATCCGCGCATCGCAGCAAAGCACCCAATGGTGTCGCGATGCCGTAGAGCAATGCTGGACCATGAAAAAAGAGCGTATTCGGGACGACAATATGGACGACGCCATCGCCGCATACGACCACGCCCGCAAGGCCTACGACGCGATTTTGGCCGACTTCAATTAACGCTGCGATCCACAAGTCGTTTCCCCCTATATTCTTAGCGCGAGATAAAACTTGACATGGCACCTGGGCCTCTGTATACTTCCGCTCAGTTTAGACCTGCATCCACCGTATGCAGGCCCTGTTGTAACGCAACGTTAAGCGTTACGCGATGCTCACCTCAGATACTGGTCACTTCCTGTAGTTGTTTCCTATCTTGTTTGTGCTGAGCATACAGGTTCAGCCATGCAAGCACATTTGTGCCTTGCAACAAACATAGGAACCATTATGTCTTTTAACGATTACGACCTCGATCCGTTCATTCTCAAGTACCTCAAGCGTCAAGGGATCGAAGAACCAACCCCCATTCAAGCCAAAGCAATCCCCTTAGCCCTCCAAGGCAAGGACCTCTTGGCCATTTCCCAGACCGGCTCCGGGAAAACACTCGCCTTCGCATTACCGGGACTAGCCTGCCTCGACGAAGATCCTCCAGGCCGCAACCGCATGCTCGTGCTCACCCCCACCCGCGAACTCTGTCAACAGGTTCACAAAGTGGTTGAAGCACTCGGTCGCATCCTCGAACTCAACTCCGTATGCATCTTCGGCGGCGTCAGCATTGATCGCCAGACCAAGGCATTACGCCGAGGCGTTGACATCATTATCGCCACCCCCGGTCGTCTCATCGATCACATGGAACGCGGCAACATCGACTTCCGTGACCTCTCCACCCTCGTGTTGGACGAAGGCGATCGCATGCTCGACATGGGATTCATGCCTGACATCAAACGTATCCTGAAAGCACTTCCCGAAAACCGCCAGACCATGCTCTTCTCGGCGACCTTCCCCAAAGAAATTGAAAAACTCACGAAACAATTCTTGTATCAGCCCGAACGCATTGAAATTGGCTCGGTTTCCCCCGCCAAAGCCGTGCGCCAGGAAGTCTACACGGTCGATCAGGCCAAGAAGCCTCGTCTACTTGAAAAACTTCTCGGTGAACCCAATGTGACTTCCACCATCGTATTCATGCGCACGAAACACCGCACGGATCGCGTAACCAAGACTATGCAGAAACTCGGCTTCAAAGCCGCTGCCATTCACGGCGGACGCTCCCAGAGCCAACGTAAACTCGCCCTCGACGGATTCCGCAAAGGTAAATACGAAGTACTGCTCGCCACCGATGTCGCCGCACGCGGAATCGACATCCAGGGCGTCACCCACGTCATCAACTACGATATTCCGACCGCCTTCGACGACTACGTACACCGTATCGGCCGTACCGCTCGCGCGAATGCCGACGGCGACGCGATTACTTTTGTTACACCCGAAGACAAGAAACTGCTCGCAGACATCGAGCGAGACCTCGGCCACCCGATTCCCCGCGCCGAATGGGTTGGTTCCGTTGACGTTGCAACCGACTCAAAACCGGAACGTAAGAAGTCCGCTTCACAACGCAACGGTGCGCCAAAACAGTCTGACCGTTCCGAACGATCAGGCCGCCCATCGAAACGTCGCCGGAATAATGATGAACGCCCTCAACGCTCCAGAAAGAGTAGCGAGCGCTCCGAAAACAGCGAACGCTCCGAAGGTCGTCCTGCGAAGAAGCGTGCCAATCGTCCATCAAAAAAGCGCAACAACAACACCTCCGGCGCAGGAAAATCCTCCGGAAACAATTCGCACAACTCCTCGCGTCCGGCGAAACCGGACAAACGTAAACAACAATCCCGCGGACGTAACGGCAGCACTTCGGGCCGCCCGTCACGTCAACGCGCCAACGCATAGTTTCCAAGAACCCTGAACAGGAATTTTGACATGCCCACTGCAGACCACATTCGTAATCTTGCCATCATCGCGCATATCGATCATGGCAAGACAACGCTCATCGATAGCATCTTCAACGCCACCCAGGCCTTTCGCGAAAATGCAAAAGTCGAAGAACGCATCATGGACAACAACGAAATCGAACGCGAACGCGGCATCACCATTCGCTCGAAACACTGCACCGTTGACTGGAACGACTACCGTATCAACATAATCGATACCCCCGGCCACGCCGATTTCTCCGGCGAAGTCGAGCGCGTATTGTCAATGGTTGATTCCGTGCTCCTGCTCGTAGACGCCAACGAAGGCCCTATGCCCCAAACCCGTTACGTGCTTATGCGCGCATTACGTCTCGGCCTGAATCCTATCGTGATCGTCAACAAAGCGGACCGACCCAACTGCGATCCCCAGGGAGCACTCGACAAAACATTCGATCTCTTCGTTGAACTCGGTGCCACCGACGAACAATGCGACTTCCCCGTACTCTACGGCTCCGGACTCCAGGGCTGGCTCGTCCGCGATCTCGATACCGACGAACACGAAGGCATGGACGCCCTCTTCGAAACCATCATCAAAGAAGTTCCCGCACCTGAAAGCGATCCCGATGCTCCTTTCCTCATGCAGGTCAGTTCCATCGGCTGGCGCGACCACATCGGACGCACCGGTATGGGCCGCGTTTTGAAAGGCCGCTTGAAAAAGAGCCAGGCCATCGAACGCATCATGACCGAATGGCAAGACAACGAATGGTCCGAAGGCGACGCCGAAGCCCATCACAGCGAATGGAAAGTCACGGGCGCCGAGACCCACAAAACGCGCTACCTCTGGGTAACCCGCGGACTCGAAACCGTCGAAGTCGACGAAGTTATGGCCGGCGACATCGTTACCATTTCCGGCCCAGAAAACCTTTCAATCGGCGACACCATTTCAGCACCGGGTCAAGAAGGCTGCGCATTACCGCCCCTCGATATCGAAGAACCCACCGTGTCCATGTGCTTCATGGTCAACAGTGGCCCCTTCGCCGGTCAAGACGGAACTGCCGTCACCATGCGCCAGATTCGCGATCGACTCGACCGTGAATTGCGCACCAACGTCGCCTTGCGCGTTGAAGATTCCGACAGCGGAGACGGCCTCAAAGTATCCGGACGCGGCGAGCTCCACCTTGCGATTCTCATTGAAGAAATGCGGCGCGAAGGCATGGAACTCTGTGTATCACCGCCCGAAATCATCACCCACCGCGACAAGACCGGAAAATTGCTCGAACCCTTCGAAGAACTCACCATCGATGTACCCATGGAATACCAGGGAACCGTCATCGAAAAACTTGCGCAACGCAAAGGCCAGCTCGAAAACGTCGAAAACAACGACGCCGGACTCGTTCGCATGACCTTCAAAATTGCTACTCGCGGACTCATCGGCTACCGAAACGAATTCCTGACCGACACACGCGGGCTCGGTATCATGGCCGCACGTTTCACCGAATACGGCCCTTGGTGCGGCGACGTCATTGCACGCAACCGCGGCTCCATGATCTGCATGGAAAACGGTCTAACCACTACCTACAGTCTCGAAAACCTCCAACAGCGTGGAACCATGTTCCTCGGCTCCATGGTTGATGTCTACGAAGGCATGATCATCGGTGAATGCTCACGTGCAGGAGATTTCCCCTGCAAACCAACCAAAAAGAAGCAGCTTACCAATCACCGCGCATCCGGTAAAGACCATAGCAGCGCGCTTGACGTGCCGCGAATTCTCACCCTCGACACCGCGCTCGAATGGGTCGCTCCCGACGAACTCGTCGAAGTCACCCCGAAGAACGTCCGCGTCCGTAAAGCCATCCTCACCGAAGAAGGCCGCAAACGCGAACAACGTCGAAAGACCGGATAAGCAACAACACCAAACTTTCTCCTAAGAAGTGTACGCGCCCGATTCGTTATACTGGGCGCGTACATTTTTTTTTGGGAGTACCTCATGGACACCGTCATTCTACTCGTCGCATGCCCCGACCAACACGGCATCGTCGCGAAACTGACTCAATGCATCGCCGAACTCGACGGCAACATCGTCGATTCCCATCAATATTCCACCGATTCCGACAGCGGCCAGTTTTTCATGCGTCTCGAGTTTTGTTTTGAAGACTCCCCCGACGAAGATGCCATTCGTGCCAAATTCGCCCCCCTCGCCGACTCCCTTAGCGCAGACTGGCAACTCTACTTCACTGCACAACGTCCCCGCATGGCCATCGCCGTCTCCAAATTCGACCACTGCCTCGTCGATATCCTCTACCACCACCGCGTCGGCGATCTCGCCGTAGAAATCCCGCTCGTCATCAGCAATCACGACGATCTGCGACCATTGGTGGAAGCAGCCGGAATCCCCTTCCACCACATCTCCGTATCCAAAGAAACGAAAGTTGAGGCCGAAGCAGAAATCGTCGACCTCATCAAAGACACCAGCGATTTCCTCGTACTCGCACGCTACATGCAGATATTGACCGGCGATTTCCTCAAAAACTACGGCAAACCCGTCATCAATATCCACCACAGCTTCCTGCCCTCATTCAAAGGCGCAAACCCCTACCAGCAGGCCCACGATCGCGGCGTGAAACTCATTGGGGCCACGGCCCACTACGTCACCACCGATCTCGACGAGGGCCCCATCATCGAACAAGCCGTCGGCCACGTCACGCACCGCGACACCCCCCACGATTTACGACGCATCGGTCGTTCCCTCGAACAGCAATCCCTCGGCAGAGCCATCCAACAACACGTCAACCACCGCATCATCCGCCATCACCACAAGACAATAATTTTTGAATAGAAACCATTAATCAGTGGGCACCGCGTACTGCACTTTCAGCTCATCCAACCGATCCTTCAACGCCGCGACATTTTTCCGATACTTCCGATCCAAGTAAACGGACTGCATCTCATCGGGGTCCATTTCCAAATCAAAAAATTCCCACTCATCAATCTCATAAAAGTAGATTAACTTATAGCGATCCGTCCGAACCCCCTCATGTGGCTCAACATTGTGCACGCCCTTCTCGTAATAGTGATAATAAATCGCGTCCCGCCAATCATCCGGCGTTTCCCCTTTCAACAGCGGCAAGAAACTGCGACCATGCATATCCTCCGGCACGTCAACGCCCGCTATTTCCAGAAACGTCGGCGCGAAATCGATGTTTTGCGTCAGCGATTTGATGTCCGTTCCCGGCGATATCACCCCCGGCCAACGCGCGACGAATGGCATGCCCAGCGACTCCTCATACATCCAGCGCTTGTCATACATCCCGTGATCGCCCAGATAAAAACCCTGGTCAGAACTGTAAATCACAATCGTATTCTCCGCCAACCCCGACCAATCCAGATAATCCAGCAAGCGTCCCACGTTGTCATCCACCGACGCCACCGAGCGCAGATAATTCTTGATGTACCGCTGATAATTCCAGCGTGTGCGGTCATCACCCCTTAGATTCGCCGCCTCATAGGCCGCGTTTTCTTCCGCGAAAGCCGCATCCCATAAACGACGCTGTTCCGGCGAAAGGCGACTCAGATTGCGCAGGGCGTTTCGTTCATCCTGATCCTTCGGCCAGTCGGATTCGTTCAGCATCAAGTCATACATCGGACGCAGATGTGTCGCAATGCTCGCTTCATTTTTCGAAATCGAACTCGTGCGCCCCGAATAATCATCGAACAAATCCGACGGCTCAGGAATGTCCCCGCCCTTATACATGTCAAGATGATCCAGATTCGGCATCCACGTGCGATGCGGCGCCTTGAACTGACACATCAACACAAAGGGTTTATCCGGATTCCGCTGCTCCTGCATCCACTTGATGCCCAGATCCGTCACAATATCCGTGTTATACCCGAAAACCTTTCGCTTACCCCTAACAGAAACAAAATCCGGATTGTAATACGCGCCCTGCCCCGGAAGAATGTCCCAATAATCAAATCCCTGCGGCTCCGTTTTCAGATGCCACTTGCCAATCATCGCCGTCGTATACCCCGCCCGCTGCACTAACTTCGGAAAGGTGCGCTGATTCCCGTCAAAGGTATCGCGATTCGTCATGAACCCGTTTGCATGACTATGGAGACCGGTCAGAATCGTCGCACGACTCGGTCCGCAAATCGAATTCCCGCACACGTTGTGCCGAAGAATCGCTCCCTCACGCGCAATCCGGTCAATATTCGGCGTCTGATTAATCACCGACCCGTAAGCACTGATCGCGTGCGGCGCATGGTCATCACTGAAAATGAACAGAATATTCGGTCGTTTTTCCGCCGCGTGAACGTTAATCGCTATTCCAATTGCTATAGCAAATGCCAAGGTTTTCTTAATCATTCCGTTATCCCTTCTACTGCGATCATTCCGCCATTCCCTTTGTTCGGACCCCGAAGGGGTCAAAGTTGAATAGCCCCGGGTCGCAACCCGGGGTAAAATCAATAAAATAGAATCCAACCCTGAAGGGGTTGAACTACACGTTCACTTCCGCCGACAACGCAATCGCCTCCGCAACTCGTTTCGGTTCTTTCCCGTACAACTCAACATAATCATCAAAAGTCGACTTCAACCGTATCTCCACCTTCGCGTCATGCCCCATCGCGATATCTTTCAGCCGATGTTCGAAAAACGGATTCGCCAGCCGGTCCAGCGTCTGAAATGCAAACGTTCCACAATTTTCCGCACGATGTGCGATGCACGGAATCGCTTCTTCCACGATCAACCCACGCACCCAATCCCGCGCGTCCGCATCTTGCATCACTTCCTGCACCGTCTCAAAACCCAGCGGCAGGTACTTCGCCACCATCGCCGTATGCGCGCCATTCAAAATCCGCACCTTACGCAAAAACATCGCGTCCACATCGTCCACCCACTGAATGCCTGGATGGGACAGAAACGACACTTCCCGCCCCGGCACCCGTTCAATGATCCATTGCGAGAAGGGTTCGGCAATCGCCGCCAGCGGATCCGCTTTCGCGAGAGGGTCTTCATCATACGGCGGCACCACCATGCGATCCACCATCGTATTCAGCCAACCGCATTCTTCTGTCAGCCACGTCACAAACGCCGCATCCATGTTCCACACAGCGACCTGTTCCAACACCAACGCGCGCAACACCGCCCCGTTTTTCTCCACCAATTCGCACGGCGCAATCGTCGCCCCCGGCAACCCCGCGTCAAACCGCGCCCTCAAACACAACGCCAACTTCGCCGGAAACGAATTCGGCGGCGCGGCATCAAAAGTGTCCGACTCATCCAGCGCGTAAGACGCCTCCGTCGTGTTCGAAGTAATAAAAGCCAACTCAGGATTCGCTGCAGCCTCCAAAACCGCGTCCCATTCCTCAGCCGCCAACAACGCCCGCTCCACACACTTCACCTGAACAGGCCGGTCAATCGTCTCCCCATCCACCACCCCGCGAATCTGAATCGTGTACCCGTCCGCCGATTCATTCAACAGATCGGCTCGTTTTCCCGGCGTCGACTGCACCGCCACAATCCCATGCGAACCACCCCCCACATCATTCGCCTCCTGTACAAACACGCCAATAAATGCACGCAAAAATCGCCCAGTACCAAATTGTAAAATTGTTGAAACGTCTTGGGACATAACTTTTATTTCCCATTAACACCTGCCCATGACCACCACGAGCAGAGCATCCCATTGTATAGACACCCAGTCAGGAGTTCCAGACGAACGGCATCATCGGAGAGATTTCAGGATGGCCCATCCATCCCATATTCCACCGCAAGCTCCGGGTATTCTTCCCATATTCGCGCAAGGTAATGCGCCGCGAGCACGTCGCTAGCCGTCTCCCTGCAGAGACGATAGGCATTCGACAACTGGCTCGCAGCGAGCGCGGGCGCATCGTCATACGGGGGATACGGCGCACGAAATTCGCCCTGACATGACAACTCCAGTAACCGTGCCGCTTTCTCCAGATCATCTTCAAGCCAGGCAAGTAAACCCAGCGTGATTTTGCACTGCGTAGAATCTTCGGTTTCATAGACCTCAACCGCTTCCCAGAGATACTGTCTCGCCGATTCCCAATTCCCGAGCGTCATCATGTCGTAGCCTAAGGCAGACGAAGTATGAATCCCGTTCAGGGGTCCCTTGCCAAAAACAAACCTGACACTATCCTCAACCCTCAGTGCCGTTGTTCTGAACAGCAATCCGAATCTAGTTTGACGGTCAATGGCACCGTGTAGTTTTGTCATTTCCTGGAATGACAATTTCCGTTCAAGTCGAGTCGGCAGCAAATCGGAGGTCATCGCCTCAGACTGCGCAGATTGATTTGTTTCGATGCCCTCGACCGGCGAAGGCTTGTCGATTCCCTCATCATCAACCTGTGGAAGGCCCGGATCAAGGCGCTCACCCAATTCATCCAGGTTCTCCAGGGCTATCGGCGTGTGCAACGCCAGGTCGCGTCCCCGTACTTCCACAAAATATGTCACGAAACAGATCGCGGCGATCAATGCGATTACCACAAGCGCCAAAACTCCCCTGAGATGTTTAGCGTTCATCTGCAACTCCATCCTTCCGATCTACAACGTAACTCCCGACTTCCAAATCCCAATCTCGCGATAGCCGTTCTTCTCATTCTGTGCAAGCTCCCCACTCGCGACTTCCAGTAGATACCCATAAAATTCCTTCGCGAGGTCGTCCATGCTGATGCCATCACTCAACAACCGGCCTGCATCGAAATCAATCCACCGTTTTTTGCGGGAGGCCAGATCGGAGTTCGACGAAATTTTCACCGTCGGCACCGGCACCCCCAGCGGCGTACCGCGCCCTGTGGTGAATAGCACCATTTGCGCTCCGGCAGCGGCGAGTGCCGTAGAGGAGACCAAATCATTGCCCGGTGAATTCACGAGACTCAATCCGCCTTGTCCAGGAGTCACTGCCACGGCATAATCGCGGACCTCACACACCGGAGCCGCGCCGCCTTTTTGTATGCAACCCAGCGATTTCTCTTCCAAGGTTGTTATCCCACCCGCGATATTGCCCGGCGCCGGATTTTCATAGATCGGCTGATCGTGTTTCTCGAAATACTGCTTGAAATTGTTAATCAGCGCAACCACATCCTCAAATACCGCCTCCGAAGTCGCCCGCGCCATCAGCAATCGTTCTGCGCCGAACATTTCCGGCACCTCCGTCAGAATTCCCGTACCGCCAGCCGCGCAATGCCGGTCCATCGTGCGCCCCACCAGAGGATTCGCCGTGATGCCGCTATACCCGTCACTCGCGCCACACTTCCCGGCGATAATCAGCCGGTCCGCAGACACCGTCTCCCGCTTGAATTGTTTCGCATACTCAACCAGCTTGCCCAACTCCTCCAAGCCCGTTTCAATTTCATCATCCACATCCTGCGCATTGAAAAATCGAACGCGCTCCGGGTCATACTCGCCCACGACTTCCAACTGCAATTTCATCTGATTGTTTTCGCAGCCCAGACCCATCACCAGCACCGCGCCCGCATTCGGATGATTAATCAGCGCCGCCAGCAAGGTCTGCGTATAGGCCAAATCATCCCCCAACTGCGAACACCCGAAGGGATGATTAAAGGTAAAAAATCCATCGACGGCATCGTCCGCCAGTTCCTGCTCAGCAATCTTCACCAACTGTTGCGCCGTCATGTTCACACAGCCCACCGTATTGATGATCCACACTTCATTGCGAATCCCCACACGGCCGTCCGCGCGCACATAGCCCTCGAAAGTGGACGGTTCCATGCTCGATTGCCCAACACTATCCGGTGCCCATTCGTACTCCAGTTCCCCATCCAGCCCGGTTCGAAGATTATGCGAATGCACATGCGCACCCTCAGCGATATCCTCCGTCGCAACCCCAATCGGATTGCCATACTTCACTACAGCCTCGCCTCTTCCGATCGTACTCAACGCGACCTTATGCCCCTTCGGCACCATCTCCAGATCAACTAGCGCCACCGCAACATTGTCATCGGAATGTATCTGCAGAATATCGGACATCAGACGGCTCTCCCAGAAGGGTCAGTAACACCAAATCGATCATACCACGCCGTCCCACCGCGCCACATCCAAATAATTCGGTGAATATTTGTTGCTCCCGAGTGTATTCATGATAAGGTGTCAACGAAACAGGAAGACAATCGCATGAACTGTCCACATTGCATAAACGAAATACTCATCGCCATCGAAACCGATCAGGTGGAAATCGATTATTGCACGACCTGCAAAGGCATCTGGCTCGATTCCGGCGAACTTGAGCTCCTGCTCGGCAATGAACAGGCCGCGCACGACTATCTATCCGTTGGATCGCCCGTTGATGCACCCAAAGGCGAAGCGCATCGAAAATGCCCGGAATGCGACAAACGTATGACCAAAGAAGGCACCGAATCCACACCGCCCGTTATCTTCGATCACTGCCCGAAGGGTCACGGTATCTGGCTCGATCATAACGAACTCGAGACCATGCTCAGCCATATAGGGGATGACAAGAATGTTGCCGTCACCGAACATCTGATGTCGATTTTCGGCTCAGACAGCGAATAAGTTTTTCCTAAAACCGAAAACATGCTATAACGAGGGCATCCCAAAAGCGTCCCTCGATTCAACACCGTAAAAGGAGGATCACAATGCTCATACCCTTAGGCATCCTACTGGCCATCGGCCTCGTACTCGTCATCTGGATCATCGGCATGTACAACGGCCTCGTCGGACTGCGCAACCGCGTGAAAAACGCGTGGGCCCAAATCGACGTGCAACTCAAACGCCGCCACGATCTCATCCCGAACCTCATTGAGACCGCCAAAGGCTACATGACGCACGAGCGGGATACGCTGGAGAACATTACCAAGGCGCGCAATCTCGCACAAAATGCCAACGGCCCTGCGGAAGCCGGTAAAGCCGAAGCCGGACTCTCCCAGGCCATGAGCAACTTCTTCGTGGTCGTGGAAAACTATCCCGAACTCAAGGCAAACGAGAATTTCCTTGCTTTGCAGGAAGAACTGACCTCTACGGAAAACAAAATCGGTTTCTCCCGCCAGTTCTACAACGACGAAACCATGCAGCTCAACAATAAGATCGAAATGTTCCCGTCCAACATCATTGCCGGGATGTTCAGCTTCAAACAGGCCGATTTTTTCGAAATCGAAGACGAAGCCGAACGCGAAGTGCCCAAGGTCAGCTTCTAACGCTAAGGATCTGATCCACCATGTGGGAACAAATACAATCCAACAAGCGTAAGACGTGGATCCTCGTCTTTGGCATGGCACTCGTGTTGCTCGGACTCGGTGCTGCCATTGGCGAATTCGCCGCACCCGGTGGTGGCTGGCTCTTCGGACTGCTCGTCGCCTTCATCATCTGGCTCGTGATGGCCTCTGTTGCCTGGTTTAAGGGCGACAACATATTGCTTATGATGAGCGGTGCCCAGAAAATCGAATACGACGACCATCCCACGCTTTACAACGTCGTCGAAGAAATGAAAATCGCCTCCGGACTCGACAAAATGCCCGCCGTCTACGTGGTGAACGACCTGTCACCCAACGCTTTTGCCGTCGGGCGAGACCCGGACAAAGCCGCTGTCGCCGTGACCGCAGGCCTGCTCGGTCGCCTGGATCGCGACGAGCTCCAGGGCGTCATCGCACACGAAATCGGGCACATCGTCAATCGCGACGTATTGCTCATGACCATGCTCGCGACCACGCTGGGCACCGTCAGCATTATTTCCGAAATCTTCCTGCGCTCGCTCTGGTATGGCGGTGCAACGCGTCGCTATTCATCCCGCTCGAAAAGCAGCAGCAACAACGGCCAGGCCCAAATGATCATGATGGTCGTTGCAATTGTCTTCGCCATTCTCGCCCCGCTGGCCGCACGACTCATCTATATGGCGGTCTCCCGCAAACGCGAATACCTCGCCGACGCGCAAGCGTCAGTCTTCACACGATATCCAGAAGGACTTGCCTCAGCACTCGAAAAAATAAGCAGTGGCTCCGAACCGGTCGAAAAAGCCAGCAAGGCCACCGCAGCCATGTACATCATCAATCCTTTCAAGAAGGCGAGCCTCAGTTCACTCACCGCCACGCATCCCCCGGCCGAAGATCGCATACGCATCCTGCGCGGCATCGGCAACATCGCGTCATACGGAGCCTACCAACAAGCGTGGCAATCCGTGGGCGGTCGCTCCAAAGCCGTCGGCCTTCCAAAATCATCCCTACGCGACGACCAAGAATCCGACGTGCGCAAGGCCACTCCCGGAGGCAAGAAATCACAACGCGACCAGCTCCGTGAGGCCGGCGACCTCATGCGAAAGTTCAACGATTTCCTCTTCTTGTCCTGCGCCTGCGGCATGCGCTTCAAGATTCCCCCCGAATACAAGCACGATGCCATCAATTGCCCCAAATGCCACCGAACCAACCCCGTGCCCACCGCACAAATTGCCGCCGCGGCTGACGCAATCACCAAATCGTAGCTTAGTTGCACGGTTACGCGTCTATATGCTAGACTTCCTCGATTTTTAACTCAGGATTTCCTTGTAGCACCATGTCGTTTCGGGTGTCCAGCGCATGCTGGATTGTGACGGCTGAGGGAATCCGGAAACCAACCCAAAAAAGGAGCACAGAAGAGCTATGGCTACGATTTCTATGAAAGAACTGCTGGAAGCCGGTATTCACTTCGGTCACCAGACCCGCCGCTGGAATCCCAAAATGGGGCGTTACATCTTCGGAGAACGTCACGGGATCTACATCATCGACCTGCAAAAGACGCTTCGTCAAATGCAGCGCGCCTACATCGCCGTACGCGACACCGTCGCCGCTGGCGGAGACGTCCTCTTCGTCGGAACCAAGAAACAGGCTCAAGAGCCCGTCAAGGTTCAGGCTGAACGTTGCGGCATGTACTACATCAACAATCGCTGGCTCGGCGGTACGCTGACCAACTGGCAGACCATCCAGAACAGCATCGCGACCCTTACACGCCTTCAAGACATGGAAGAGTCCGGCAAGATTGATGCAAACTACAAGAAAAAAGAAGCGACCGTGATGCGAAAGCGTCGTGACAAGCTTGAGAAAAACCTTGGTGGCATCCAGAAAATGGACGGCCCGCCCAAACTGATGTTCATCGTTGATTCCCACCGCGAATCGATTGCCGTCGCTGAAGCGTCGCGCTTGGACATCACCAGCGTCGCCATCTGTGACACGAACAGCGACCCCGACGTCATCGACATCCCGATCCCCGGCAACGACGATGCTATCCGCGCCATCAACCTGTTCTGTTCAATCGTGGCCGATGCGGTGCTCGAAGGCCGCATGCGTTACGACAAGGCTCAGGAAGAAGAAGCCGCGAAACGCAAGGCCAAGTCTGCCGAAGAGACTGTGAAGTCGGACAAGCTGAGCAAACAACAGGCGAAAGATCTCGATGCCGCTGCACCAGCTGATGCTGCGCCTGCGGAAGAATCTGCACCTGCTAAGGAAGCGCCTGCTGAAGAAGCGACTACCGAGGCAACGGAAAAGACGGCTGAATAGTTTTTTCGACCTGCTTCGATCCCAATCATCCTCAACCTACTGCACTGCATAGAACGATAAGGAGTACTGTGTACTATGAGCATTTCTGCGAAAGACGTGAAAGCCCTGCGCGATAAGTCCGGCGCGGGCATGATGGATTGTAAAAAAGCCCTCACCGAAACCAACGGTGATGTTGAAGCGGCTACCGTTTGGCTACGTGAAAAAGGCATGGCCAGCGCCGCAAAGCGTGCCGACAGAACCGCCAGCAATGGCGCCGTAGCCTCCTATATTCACATGGGCGGTAAGATGGGCGTACTGGTCGAAATTAACTGCGAAACCGATTTCGTAGCCAAAGGCGAAAAGTTCCAGGGCCTGTGCAAAGACATCTGTCTGCAAATTTGCTCGGCGGCCCCGCGATGGATACGTCGTGAAGAAGTTCCACAGGACATTGTCGACGCTGAAAAAGAACTCTACATCACACAGATGAAAGACAGTGGAAAACCTGAAAATATTCTCGCGAAGATCGCCGAAGGAAAAATCGGAAAATTCTACGAAGAAAACTGCCTGCTTGAACAGGGTTTCGTTAAAGAACCGAAGGTGAAAATCGAAGACATGCTTAAAGAGCTCAGTGGCTCCGTTGGCGAAAAAATCGAAGTGCGTCGCTTCGAGCGTTACGTGCTCGGCGAAGGCATCGAAAAAGAAGCAGTCGACTTTGCAGACGAAGTAGCCCAAGCCGTTAAAGATTCCGAAGGATAGGCATCACCCGTGTCCAAACCCATCTACAAACGCATCCTGCTCAAACTCAGCGGTGAAGCCCTCGAAGGCAATCAGGGCGGCGGCATCGACTTTAACGTCGTAGGCGGTTACTGTGACGAAATCAAGCAGGCATGCGAGTTGGGCGTGGAAATCGGGCTGGTCGTCGGCGGTGGAAACATCTTCCGCGGCTCGGAAGGCGTGAACTCCGGCCTGGATAAACCGACCGGCGATTACATGGGCATGCTCGCAACCATGATCAATGCCCTCGCCCTTCAAGCGGGACTGGAAGCCCGGGGCGTCGAATCCCGCGTATTGACCGCCATCGAAATGCGTCCTGTCGCCGAGCCGTACATCCGACGACGCGCCGTTCGGCATCTGGAGAAAGGCCGCGTGGTCATCTTCGGTGCGGGGACGGGTAATCCTTTCTTCACGACAGACACCGCAGCAGCCCTGCGCGCGAGCGAAATAGGTGCGGAAATCCTGCTTAAAGCGACCAAAGTAGACGGCATCTATGACAGTGACCCGGTCACGAATCCAGACGCAATACGGTACACCGAGGTAGGCTATACTGAGGTACTATCGAAGAATCTGGGCGTGATGGATGCTACCGCTATCTCGTTATGCCGAGAAAATAACCTGCCCATTCTCGTTTTTAACTTGAACGGCACGGGAAATATAGTAAAATCAGTGCTCGGCGAAAAAATCGGCACCGTCGTCAAAGGAGACTAGGGCATGGAACACGAAGCATTGATCGAAGCAGAAGACAAGATGGGCAAAAGTCTGCAATCCTTCTCACAGGAAATTTTGCACATTCGCACCGGTCGCGCATCCGTCGGGCTACTTGACAGTATCGAAGTCGACAGCTACGGTTCCAAAATGAAGTTGAATCAGCTGGCCACGGTGTCCGCACCCGAAGCGCGCCTGCTCACAGTTCAGCCCTGGGACAAATCACAGATCGAACCCATCGAAAAAGCCATCATGGCCTCGCCCTTGGACCTCACCCCGGCGAACGACGGAACCATCATCCGCTTGCCTCTCCCGGAGCTCAGTGAAGACCGTCGCAAGGAATATGTCAAACTCATCGGCAAACTCGCCGAAGACGCGCGGATATCCATTCGAAACATTCGTCGTACCGATATGGAAATCATCAAGAAGGGCCAGAAAGATGGCGAGATTCCCGAGGACGACGCGCACAAGCTAACCGACTCCTTGCAGAAACTCACAGACAGCTACATCAAAAAAGTAGATGACGCGTTCAAGGCCAAAGACGCCGAAATCATGGAAGTCTAACGCATATGCAGCTTTGACGAAATAACTTGTATGAACCAACCGCGGCTGGTGTATTGCACCATTCGCGGTTTTTTTTGAAACTTTAGCAACAAAGGATACTCCGGTGAGCACCACGGAACTTGACCCGAAAAAAATACCGCGCCACATCGCCATCATCATGGACGGAAACGGCCGATGGGCAAAAAAGAACCGGGTCACTCGCATACGCGGTCACGAAGCCGGGGCCAAAAGCGTGCGCACCATCACCGAAGCCTGTCGCGAAACAGCGGGCATTCAATCCCTCACCCTCTACGCCTTCTCCACCGAAAACTGGCGGCGCTCCAAGACCGAAGTCTCTGCACTCTTCCGCCTACTCAGTAAATACATCAAACTCGAAGTCGATAACCTGCACGCCGAGGACATCCGCGTCGAGTTCATGGGCCGCAAAGACGGACTCTCCAAACGCCTGCTCGACGAAATGGACGCCAGCGTCGACAAAACCAAAAACAACCAATCAATGGTTCTCAATCTCGCGGTAAACTACGGGAGCCGCGCCGAATTGGTCGATGCCTGCAAGTCCATCGCCTACGAAGTCAAATCCGGCAAACGCTCCATCAAATCCATCGACGAAGACACTATCGGCGAACACCTCTACCTGCCCGAACTCCGGGATGTCGACCTGCTCATCCGCACCAGCGGCGAAATGCGGCTCAGCAACTTCATGCTCTGGCAACTTTCCTACGCAGAACTCGTCGTCACCAAAACGCTGTGGCCCGATTTCCGCAAACGCCACCTCCTACAGGCCATCCGCGAATACCAGTCCCGCAACCGTAAATTCGGAGGGCGCAACTAAATGAGTGGGTTAGGCACACGGATCGCCACGGCACTGATTCTCGTATCGGTGTTTCTCTCGCTACTGTGGATCCCGATACTCGCCCCATTATTTTATGCCTTCGTGCTCGTGTTGGCTGGAGTGGGGTTGGTCGAATTTGTTGCGCTTGTCCGACACAACGACTCGGTCAACATCAAACACTTATTGATATTCGGATTCACGATATTCTGCTACCAATACGACGGTACACTCGCCGAACTCAATGCCCTAACCGTGGCCGCCTCCATCCTGACCGTCTTCCTGCTTATCATCACCTCGAACGCGACCATCACGTCGCTTCTGGGTACCGTCGGTGGATTCGTCTATGTCATGTGGACGGCCTCTCACGTCAACTTGCTCTTTGGCATACCCGATGTCGGTAGAGGCCTGGTGATGGCGATGGTGGTTGCAGTCGCCGTGACAGATGTCGGAGCCTACTTCGTGGGAAAATCGATCGGTGCGCATAAACTCGCGCCAGTAGTAAGTCCCAACAAGACGTGGGAAGGCGCGATCGGCGGATTCGTTGTCGCTGGTATCGGTATGGCGGTGCTCTGGCAGTTGCGATCCTCCCTTGAGTGGACCTCCTACCCGGATTGGTCTCTTTGGATCTACGTTGGCGTAGGAGCTGTTCTTTCGGTCGCAGGTCAGGTCGGCGACCTCTTTCAATCCGCACTTAAGCGGGACGCAGGTGTAAAAGATTCTGGAAACATCTTTCCAGGCCATGGCGGGATATTGGACCGATGTGACGGGTTCCTCTTTGCCGCGCCCGTACTATATTACTTTGTAGAATTTCTAGGGTAACCAAAGAACATGTTTGAAGACGAAGCAACAAAAATAGACGGCTACGTGAAACGTATCAGCGAGTTACGCACTGCGCTCAACGTAGACGATGTCCGGAAAGAAATTGGCGCCCTCGAAGCTACCATGTCCCAGCCGAATTTCTGGGACAATCCCGATGCTGCCCAGGAGACGGTCCAGAAACTCAAGCAGCTCAAGAGCACCATCGAAGCACCGGAAGCCCTCATGGGTGAACTCGAAGACGGCCAGGTCCTGATCGAAATGGCTCAGGAAGAAAATGACGAATCGATGAGCGAGGAAGTGGCGACGCTGGCTACCGATCTTGAAGAAAGACTCCTGCAAGTCGAACTGCAATGCATGCTCAACGATCCGCGCGACTCCAAAAACGCCATTGTCAGCATTCACCCCGGTGCCGGTGGCACAGAATCGTGTGACTGGGCGGGCATGTTGTATCGCATGCTGCAACGCTTCTGCGAGCGACGTGAATTCAAATTGGAGGTGCTGGACTACCAGGACGGAGACGAAGCAGGCATCAAAAGCGTCAGTTTCATGGTCTCCGGCCCCATGGCCTACGGCTACCTGAAATCCGAAGCAGGTGTACACCGACTCGTGCGCATTTCCCCCTTCAATGCCCAGGGCAAACGCCAGACCTCTTTCGCTGCGGTTGAAGTCTTGACCGAAATTGACGACAATATCGACATTGAAGTACGGGACGAAGACATTCGAATGGACGTATTTCGTGCGAGCGGTGCCGGGGGACAACACGTGAACAAGACGAGTTCCGCCGTCCGCATCACGCACCTGGAGACGGGCATCGTGGTGCAGTGCCAGGCGGGACGTTCCCAGCACAAGAACCGCGACCAGGCAATTAACATGCTCAAGGCAAAACTGTATGATATCGAGATGAAGAAAAAGCAGGATGAACTCGATTCGCAACGGGACGGGCATCAGGAAGTCGCGTGGGGTAGCCAAATTCGCAGCTACGTCATGCAGCCCTACCAGATGATCAAAGATCACCGGACGAATTGCGAATCAGGCAATGTAACAAAAGTAATGGACGGCTATCTCGAGCCATTCATCGAAAGCTTTCTAAAATGGAAACTAGAACAAAAGCATAACTAACTTACTTTCTTTTTGATAAAAGAAAGTAAGCAAAGAAAAACCGGGAAATACTTTGTATTTCCTGACTAAAGCACGCATTACCTCAATGAGGATACGAAGTATCCGTCGGTCTTTCTTTTGCTTTTATATGCCGTCCGGAAGGACCTTTCTTCCCAGAAAGAAAAGATGCACGGTTAAAGGAATAGGAATAAAAAATGTCAGACGAACTTACACAACACAGGTTAGACAAATTGGAACGCATTCGCGAACGCGGAGACGTACCTTATAAATACGACTATCGCCGAAGCATGACTATCGCCGAAGCGCGTACCGCTCTCGAAGCAGCCGAAGCGAAAATGCCCGAAGACTCCGAAGACAAAGCCACAATCGAAAATCTGGCATTGGCCGGACGTATGATCGCGACCCGTGGACAGGGCAAGGTCACTTTCGCCGATATCCGCGACGAAAATGCCAAAATACAGGTGTTTTTGAAGAAAAATACACTCGGCGACGAGTCCTACGAAGCCCTCAAAGATCTCGACATCGGCGACTTTATCGGCGTGACCGGCACTGTCAAGCGAACCAACAAAGGCGAGATCACCATCTTCGCCGAGTCATGGATCATCCTCACCAAAACGCTCCGCGCGTTGCCCGAGAAGTACCACGGCCTTACCGACGTGGAGACCCGCTATCGCCAGCGCTACCTCGACATGATTTCAAATCCCGAAGTGCTCGACACCTTCAAGGTCCGTATCAAGATGGTGTCTGTGATGCGCCGTGTACTGGAGGACGACGGCTATCTCGAAGTGGAAACACCGATGATGCATCCCATCGCCGGTGGCGCGACGGCACGCCCGTTCATCACGCATCACAACACCTACGACCGCGATCTCTTCATGCGCATTGCGCCAGAGCTCTATCTCAAGAAACTCATCGTCGGCGGTTTTGAGAAAGTCTTCGAAATCAATCGCTGTTTCCGGAACGAAGGCGTGGACACCAAGCACAACCCCGAATTCACTTCCATGGAACTCTACAAAGCCTATGAAGATTACGAAGGCCTCATGGACGACACCGAAGCACTCTTCAAACGCACCATCGAAGGTACCATCGGATCGCTCAGTTTCGACTACCAGGGCGACACCATCGACTGCTCCGGCATATGGCGGCGCATCACCCTCTTCGACGCCATCCGCGAATACGCCGGGGTCGACCTTGAGCAAACCCGCGACAAAGCCGAAGCCGCCGCTCTCGCGAAAGGTGTCGGCGTAGAATGTGACGAATCCATGGGTTACGGCAAAATTGTCGACGAAGTATTCTCGGAAAGAGTTCAGCCGCACCTAATCCAGCCGACCTTCCTCTATGATCACCCCATCGAGTTGTCCCCCTTGGCCAAGAAGAAGCGCGATAACCCTGCATTGACCGAGCGTTTTCAGGCCATTATCGGTAAATTGGAACTTTGTAATGCCTTTTCGGAATTAAATGACCCGATTGACCAACGCGAACGATTCGAAGCACAGGGGGAATTGCGTGATGCAGGGGACGACGAAGCCCAGCCGCTCGACGAAGACTTTATCACCGCGCTGGAAATCGGTATGCCTCCGACGGCAGGGCTCGGCATCGGTATCGACCGGCTCGCGATGTTACTGACGGACTCCGCGTCGATTCGTGAAGTCATCATGTTCCCGCAACTACGCACGATTCAATAACTACAGGACCCGCCCATGCGATTCGAAAGCTACGTGGCACTGCGCTACCTTCGCGGCAAGCGCAAGAACCGATTCGTCAGCCTCATCACGCTGATTTCGGTCGCCGGTGTCAGCGTGGGCGTCATGGCACTCATCGTCGTGATGTCGGTCATGACCGGTTTCGACAACGCGTTGCGCGACACCATCGTCGGCAATCGCTCGCACTTCCAGGTCATGGACCCCATCAGCGATACGATGGTGAACCATGAAGAGGTCATTAATGAGATCGAAGCGTTGTGTCCGGAAATCATCGCGTCCAGTCCCGTAGTGCAGATTCTGGGCATGATCGAAAACAAGTCTGGTTTCATCAAGAGCGACGTTCGGGCGCCAGCCTACGTAGTCGGAATCGATCCGAAACGCGAATCACTGGTCACCGATCTGGGTGAAAACCTCACGCACAACGACGGGCGCCAGTTCGGGCGCGGTAAATTACCCGAAAACAAGAAGGACGTCGTTCTCGGATACATCCTGGCCAGCAACCTCGGGGTCACAGTAGGTGATCGCATCGGCGTGCTCACGATGAAGACGAAGGTCAACCCGATGGGCATGCGACGCGGCGAGATGACGATTCTCACGGTCAGCGGTATATCGCATTCGCAAATGCACGAATTCGACGCGGGAACGGCTTGGGTTAACCTGGAGACGATGAAGTTGCTCAGCGGTAAAAAGGGGGTCGATGGCGTTCATTGTAAAATAGACGACCCTCAATTGGCCCAACTGTATAAAGACCGTATTGTTGCAAACACCGACTATCGCGTGGTGACCTGGTACGAAAATCAGCAGGCTTTCTTTGATGCGCTACGCCAAGAAAAACTCGCCATGTTCATCATCCTCGTGTTCATCATCCTCGTCGCCGCCTTCAACATCACCAGCACGCTCATCATGATGGTCATGGAGAAGCAACGCGACATTGGCATCCTGCGCACGCTCGGTTCAAGCTCCGGCTCCATCCTGAAACTCTTCATGATTGAAGGCCTGCTCATCGGACTCGGCGGCACCTTCGCGGGTGTTATCCTCGGCACGCTGCTCGCCTACAACATCAACCCCGTCGCGGAATTCCTCGCGTCTTTGCTCGGTATCGATCTCTTCAACAGCCAAATCTATTACTTCGACCGCATCCCAACCGATGTCGTTCCGATAGACGTGTTGTATATCACGATCGCCTCCATCATCCTGAGCTTCCTGTCGACGCTATACCCGGCGTGGAGCGCGTCGCGTCTCAAACCTGTGGATGCCCTTCGTTATGAGTAATGTGCTCGAATGTAAAAATGTCGTCAAAACCTTCCACGACGGTGATCGCGATCTCGAAATCCTGCGCGGCATCGATCTTGCCGTACCGAAAGGCGAAATCCTCGCCATCAGCGGCTCCTCCGGCGCTGGCAAAAGCACGTTACTTCACATTATGGGCACGCTCGATGACCCTACCTCCGGCGATCTCGTCTACAACGGCAAGCCCATCTCGAGCATGAGCAAGGGCCAGGTCAACAAACTGCGCAACGAAGAAATCGGCTTCGTCTTTCAGTTCTACCACCTGCTGCCCGAATTTACCGCGCTCGAAAACGTCATGATGCCCGCACTTAACCAAGGCGTAAAAATGGCCGCGTGTCGTGAAAAAGCCGAGGCCGGACTCGAAAAAGTCGGCTTGGTGGATCGCATGACGCACAAGCCCGGAAAACTCAGCGGCGGCGAACAACAACGCGTCGCGATTGCCCGGGCCCTGTTCAACGAGCCCAGCGTCGTGCTCGCCGATGAACCGACCGGCAACCTCGACGAAGCGACCGGCGAAGGCGTCATCGATCTGCTCTGGAAACTCAACGAGAGCGACAACATCACCCTCGTCATCGTCACCCACGACCTCGATCTGGCGCGTAAAGCCAACCGCTGGGTCCACCTCCACGAAGGCCACGCCGAACAGCGCACCGATTAACTTACCTTTTTTTTAGGAAAAAGAAAGGTAAGACCAAAGAAAACCGCCAGATACTTCGTATCTTCTGTTTGGGTCAGTATTCTGGAAAAGTCACGTCGTTTCGTGTCAGAATAGGCGGATCACCTTTGAACCCTGCGAGGATTAGTCGCATTATGAAGTATTTTGTATCGTTCGTTTTAATTATCGCGCTCAGCACCGTTTCTGCGCAGGCGGAAACCACGTCAGAGCTTATTTTCCCGTTGCAGGGACAGCATGTGCATGCCAGCTCCGTTGAAGAATTGCCTAATGGGGACCTGATTTCGGTCTGGTTTCAGGGTTCGGGCGAACGCAGCGCGAATGATGTGCGGGTGATGGGTGCTCGACTGAAAAAGGGTGCCTCGACGTGGTCAACACCGTTTTTGATGGCCGACACTCCGGACATTCCGGACTGCAATCCGGTCCTCTACATGGATGCGCAGGACAGGCTCTGGTTGATTTGGATCGTGGTACAGTCGAATCGCTGGGAGCATTCAATTCTCAAATACAAACGTGCGGATGACCTAGGTGAGTCGGGTCCGCCGAACTGGAACTGGCAGGACATCATTTTGTTGAAGCCGAGCGAGGAGTTGGGGCAGCAGTTACGCGCAGGCGTTCGCGCGACGGAGTATGACGAGGGCATGTGGGCGGAGTATGCCCCACAGTATTCGAAAATGCTCGAAGAGGCCGCGAAAGATCCGCATAAACGCGACTCGGGCTGGATGACGCGCACCCGACCCATCACCTTGGTGTCGGGTCGTATCCTCATTGGCCTCTACTCCGATGGTTTCAACACGTCGCTCGTTGCCATCTCCGATGATCAGGGCGAAACCTGGAAGGCGAGCGCGCCGATGGTTGGCCTGGCCCCGATTCAACCGACGCTCGCCCAACGAAAAAACGGTGACATCCTGGCGTATTGTCGCGACAGTGGACCGAGTCCGGGACGCATCATGTTAGGTATCTCCAAAGACGACGGCGAAACGTGGTCGGTTGCCAAGGATACGGACATTCCCAACCCTGGCAGTAGCGTCGCGGTTACTGTTCTGAAGGATGGCCGCTGGGTGATGGTCTTCAACGATACCGAACGCGGGCGCCACCAACTCGCGATCACGCTGTCCGAAGATGAAGGCCGTACATGGCCATGGAAACAGTATCTGGACCGCGCCGAACACAATGATATCGGCTCGTATTCGTATCCGACCGTCATGCAGGGAAAAGACGGTCGCATCCACGTCACCTATTCGCACGTCACCAAAAAAGGTCCCGGACCCACCGGGGCCGCCATCAAACACGTCACACTCGAAGCCGATTCAATCAAGTAACCAGGAGTACCCGTTATGCGAATCATAGTTACCGCCGTCGCCCTGATGATTTCCACAGTCACGTGGGCCCAATCGACTAACAAGGAATTACTCGTCGCGCATTCCGACGAATTTCGACAGGAGGTCATCGAAGTAACGGATGGCGTGCATGTTGCTATCGGATTCGGACTCGCCAATTCCATCCTCATTGAAGGGGACAACGGTGTCATCATCGTCGACACGATGGAAAGTAGCAACGCAGCAAAGGCCGTACGCGCCGAGTTCGACAAAATCACAACGAAACCCGTGGTCGCGATTATCTACACGCACAATCACTATGACCACGTATACGGAGCCAAAGAATATCTGACGGAAGGCACCACGCCGAAGGTATATGCGCACGATTCTCTCGACAATCTCGTGAAAACACGGCAGGACATTATCGGCCCGGCGATTTTCCCGCGCAGCTTTCGTCAGTTTGGTATTCCCTTACCACCCTTCGCACGACCCAATGCGGGCATCGGTTTGAAGCTGGTCGTCGGCGGTGAGGGCATCGGGAATTACCTCGAACCGACGGATGTGTTTGAAGACGCGATGGAATTCGAAGCGGCAGGCGTTAAGATTAAACTCGTGCATGCACCCGGTGAAACGGACGACCAATTGTATGTCTGGCTTCCCGAGAAAAAAGTGCTGCTACCGGGTGATAATTTCTATAAGGCCTTTCCGAATTTGTATGCGGTACGCGGTACCCCTTATCGCGATGTGCGCGGGTGGGCGGAGAGCCTGGGCAAGATGATCGCGGAAGGCTCCGAGTTTATCGTGCCCAGCCATACGCGACCAGTCGTAGGGGAGGAACTCATCGCTGAAACGCTGGGTTATTATCGCGATGCGATCCAGTATGTCTACGATGAGACCATTGCGGGCATGAACGCGGGTAAAACCGAAGACGAACTGGCGAACAGCATCCAGCTACCCGAAAAACTCGCGCAACAACCTTATCTTCACGAATATTACGGCACGGTCCCTTGGTCGGTGCGTTCGATTGTCGTGGGACACCTCGGCTGGTTCGATGGAAACGCGACGAACCTCTTTCGCTTGGCTCCTGCTGAAGAAGCGAAACGCATGGTTGAGCTTGCGGGCGGTGAAGAGGCGCTTCTTGCCAAAGCGAAGGTAGCAGCGGCATCGGGCGATCATCAATGGGCCGCCCAACTGCTTGATCACTTGCTCGCGCTGGATCCAGAAAATAAAGACCTTCGCAAACTCAAGGGTGAAGCCCTCGTCGCCTTGGCCGACACTCAAATCAGCGCGAACGGCCGCAATTACTACATGACCTCCGGCATGCAACACGGCGCGAAACCAACAAAACCTTAAAGGGGAGAGTACGACGATGAACATGGAAGATTGTCTGGACCGATACGCGGAGTTAATCACGGTACACGGTCTCAACGTGCAGCGCGGTCAGCTTGTGAACATTGTCGCCGAGGCAGTCCACCGCGATTTCGTTGTGCGCATCGTCAAGCAGTGTTACCTGCACGGTGCTCGGCACGTCAATGTTGATCTGACCGATCCGCGATTCAGTGAGCTGCGCATCGAACACGCCAGCGAAGACTCTCTCGACTATGTATCCAAGAACGTGACCGTGCAGTACGATGAGTTAGTCGATCAACAAGCGGCGAATCTGCGTCTGACAGGTCTGGAGTATCCGGACCTCTTTGAAAATACAGACTCCGACAAACTCAATAAAGTGCAGCGGGCGCGCATGCTTGCCGTGAAACGTTTTCGCGATGAAGGACTCATGAAATCCCTCGTGCACTGGTGTGTCGCTGCGGCCGCCACGCCCAAATGGGGTGCGAAAATTTTCCCGGATCTATCCGAAGAGAAGGCAAACGATCAGCTGTGGGAAGCGATCCTCAAAATCTGTCGCGCGGACAAGAAAAACTGTCTCGAACGATGGAAAGCCCATAACGATGCCCTTCAGAAACGCGCGCGAATCCTCACCGACATGAAAGTAAAGGCGCTGCACTTCACCGGGCCCGGAACCGATCTCACGGTCGGCCTCTCGGACAAAGCGGTATTCCTCGGCGGACAGAGCATGAGCAGTCGCGATGTACCCTTCGAGCCGAACCTGCCGACCGAAGAAGTGTTTACCACGCCCGACTATCGGGTCACCAACGGTATCGCAAAAGTAACGCGCCCTTTCATGATTTACGGCAAGATGGTGCGCGACTTGACCATTGAATTCACCGACGGCGTCATCTCGAATTTCGAGGCCTCCGAAGGTGAGGACATCTTTAGGGCCTACACAGAATCCGATGAAGGGGCAAATCGTCTCGGCGAGGTTGCGCTGGTCGGTATCGATTCCCCCATCTTCGAGTGCGGACTCGTCTTTAACGAGATCCTCTTCGACGAAAACGCCGCGTGCCACATCGCCGTGGGCAAAGCCTATCGCTTCTGTCTGGACGGCGGAGAAGACATGAGCGACGATGATGCCGCGGCAATCGGCTGCAACGACAGCGTCGTACACACCGACATGATGATCTCCGACGAGAATGTCAGCGTTAGCGCGGAATCCTACAACGGGAAAACGATCTCGCTCATTGAAAACGGTGAATGGACATCAGATTTCCGCTAGGAGAATAGCATGGTGCGTAACTTCTCAATCATTCTGACATTGCTACTCCTTTCGATACCGGGATTGAGCGTTGCCGCCGACAAACCCATGAACGTGCTCTTCATCGCCATCGACGATTTACGCGATGAACTCGGCTGTTACGGTCACGATCACGTCGACTCGCCAAATCTGGATCGCCTCGCATCGCAAGGCATGCTTTTCACCAACCATTTCGTGCATGTGCCCACCTGCGGCGCGTCACGATACTCCCTGCTTACCGGGCGCCATCCATCGGCCAGCGGCGTCAAGGCCGGCAACAACCACTTCTACGACGGGTCAGCGGCACTAAGTCAGACGCAGACATCCGGCGCACAATCCATGCCCGAACTTTTTCGCCGCAACGGCTACCACACCGTGAACATCGGCAAAATCTCGCACACCGCCGACGGCAAAGTCTACTCTTATGACGGCGAAGGTGATGGCCGCGATGAAATGCCGCATGCGTGGGACGAAAAAGCAACACCCTATGGGGCATGGAAACGCGGTTGGGGCGTGTTCTTTGCCTACGCGAACGGCGTGCACCGCGAAGACGGTAGCGGCAGTCAGGACCTGATGCAGTTCACGG
>JAYGCN010000350.1:0-2240 GCA_046583315.1 Candidatus Hydrogenedentota bacterium
ACAATCCAATATCGTCGCGTTTCGTTCGGAACCGACGCAAGCGCCTGAGGAAGAAGTTTCGACA
Organism: Candidatus Hydrogenedentota bacterium; assembly: GCA_046583315.1. Lineage (GTDB taxonomy): Bacteria > Hydrogenedentota > Hydrogenedentia > Hydrogenedentales > DTSJ01. The sequence goes on from JAYGCN010000350.1 coordinate 65, forward strand.
TCGGCTAAGGAATCCGTTGAGACACAGGAGCCGACAGGTCCGGCTGTGACCGAAGAACCGACCACGATTCCTTTTGACCCGTCGCAACGCGGAGCCCTACCGGCTACGGTGGCCCAGACTGAATTTGTGTCGGACGAAGGATTTGAAGGGGTGGCGCCCGATGCGGTGTACCGTCCGATGGAGCCGAATGCTTCGGACGTGTCTATCCAATTGTTTGATACCTATTTGCTTGTTCCTGAGGATGACCGTTTGTTGATCATCGACCAGCATGCGTTGCATGAACGACTGAACTATGATCGACTGATGAGTGACTTACAGGACAAGAATTATGCATCGCAACAGTTGGTCGTTCCGATATTGATTGATGTACCCCCGTCAACGGCGCGTGTACTGGAAACGAATCTTGATTTGTTTGCCAAACTCGGCTTCGCGATCGAGTCCTTTGGCGGGAACACCTATCAGGTCACCGAGATTTGCCATTTGTACGAGGAGTCCAGCGTTTCGGATGCGGTGTACCAGATTCTGGATGAACTTTCTCAGGGTAATCTGTTTGATAAGGACGAATTTTTGTCCGACTTTATGCGCGTTGCGACTCAGGCATGTCGGGCTTCGGTGAAGGCGGGGGACAAATTGAGCCTGGAAGAGAAGCAGGGGCTCATCGCCGGATTCAAACGGCTGCGACCGCCGTACACCTGTCCGCATGGACGGCCGATTATCACCGAGCTTACGCTGACCCAAATGGAAAAGAGCTTTCGGAGACGGCAGTGATTCAAGTTGTGGCGGTGGTGGGGCCTACGGGGTCGGGCAAGACGGCGCTGGGGATTAAACTGGCTCGTTCACTGGATACCGAAATCATTTCTGCGGATTCGATGCAGTTTTATCGAGGCATGAAAATTGGGACGGGTGCACCAAGTGCGGATGAGTTGGCTGCGGTCAAACATCACTTTGTGGGACATCTTGGGCCGGATCAGGCTATGTCCGCCGGGGAATTCCAGATTCAGGCGCGAGAAGTTGTGGCATCGTTGAATGAACAGGGCAAACCGGCTGTGGTGGTGGGTGGATCGGGATTGTATATTCAGGCGTTGATTGATGGGTTGTTCGACGGGCCGGGTAGAGATGAAGCGGTACGCGAGCGTCTCGAATCTGAGATGGAAAATACGGGTGTCGAGGCCATGTACACGCGGCTGGAGGCGGTTGACCCCGATTACGCGAAGGTCATCAGCAAAACTGACCCGATTCGAATTGTGCGAGCGTTGGAAATCTATGAAATTTCGGGGGAGCCGGCGAGTGTGTTGTATGCGGCGCATCAGGCGAAACAGGATTCGCTGGAGTCGCGGCAATTCCTGATTGATTATCCGCGTGAGGTGTTGTATGAGCGCATCAATAGTCGGGTGGACGCGATGCTGGAGGCGGGGCTGTTGGACGAGATTCGGGCGCTTGTGGAGGCGGGATACGAGCAGGATATTCGGCGATTGAAGTCGCTGGGATATCGCGAGATGCTTTCGTATGTGTTAGATGAGCGCGAATACGACGAAGCGGTCGAGTTGATGAAAATGTATACGCGCCGCTACGCGAAACGGCAGTTGACGTGGTTTCGGGGGGATGAACGGGTAGATTTTATTGGGTGCGAGGAGTATGCAACGGTGGCGTTTCAGCTGGAACAGGTTGTGGGGCGACTGGAATTGGGCTGATTCCTGTAATTTTGGCATGACGAAATACACAAAGGTGATTGGTTCGTGGAACTGTGTCCAGATTCGACTGGCGCGGGTGTACAATCGAGTAAGACGTACCTTCGATGTTTTGGCGTAGTTCAACATAGGAGATGCCAGATGGATGCAAAAGACAAAAAAAGAGTGGTGCTCCGTGTTACGTTTGTATTGTTGGTCATGGCCTTCGTTATGCCGTGGACAGTGGTTGACAATTTCGTTACCCCCGATAATTCGCAGGTAAGTAGACCTGTGTGGGGCCCCTACCTCATCTACAGAGATCCTCCCCCCGAACATGTAAAAGAGATCAAGCGGGTCTGGACCGAAGTCCAGGCACTTGTGGTAATCGTTATCGGTGGGGGCGCATTCGTCTTTTTTTCCGCGGAGGGAGGGAAGAATACAGATGCACCCGAACCATAAATCTGACGTCGGTTTCAGGTGGGGCAAATCGAGTGCTTGCTTGACATGCA
>JAYGCN010000210.1:0-44719 GCA_046583315.1 Candidatus Hydrogenedentota bacterium
TGCTGCGTTCCCCAGAGAAACACGAGGAAGAGGCCAAGCTCGACGAACAATGTAAGGTTAATCGTTACCATAATGATTCAGTATGAGCCTCTATTACGCGCCAACTACGAAGAGCATGAGCAGAGCGACAACGAGCGAATATATTCCGGTGGATTCGGAGACGGCCTGACCAATCAGCATGGTACGCGTGAGCAGACCGGCTTCTTCGGGTGCGCGGCCAATGGCTTCGCAGGCTTTCCCTGCGGCAAAGCCTTCACCGATTCCTGGTCCGATGGCGCCGAAACCCATGCAGATTCCCGCGCCAATCAGGGCGGCGGCTTTGATGAGGTCAGTGCCGGAAATCGCCGTTTCTGCAGCGGCATCCGTCTGGCTCATGGCGGTTTCGAGTACGCCGATTAACAGTGTAGGGTCCATCATAATATGTTCCTTTCAGTCATCCGATTTTCTTGATCGGTTAAACAACAAATAAAACCACCAAGGCGATAATGAATGCATATATCGCCGTCGATTGAGATACCGCTTGCCCGATGAGCATGGTGCGTAACATCAGCGCATCGTTCGCGGGTTTTTCGGCTATGGCTTCGCAACTCGTCTCACCCACGTGACCACAGCCAACGCCGGGTCCGATTCCGCCGACACCCACGGCGATTCCCGCTGCGATCACCTTGGCGAATCCAATAATGGTGGGTTCGAGATCGTTCAGCGTGAAAAGCATGATAAAGGCGACCAGCATGCCGAAGATGGCCGGTGTACCGCAGACGGCTTGCGCGATAAGCATGGTGCGAATGGTGATGGGACGGGAGACGGGCCAATTACCTTGCCCACGTACCGCGCCGCCTGCCGTCATTCCCGCGCCCACGCCGGGCCCGAGCGCACTGGCGCCCATGGCGAGTCCTGCGCCGAGAGCGATGCCGATGCTGGCGAGTCCCGTGCTGGGAATAGGCAGAAATAACAACATTAGGGCTACTAGCGTTGCGAATATACTGGTGCTCTGGGCCAGGGCTTGCCCAATCATCATCGTGGTGGTGATGGAGGAAGCTTTTTCTGGATTACGCGCAACGGCTGCGCAGGCCTGAGCTGCTGGCATGCCGCCGCCGACACCGCTACCAAAACATCCGAGACCCACTGCGAGTCCTGCGCCGACCATGGCGGAGGCAAAGACTGGGCCGGAGATGGCTTCGTTGACGGGAAGAAATAGAATGAGAAGTCCAATAACCAACGCAAAGATGGAGGGGCTTGCGCCGACGGCCTGACCGAGCAACATGGTACGCAACAGGTCGCTGTGGCGCGAGGGTTGTTTCATCATCGAACGCGAGGCTTCGGCCCCGGCCATACCCATGCCCACGGCAGCACCGAGCCCGCCGAATCCCAATGCGAGACCCGCACCGATGTATCGGCCTATGTAGTCCCATGTTTCAGGTGCCAAATCCACGCTGATAAACCTTTACTTGATAGCGACCGCGATGTAGGTGAGCGTCAGCATGGTAAACACGAATGCCTGAACAGTCCCTACGAAAAAGACAAAGAAGAAATCCAGCCCGATGGGGAAACCAGTGTTCCACACGAGCGACGATACGACAACGATAATGATGGAGCCGCCGATGATGTTGCCGAAAAGTCGGAAGGAAATGGAGACCACTTTGGCCATTTCGCCGATGACATTGAGCGGGAAGAAAAAGAGTGCGGATGCTTTGCCCATCACCTGTTCCATGCCTTTCGCACCCTCCTGGCTCCACATGGGACCGAGCAATTCTCCGAAGTAGCCTCTCACACCTTTGGCTTTGACGCCGCAGACAGTGGCAATGACGATGGCCATAAAACCGAGCGCGAGGGTGCAGTTGATGTCGCCCGTGGGTTCTTCAAAGATGCCGGTTGGCAGGAAACCCATAAAATTGCCCAGGCACAGGAACATGAACAAGCAGGCAATGAGCGGGAGAAATTTGCGGTTTGCTACGCGCTCGGGGAGTTCGAGTGAACTGGACACCAGGTCATCGAAGGTGGCCACAAATGTTTCGAGGATGACCTGGGCGCGTCCGGGTATGCGATTCTGGCGGCGCACCGCTATCCACATAATGGTCCAGAGGATGCCCATCACCACGAGGGTGTTGAAAATCGTCAGAATGTTAACGCCGCCGCCGGGGATAGAGATATCCGTAAAGGGCAGATAGTTCCAGACCAGTCTTTCGCCTATCTTTTCCATCGTACTCCGTCCAAATTTCTCAACTGTTCGGCTCTTGCGTATTGTCGTTTGCGTCATCCGTTTTGCGAAAACGTTGATCCAGGCCAAAGACCCCCACGATCACCAGCACGAAGCGAATAATCATGATACCTATCAACGCGCCTATCAAGCCATGGTAGGCCTCGCGATCCAGCGCAAATCCTTTGTATAAAACAGCACCGTACAATGCGAATCGAAGAGTCGACAAGGTCAGCGCGGCGAACTTTACGTTTGACGGGTTATGCAGAACAATTTTTTCGAGCCGAACCGCGATGATCCAGAATCCCAACAATCCGGCGATTCCGCCCAACAGGACACCCTGAGCGACAAGTGGATCGTAGAAATACGTGCCAAACGTCACTGCAGCCGTGACTGTCATGGTCACCCGAACCGTCATCAGACGAAAACGGCGAATGGGCTCTAAATTGTAGTTATTGCTATCCATGGTATTCCGAGCATTTCGTCCTTAGCCCTCGGCTCCATTAGGGTGATAGCTACACCCATCGTTACGGGGTGTCAAACTGGCTTTCTTGGATCATTTCGTGCGTACTTGAGCAGGAAAGCCAACATTGTACGCTTTACAATTCCTTCAATCAAGGCGGATAGATGATTTTTTCGGGTATCGAATCCGCCAGGGAATCGGCATGTGAACTGAATTTGGAATTTTGGTATGATATGCGCTGAATTTGTATTTTAGGAGACGCTAGATGAAACGTTTGTTGGTTGGATTGATGATGAGCATCTTTGCTGTTGGGTGCATTCCGGAGAAACCGGAAGATGACGCGACGACCGTTACACCACAGGTCGCCGTTGTGGATGCGCTCAGTGAAGAGGAAATCCTTATCGAAGAGTGGCTGGCCATGGCTGCGGAGCCGGACTCGCACGTCGGTGATGTGCGCCCATTCCAGATTTGTGATGAATTGGCCCAGATGGGCCCTACGGCCTTGGCCCCCTTTGTCGAGTTACTGGATGATTCAGAAGCGAGCGGTGCAACCAAAATATTCGTGCTCCAGTCCATCAATGTCAACATGTCGCCCGCGTACATTCCTCAACTCACGGGTCTTCTGGACTCTGGCGATCAGACGGCACGCTCGTGCGCGGTCTCGCTTCTGGGTGGAATTCATGATGATGCCGTAGCGAAACTATTGCTGGGACTTAAAGATGACGATAACTCCCGTGTAGCATTCTCCGCGCTTTCCGGGCTCGCGCAACAAACCGGGGAGCCGTATCGCACTGAATTCGTGGACCTTTACTTTGCCGATGATGCGACGCGCGCGCGCAAATCCGAGATTTTTCGTGTGATCCTCATGAGAACTCAAGCATCGGATCTTCCGGTGCTTGAAGCGGAGGTGGCCGACCCGGAGACGGTAATCGGTATACGCCTTGTCGCGACCATGTTGCTTGGTAATTTTGGCGATCTGGATTCCATTCCTGAATTGGAAAAGAGTCTTGAGATTGTAACGGATGAGCAGTATCGGCAGCTGGCCCAATCAACCATAGCGGCTCTCCAAGAGCGGTTTAAGGCCTGATCCGTTGAAAATTCTGACACAGCTCATGGCATGGTTTTCGCCCCGAACAGGCGCGGCGGGAAGCGATGGTCTGTCGGGGGAACCAATCACACGCACCATCGATTTCGACATGATGCTCAGGGGCAACCTCTATGAGCGACCCTCGGGCACGGTGCGGCAATGTTCGGTCACGGTCAACGGGGCGACACAATTGGTAACCACGGGCGACACGGTAACCAGTGAAGTATATGACGCGCTCGTGGAATCGGGCATCGTTTTGGGAGCCGAATCGGATTCAACCAATGTTGCGAAAGCAGAAAAAGACTCGACGAATTGAGTCATATAGACTAAACTTAGGTTATGGCGATTACAGAGCAAGAGGTTGAAGTGTTGAAAGCTGAGGCACATCAGTTGCATCAGCACTATCGGCGCATCAAGGAAGCAAACCGGTCGGACTCTCAGGAAGTCTCTGGAGGCGAGGAGATCGAAAGCCTCCGGGTGCGTTATGCCGAGATTGAGTCTATGCTGAATCAGGCGGAAAACCACAGCTCCGAAGAAATCGAACGCTTGTCCAATTTCGATGTGGAGCCTTATCGTGTGCACAAACCGGTGACGGTAGATTTTGCACATGATAATTTCGTCAGCCGTATTTTTACATTGACTTCGCCGCGTCTCGTGATATCAACGGTCATGCTCATATTCTTCGTTTCCATTTTCTTGCTGATCTCGAACAGGCATATCGGTTTTTTCGTGGTGCCGTCATCCTCGATGGAGCCGACCTTGATTCCCAATGATAAACTGGTGACCATTCGCAAAGCGGAATATGACCGGGGGGATATCGTGGTCTTGATAGACCCCACCGAAGAGGGAAGCTATCTGGTCAAACGTATTGTCGCCAAGGGGAACGATGATATTTATGTCAAACGTGGCGCCATCATGGTAAACAGCAAAGCGATTGATGAGCCGTACATCAAGGAAGCCATCGATTATGATTTCGGGCCTTACCGCATTCCCGAGGATCACATTTTTGTTCTGGGCGACAATCGGAATAACAGTGAGGATGGGCATCACTGGGGTTACGGGGTGCCCATGGATACCATCATCGGACAGGTTAAATACATCTATGCCCCCAGCGCGCGACTTCGGGCCTTGCCGCCGATGAATCAAGTGTTTGTATTGGCGGGAACCTAAGCGGGGCTTCCCACGACAAACACCATGATCACATCGCTGGATCGCTACATACTCAAACAGATACTGTTTCCGGCATCGATCGCGTTTTTTCTGATTGGATTTATGGCGATCGCGGCGGAGATTCAAGACAGTACAGATAATTTCCCGCGCGGTTTTTTGACGCCGGTCGATATTGGCTTCCTCGTGTTGTTTCTGTTCCCAAGCATTCTGGCCCTACTCATACCGATCGCATTTTTTGTGGGCATTCTGATGGCCTTCGGACGACTGGCGCAACAAGGCGAAATAACCGCTATGCAAGCGGCCGGCATCTCGCTCAAACGGCTTACGCGCGCCATTCTGGTTGCCAGCGTAGTGCTAAGCGTGATCTGTTATGCCCTACAGGACTGGTTGCAGCCTCTGGGGATGGCGCGCGCTTTCGACATCATGCACAACGACTTGCCACAACGCCTCACCATCGATAAACTGGACGCGGGCGAACTTCACAATTACGAAGGTTGGCGAATTCATTTCGCGAGCAAGGACGAATCGACGCATACCTTGTATGATTTCGATCTCATTCAACCAGAAGGCACTGGCGTGGTGCTCTTTCACGCCGACGAAGCACAACTCACGCGAAGCGGTGACGAGTATACGCTACACCTGCGCTGGGGCTACAGCATTTCGCAACAGAATGTACATGTGCGCTTCGACGGACTGGATAAACCATTCCCGCTTCCCGCCGTACTTTCTTCGTCGAAAAACCATCGTAGTCTGGCAAATTTATCAACGATGATGAATCTGGAAAGTGACCTTTCAATGGACTATGCACAGAACTCTCAAAGGGCCGACAAAGAAGAGTTACGCCAGCTTCGCCGGGATATCGCAAAACGCATAAGCGAACCCTTTGCATGCCTGGCTGTTGCGCTCGTGGGAGCACCGCTGGGTGTACACGCCAGGCGCAAGGGCCGCACCTCGTTATTCAGCGTGGGCTTGGGCGTGCTCGTGTTGTATTACGCGTTGGTGACCGTCGCTGAGCCCACGGGATTGCGCGATCTGAGCACCTTCATTGCGCGCGCGTGGATACCGAACGTCGTATTGATGGGAATAGGAATCGTCCTGTTGTGGAGGGTGGATCGCGCATGACGACGCTGGATCGATACTTGGCATGGCGCATCGCATCGACCTTTCTGAAGACCTGTGTATCTCTGATCTTGCTCTTCATCATCATCGATATTGTCACGCATCAACGCACGCGGATTATTGAGCAAGATGTGCCGGCACCAATCGTTATCGAATACTATCTGCTCATGATTCCGGTCATTCTGACCAACTACCAATTGGCACCCCTGTCGCTTCTGGTGTCAGGCCTTATGGTCTTCGGGAATTTCGTGCAACGAAGCGAATACACGGCGGCGCTTGCGGGCGGCATCGGACTAAAACGACTCCTTGTAGCGCCCCTGGGTGTCGCGCTCATCCTGAGTGGTTCATTGTTTGTCATGAACAACTCCATCGGGGCCTATGCGGCGGAGCGCACGATTGAGATCGATGACCATTATTTCGGGAAAGCGCGGCGTGGCGATCGAAGCGCGCGCAATGGAATTTTCTGGCCCGGCCTTGAGAATGGGTGGAAATGCGACGTGCGCAAGTTCAATCGGCAGGCATTGACAGGCGAGAATATTTTTCTCTACGCAGTGCACGAGGGTCGCCATGAACAGATTCAGGCGCGCCGACTGTTCTGGGACGAGAATCAGGAAACGTGGTTTCTTGAGGATGGCAGTTGGTCGGTGTTTGATGATCAGCAGGACAATCTAGGTCAGACCACCTCCTTTGCCCGAATTCGTGCACCCTTTCAGGCTTCACCGGACTATTTGCTGACTTCCGAGGTGAACACGGATACACGCTCAATGGGCGAACTGGCGAAACTTCACGACAAACACGCTAGCCAGGGTTATACCGCGCGCCGCCTGTATCTGGACATGCATACCAAAGTGGTCGACCCGCTGTTGTGTGTGGTGTTTATGGGCTTGGCCGTGCCGTTTTCGATTCGACTGGGCCGGGGTAATGTCTCGGTCGGACTGAGCGTCGCCATCGCACTGGGCCTGGGGTATATTGTCCTTGCTGGCGTGACTCAAGGCATGGGCTATTCCGGCCAGATACCGCCGGGAATTGCAGCGTGGTTGCCCTTCGCCCTGTATTTTTTGGGGTGCTTTGGCCTGATTTACCGTACTCCGACCTGACTATGGGACTAATTGCTTTATTCATAGGGGGTTAGTAAAAATTTGTTGTTGCAGGAAAATCCAATCTCTGGTAAACTTTGTTCGTAGATTTAGCGTTTCAGCAACACGCAAAAAAGGGAATTACATGAATGCTTACAGGAACGGTGTGATCTGTCTGGTCGCCGGAATGATGCTGGCCGGATGTGTCACCAATCTTACCCCGCGCGCGCGCGAAGGCTGGACAGTGCCTCTGGACCATCTCGGTCTTAATGGGGACATTCGACGGCTTGATGAGCCGCATCGGTGGGAAGTACGCCAGGTATCCAGCTTTGATCGCACGGGTGGCAACAACGATGATCGCTATGGGCACCAGGTCTGGGACGGGGGTGCGATACTTGCAGACCTCGAAGGACCCGGCGTCGTGACACGCATCTGGTCGCGCAACCCACACGGTACAGTGTTCATTTTCGTTGATGATATCGAGCATCCAGTCATGGCGATGCCGTTTGCAACGATGTTTGCGGGCGAGACGGAATACGACGAACACAGTGTCAATCTTTTTAGCGCACCGTTTACGAATCAAGGCAGTGGCGGATACTTCAGCTACATGCCGATTCCCTACGAAAGCCGCTGTCGCATAATGGCCACGGGTATCGATGAGAGCCTGGGTTATCAGGTGACCTATGTTGATTTGCCTGCAGGGACGCCGATTCAGTCATTCGATTCGATGTTGTCGGAAGATGACATTCGGTTCTTCAAACGCTGGCAGGATAATTGGGAATTCACGAATTACCGCTGGAGTGATCGCAAGACGGAGGAAGTGTGGAAATCGCGTCACAAGTATAACCCCGGCGAAGATTATCAGGTTATTCCGCTTCGCGGTTCCGGCGTGATTACGGAAATCGAAATATCGATTGAATCGGCTGATGAAGACACAATGGACGGGGTATGGTTGGCCATCTTTTTTGACGGGCAGGAAGACCCGGGTGTATTGACGCCCATTGGCGATTTTTTTGCGGCCTCCTCCAAAGATGTAGACGATTATGACAGCCTTGTGCTGGGTCGCAGTGAAGGCCGAATGTGGTGTCGCTACCCGATGCCCTATCGTGAGTCAGCAGAAATTCGATTCATCAACACGACCGATCAAATCGCGGATATCACCTACGCCGTAACGTATCGACCGGAAGAAGTGGCGCATGACAACTACTTCTTCGCACGGTACAACAGTGCTGAAACGGTAGAGGGCGTCCCTTACGAGGTACTCTCGGTCAATGGGGAAGGCCACTTCGTCGGAGCATCCATCTCTGCATCGAATGCGGATTCGCTCATCATTCTTGAAGGTGATGATTCGTATTCAGTCGATGGTCGCAGCCCTCAGGAATTTCACGGAACCGGTACGGACGACTATTTCAACGCGGGATGGTATTTCGCGGAAGGCTCCTCCTCCAGCCCAACGCATGGCGTGGCGCTCAAGGATGCCAAGAAACCCAACGGCTTCTCCGCGTTCCGCAGTCACTTTACGGAACCGGTAACCTTCGAAAAATCGTTCGTGTTTAATCTCGAACACGGGCCGAATAACGACCGTCCTGGCGTGCAGTACTCAAGCGTGTCTTACTGGTACCAGAATGATCGCACACCATCGCTGCGGGCTATTCCTGAAATTCAGGGCGTGCCGTTGCGAAAGGCGGATTAATCCGAAACCAATAAACCAAAATCACCCCTGCACTCTTCTGAATGCCGGGGTGATTTTTTTGTTTTTCGTTCTAATTGCTAAAAAGGGTATTCGGCCATATAGTCCATGGCCCCGTAGAGGAACATGCGGACCATTTCAGGGTCACCCGTATCGAGCCCCGCCGCGCCGCCCCCGTAAACGCCACCGCTATCCGGGGTTTCTTTCGTCGTCGTCTTCGCGTACTCAACCGCTTCCGCGAGATCAGACACGAAACGATCAGCGACACCTTCTTTCGTCTGCGGTCGCGTGACGCACATGTGAATGGCGCCGGGATTTTGCTGTCCGTTGAAGCGCCATCCGCGTTGGACCATAAAATCGTTGACGTGATAAATGTTGAATTCGTCGCTCGCAAACGAGAAGCACCAGGTCGGTTTGCCCATCAGCTTTAACTCGGGATGACTTTTCACGGCATCCTGCATCTTGAATGCCGTTTCAAATATTTCCTTGGCATGTTTCATGTAGCCTTCTTTGCCCATTGTGACCATTGAGGCCCAGGTGGCTGCGATGAGGCCGCCGGAACGACTGCCCAGCAATCCTGTGGAGGCATAGGATCCGCCCTTCCAGTCGGGCCAGGCGAAATACTGGTGCGTGCGAAACGACTTGTCACGCAGCAGTAGCGTAGACGTACCTTTCAGTCCGTAGCCGTATTTGTGGGTGTCCGCCGAAATCGAAGTCACACCTGGCAACCTGAAATCCCAGATCGGAATATCATAACCCAGTGCCTCGCCCCAGGGAAGAATGTATCCGCCGAGACAGCCATCGACGTGCAGACCGACGTTTTTCTCAAGGGCCAATTCCGAAAGTTTCTCGATGGGGTCAATCGTGCCGTAGGGGTAGTTACCCGCAGACCCGACGATGGCTATGGTATTTTCGTTGATGTGATCGCGTACCCAATCCACATCCACGAGTGTCGTCTCGTCGTCTACCGGCGCAAAAATGACTTCGATGTTGAACAGGTGTCCTGCTTTCACGAAGGCCGCATGTGCGGTGTCCGGCATAATCAGATTCGGCTCTGTAATACCCTGTTCGGCCTTGGCCTTATTGCGATAAATCAACATCGCGTTCAGAATACTCTCCGTGCCGCCTGCTCCAATCACGCCGCAGGGGGTCTCTCCGGGATGATGTTCCTTGACCGCGTCGCCGTGCAACATATCGAGTGCCATCGCGATGATCTCAGATTCAAAACGGTTCATGCTCATGCACATATCGCGCTGAATCGAGTTGACGTGGGAATACTGACCGTAAACCTCGTTCAAGAATTCGTAATGCTCGTGGTCGCCGCAGTACATCGTGCCTGAGCAGGAACCGTCTTCCCACCTGGCGTCTTCTGCGGTCGACATGGCCTCAACTTGTTTCAAGACTTCTTCACGACTCATGCCTTTCTCCGGCATGTTCTTGAGCACTCCGTATTCGTCTGCGTAGGGATACAAACCGCGCAATAATTTTTCAATGTCCATTGATACTTCTCCGGTTACTTCGATTCGGTATAAATTAGCTAGGCGTTCAGTGCCTTCTGCATGAGTTCCATCGCGTCGGCGTGCAGGGTTTCATTCGCCGCGGCTATGATTGTGCCGCCTTCCATGGGAATTTCGCCGTCAAGATTGGTAATGATACCACCTGCGGTCTCGATAATGGGAATGAGCGGTACAATGTCGTAGGCCTGCAACATGCCCTCGACCACCATATCGATGCAGCCGTGGGCCAGTAGGCAATAGGAGTAACAATCACCCCCGAAACGCTGCAGGCGGCATCGTGCGGAGATGTCCTGAAATCCCTGCTGCTCTTTGCTGCTTGCAAACAGATACGGATGCGTGCTGTAGATGATGGCATCGCCCAGGGTCGCATCCTGCCGGGATTGTAGCTGCTGCGATCCATCACGACTGTGCAACCAGGATTTCACGTTGTCCCCGACAAAGGTTTCCTGCGTATAGGGTTGGTGCATGATGCCTCCCAGACAAGCATCGCCGTCGGTCAATCCCAGGAGCACGCCCCAACCAGTGACGCCGCTGATGAAGGCGCGGGTGCCGTCGATGGGATCGATTACCCAGCGCAGATCGCTGTCGCCTTCGGAGCCGTACTCTTCACCGAGGATGGCGTAACCCGGAAAGTGTTTCGCGAGGCCCTCGCGCAGCTTCTCTTCGATGCGCTTGTCGGCCTGCGTTACGGGATCGAAGTAGACCCCTTCCATCTTGTTGTCGACCTGATGCGGCTTGCGGAAATACTCCAGCGAGATTTTTCCGGCCTCCTCCACCAGTTCGCGCGCGATCGTCATGTGTTCTTTGATTTCGTCGTGGTTCATGTTGATTCCTGATTGGTTCGTTACAATCGTTTATGCGGATTCATACGCCTGAACAGCGGACGCGTCCGCTTGAAGGCCAACTTGAATGACCCAAACAACTCAGCGTATACCTCTTCCGTTTCGGGGCGCGGCTCGAGCACTTCCTTAATTTCCAACTTGCCGGGTATCTCATCAATGGTCATTTCGCCGAGGCCCTGAAAAGCAAGGTAGGCCCCGCCGCGCACGACGGTGTATTCGGGGTCCGCGACCTGATGCACGGGGATGCGAAACACGTCAGCCATGATCTGCGCGCCTTCGCGGGATTTTGCGCCCCCACCGTAGAACACAATATGCGTCATTTTGCGTTTTGAGAAGGATTCCACGCCTTCGCGCAACCATTGCAGATTCATCATGAGGCTCTCGATCGCCGCGCGGGCCATGTCGGATCGGGTCGTCTCCAGATTCAGATTCATCACCGCGCCGCGCATTGAGGGTTCGGGCGTGGGAGCCTGCACACCGGACAACCAGGGCAAAAACAGTACGCCATTGCTGCCCGGAGGCACGGACGCAAGCACTTCGTCGAGTTCCTGAAAGGTCTCGTCCGAGGAGTGATCGGCAAATCCGTCGTTGGGGTACACCAGCTTCGTCAGAAAAAATTCGATCACTTTCCCGGCAATCCCGTTTTCTGCCAACACGAAAAATGTGTCCGGCACAGGCGAGGGCATGCTCATCATACCTTTAATCGGGTCCGTCTTCTGACGATCCATGTGTGTGATCATGACACCGGTCGTGCCAATGCTGATGGCACCGTGCGTACCGCTAAAGGTACCCGTCGCAATCCCGCCGACTTGCGTATCGTTCACACCTGAGAATATTTTCGTCTCCGGAGATAACCGCAACTCGTTCGCTACCGCTGGAAGAATGGTACCGACAATCGAATTCACCGGAACCAGTTCGGGCCATTTATCGGCGTCGATGCCGGACATCGCGATGAGGTCGGGTTCGTATTCGGTTCGTCCCAATATCTTGTTGTTCACGCCCAGCATCATCAGCGCGGTGCATTGACTGGCAGTGGCACGTCCGCTGAATCGCATGGTGAGAAAATCGCTGGGCTCGAGAAAGGTTTTCGTGCGCGCGTAGACTTCTGGGAAACGATATTTAATCAGGCGCATGTGGGACAAGGAATCCTGACCCGTACTCAAGGGAGGCAGACCAGCGCGTCGTAACCACTTCAGTTGCCGAAGCAGACTATCCGTCTTGAAGCCCGGCAACTTCTTCATCTTTTCCGTCGTTGCGCGACCGTCCATGTGGGTGACCATGTTCATGGTCGGTTTTCCGTCGGCATCCACGGGAATTATCGATGAGTATTGCGTGGTGCAGATGAGTCCCAGAATTTGCTCCTTCGGAATGCCCGACTCGCGGACGACCTGCGCCACGATCGTCTTGATGGCATTCCAGACCACCTCGGGATCTTGTTCGACGCCCTTATCCTCGACATGAAGCAAGGGGATCGCATGGGACGCTGTGGCCACGAGCTCCCCGTCAAGCCCTACCAGCGCGGCTTTGGCATTGGTCGTGCCTTGATCGATGGATACAATGTAGTGCTGGGCCATGTAGGGATCCATTCGGGTTGTGGAAGGACAATCGGGGCGTATTTTAACTGAATTGGATAACGAATTCAGCTTGCGCCTGCTCAATTCGATATCGATGCGATAAAGTTGGCTTTTTCGGGCGATATTGGATACCCTTGCGGGACTGATTTTTGGGTCATCGAACAGTCGCCCTGCAACTCAAGGAGCCGCGCGTGGACAGTCGAAAAGGATGGTGGGTCGTCTTCGGGTGCATGTTGACCATGACGATTACGGCGGGTGTGGGCTTCTCTTCGATGGCCGTCCTGGCTGATAATATCCTGAAAAACACCGGCTGGGACGAACTGGATTTTGCTCTGGGAGTAACCGTCTGGGGACTTTCAGCGGCGGTCGTCAGCCCATTCTGTGGACGCTGGATTGATCAATACGGACCCCGCCCCATGATCATGGCAGGTATTTGTCTCGCCGCAATCGCCGAATTTATGTTGGGGCGCGTTACGCAACTCTGGCAGTATTACACACTCCTTGCAATCCTTCCTCTCGGCATTATGTTGTGCACGTATATGCCAATCGCCACGGTCGTCACGCATTGGTTTCGAAAGAAAATCAACATCGCCACCGGGCTTGCCATGTTGGGTATAGGACTGGGTGGGGGCCTTGCTCCATTAATCACGCAAGCACTGGTTGCCCAATACGAATTTAGAACAACGTTTACCATTCTCGCGGGCATTTTGCTCTGCGCGTTGATTCCATCGTATATCTGGATCCATTCGCCGGACGAGGAGTTAGAGGTGAATAGCTCTGCCGAAGAACAGGATCAACATGATTCCGATCTCTCTCTGGGTCGCGCACTCAAGACGCGAAGTTTCTGGGGCCTGAGTGTGGGTGACATGCTGACGGGCATGGTATTCGCAATCTTCACTCAGTTGCTTGTCCTGTACCTTATAAATGAAACCAATGACGAGCAGTTCGCGGCCGCAGTGCTCGCCACACTGAGCGTCGGATTGGGTTTCGGAATCCTTGTTTTTGGACCACTGGGTGATATTTTCAACTTTCGTCGCGTCATCGTTCTCTGTTATTTCTTGCCTGCCGTCGGCACCGTCTGTATTCTCGCCTCAGATACCCACATTATGGCTTTCACCTTTGCGGTGATTGCTGGATTCGCCGGAGGAGGGCGCAGCGCTCTTTTTCCTGTGGCCATTTCAAGCAGCTTTGGACACACGCACATGGCGGCAATCTACGGAGTATCGAATACGTTGTTCATGATAGGCACCGGCGTAGGACCCGTTATCGCTGGTCTCATATACAAAGAAACCGGAAACATACATCACATCTATCTATTCGGTATCGTGCTTTTCGTTGCCTCGGCCGCTCTTGTCGCTCTGATTCGTGATGAGCGCGCACCGGAAACGGTCCCGTCCGAATCGTGACTTAGCCTTTGAGAACACAATGACCCTCGCATCTGACCATACCCATTTCTACCTCGTCCGCCACGGGGAGAGTTTTGCCAATGTGAAAGGCTACGTCGGGGGTTCAACTGACGACGAACTGACCGATCGCGGGCATGAGCAGGCCATAAAAGTCGCCCGTCATCTGAAGGAAACGGCGAAGGCTGCAACGGCACTGTACGCCTCACCCCTGAAACGTGCGTGGGAAACGGCGGGGCATATTGGCGAGGCCGTGGGTATGAATCCGGAAGCGATCGATACGCTGGTGGAGTGGCACGCGGGGGATTGGGAAAAATTGGAGTACAGCGAAATTCCGGAGCAGGAAGGCTTTACGCCAGAGGCAATCTTCGACCCCACCTGGGCACCGCCAAATGGAGAGGCCTTGGGTGATGTTCAGACGCGCGTGGTGGCAACCCTGCGCGAACTCAACACCCGTCACGCTGGCGAACACATCATCGTCGTCAGTCACGGGTCCGCGCTGGCCCTGTCCCTCGCCGAACTCATCGACAACAACATGTGCGCGTGGATTCAATACAAACTCGAGAACTGTTCCGTCTCCGAACTCATCCTCGGCCCCCAACCCAACCTCATCGCCGTGAACCAGACGGGACATCTACTCGTTTAAGTGATCGCCAGCACACCCGGGTTTCGACCACTCATTACCGCATAGGATGATCCGTGACTATTCTTTCTTTTTCTTGCCTCCGCCAAAGAGACTCTTTATGCCGCCCCGAATCGTCTCTCCGACCGGGGAGTTGTTGAGTTCTTCGCCGAGCCGTTCTTCGAGAAGTTTTTCCGCTTCATTTTGAACGACGGCACCGAGTACCCCGGACACATCGGGCACAGTACTCAACTCGGGTGGAATCCCTGTGATTTTGACCGGGAAACTGAGACGTCCCTGATCGTCCAGCAAGGCCGAAAGCTCTTTCACTTCGCCGACCATATCGGCGGAGAAATCCGGGTGGAACCGCAGCGTGGAATCAAGATCGAGGTTCGTGTCCAGCCCTATGGTGCCAACGGCTTCAAACATAAAGAAATCGCTAACCACTTTCATGTCTTCGGTATGAATCAGCTCGTCGTACAGCGCAAAGGTGCCGGAAACTTCTTGCAGCACTGTGTGGGGTTGATTCAGGTAGGTCATGAGACCGTCCGGCACCATATCGAGCAACACTCCTGACAAAAATGGCAGATCGCCGATGGCGCCCAGAACCTGTTCGCCCAAATTGACATCCTTGATGAGTCCGTCGCCAATCAGCACGGTCGATTCACCTTTCAGCGAGGGCATCATGTTGTCATCTAGCGTACCGGACACATTCCCTTTGATGCTTTTGATGGTTCCGGTCACCCCGAAGGGCATATCGGGCGCGAAGGCCGGTATCAACTCTTCGATGAGCATGCCCGAGGTGTCCAACTGCGACTCGAATGGGAAGGTTTCGTCGGTGAGTGTGAGCGTCGTGTTCACAGTGCTCTCGCCACCGAAGGCAGTGACCGTAAGCGGCTTCACATTTCCGGTCTCGGGATCCAGGGCAGCCGTCATCGCGATAGTCATCGGTGCACCGTTCATCGTGCCTTGCAGCGACTCGGTGCTGATTGTCATCAGGGTTTCAGTGGCATCGATAGTAAATGTGCCCGCGAGCGCGTCAATCCCGATCAGATCTTCAACGGCTGCGGAAAATCCGGAAACGGCCATGGTGCCGTCCATTTTGTATCCCGTGGGGGTCAGTACAAATTCCAGATTCGGTTCGATCAAACCGGTCACGCCGAATTCATTGAGTGCAGGTGCGAAAATGTCCAGCAGTTCCCGGAAATCATCCACCACAATGTTGTCAGAGGCGATGAACAACACTTTGGACGTATCGGTCAAATTCAGATCGCCGCTCATCAGCACATAACTCTCACCGATTTGCGGCTGAAGGCTGTCCAGCCCGATGGTTCCGTCGTTGAGTCCGTAGCGAATGGTGTCGCAGGTGTACGAGAAGTCCGAGACGTCCATCAGCACGCCGTCACCGGAGACCTTGGAAAGATGTACCTGATTCATGGCGAACTGCAACGACGCGTCCAGGCTCAAGTCGTCTACAGTGTAGGTGGCATCGGCGATTTTGTCGTTCACCGTGATGGACGCGCCGAAAATAGTGAAGGATTTCAGATCAACGGTAACGGGGACATCGGTGGATGCGGTCGCAGCGGGTTCGCTGGCTGGCGATTCATCGGTTTTTTCGGCAGGTGTTGAAGTCGCGTCTGCTTGCGGACGCGCGAGGCCTTCAATGAAGATTCCTTCTTCCTCTAGGGACATGACGATGGTCGGGTTGATCACGCGCAGTGAGGTGATCACGATGTTGCCGGTCAACAACGGAAATAGCTCGAGATTGAGACTGACGTTTTCAACCGTGATGGCCTCTTCTGGGTTATCCGGATTCGCGACGCGCGCCGAATCAACGATCACGCTCGCTTTGGGAAAAATTGACGCCGTGAGATCGCCCAGAGTAACCATGCTGCCGAGTGCTTCGCTGGCCATGCGTTCCAACTCAGGCTTGTATTCGGTGACGATGTCGCTGGCACGGCTCACCGCATACATCAGCGCGCCTGCCGCAATGACCAACAACACGATGACAAGAATGATGAACTTTTTCATAGCAAGACTCCCAATCGGAATATGTCCATTTCAACTCCTGTTACTTTACCATGAAATTCGCATCACATTGAACTCAAAACCCGCAGGATGGTTGACTCGGGTTCGAGTGCTGATGCACACTACCCCTTCTACTCGGCATAAATTCAATTAAGGACAACTATCATGGCGAAAGTGAAATCATTACCTGCTCGTAGCCAGGTCAAAAAGCAGGATACCTGGGACCTCACCGCGTTGGCGAAGAGCGATACGGCCTGGCATAAAGCATTCAAGGCTTGGGAGAAACAGATCGACACCTTCGCGACGTTCCGGGGTACGCTGGGTAAATCATCCAAGGCGGTCAAGAAATGTTTCGATTTCGACAATAAATTCGATCGCGAGGGCGAGCGACTGGGCTCCTACGCCTTCCTGAAACAGTCGGAGGACGTGGTCAACGGCACCTATCAGGGCATGGTGCAGCAATTCTCCTTTGTGGCCACGCGCGCGGGTGAGGCTACGAGTTATATCGCGCCGGAATTGCAGGCATTGCCGAAAAAGACGCTGGAGAGTTATCTCAAATCGCCAACGCTCAAAGACTATCGCATCCAACTGAACAAATTGCTGCGCTACAAACCCCATATTCTCTCGGATAAAGAGGAACGCCTGCTCGCCATGCAGGGAGAAATCGCCGGAACTGCCAGCAAGGTCTTTTCCCAATTGACCGACGCCGATTTCACCTTTGGCCACATCACAGATGAAAAGGGAGAGAAAATCGAATTGTCCCAGGGCTCGTTCCGCATGTTCCTGGAATCCCCGAAGCGTGCAGTGCGAAAAAAGGCCTTCGCCCAATTCTACGACGTGTTCGAGAAACATGAGAACACGCTAGCGGCGGCCCTGGGCTCATCCGTCAAACAGGACATCTACGGTTCGCGCGTGCGCAATCATCCGAGTGCGCGTGAAGGGGCGCTGTTTTCGGATAACGTTCCCGTGGCGGTCTACGACAGCCTGATTGATGCGGTGCACGGCAATCTGGATACGGTCTATCGCTACCTGGAACTGCGTCGCAAGAAAATGAAGCTGAAAGAATTGCACAGCTACGATACTTATGTTCCGCTACTCGCCGATAGTCGCACGACGGTTCCGTATGCCAAGGCCGCCAAGCAGGTCTGTGAAGCGGTGGAACCGTTGGGCTCGGCCTACACCAAGGCACTCAAAAAAGGGCTCGATGGCCGTTGGGTGGATCGCTACGAGAATCAGGGTAAACGCAGCGGCGCATTTTCGGCCGGTGGTTTCGATGGCCCGCCGTACATTCTGATGAATTATCAGTCCGAAGGGCTGGACAGCATGTTCACGCTGGCGCACGAGGCGGGTCATTCGATGCACACGTACTACAGCGCGCGGAATCAGTCTTACCAAAATTATCAATACACGATTTTTGTGGCAGAAGTGGCCTCGACCTTCAACGAACAGTTGCTCGGTACCTACTTAATGAACAAGGCGCGCGGTAAAGAGGCGAAGGCCGCGCTCATCAACAAACAGATCGACGACATTCGCGGCACGATCATTCGCCAGACGATGTTCGCCGAGTACGAAAAAATTATTCACTCCATCGCAGAAGCAGGCGATCCGCTGACGCTGGAATGTTTGCGCGCGGAATACGCGAAACTGCTGCGTCTGTATTTTGGGTCCGACTTCGTGATCGATCCGGTGCTGGAACTGGAAGGCTTGCGCATTCCGCATTTCTACAGCGCGTTTTACGTCTACAAATATGCTACCGGATTGTCGGCGGCCATCGCACTGTCCCAGATGGTGCTCAACGGCGGCACGAAGGAGCGAGATCGCTACCTGAACTTCCTGAAGAGTGGAGGCTCAAAATATCCGCTGGATCTGTTGCGCGATGCAGGCGTCGACATGGAGAAACCCGAACCGGTCAATGCGGCCATGGCCCGTTTCACCAGCCTCGTCGATGAATTGGAAACGCTGCTCTAAGCGAGAACGGCTATTCTGGCAAGGCAAACGCGATAAGGGAATCACCCAGCGTCGTGCCTGCGCGACCGTGGCCTCCTGCGGCGATGACGACGTACTGTTTACTGTTTTCGCCGATTCGGTAGGTCATGGGTGTTGCCTGTCCGCCGGCTGGCAGCCGACCCTTCCAGAGTTCCTTGCCTGTTTCAATGTCGAAGGCGCGCAGATAGTCGTCCATTGCAGCGCCGATGAAAATGAGTCCACTGCCGGTGATGGTCGGTCCACCCAGATTGGGCACGCCGAGTTTTATGGGGATGGGAACGGGCGCAATATCGCGAACGGTGCCGAAGGGTTTTTCCCACAGAATATCGCCGGATTTCAGGTCAACGGCGGCAATCGTACCCCACGGTGGCGGGTTACAAGGCAATTCAAGTGAAGACATGACCATCTTGCGAACCATTCCGCAGGGTGTGCCTAGTTGTCGGCCAATTTCGTCATGGGGATAACGTTCGCGCCACTCTTCCAGGTCTTCAATCGGAAACAATGCTACGGCCCAGGGCATGTCCATGACATTGGCGATGACGACCTGTCGCTCTTCGTCGACCGTGCCGAAAAGAATACGACCTTCGCCATCCTCTGGTTTCCAATAGGACATGCCGCGCGAGGTCAACTGATTCGAATAATTTCCACTCAGATCAATCTTGGGATCGTGTACCCAGCGTTCTTCACCGGTCTCGGGATCGAGCGCAATGACCCGGCTGAAAGGCGTTGGGAAATATAGGATACCATCGACGAGAATAGGGGTTGCTTCGAAGGCGGTGGTCGTGTCGACTTCCCCGTTCCCGTCGGACACGTCGCCCGTGTGGTACTCCCAGGCGATCTCCAGATGTTTTACGTTATCGGTCGTGATTTGGGTCAGCGGCGAATAGCGTGTACCCCCGGAGTCGTTACCGTAATCCGCCCACTCGCCCGTGGGGCCGCTCATATCAAGATCAAGGTGGATGGGTCGGTTCTGCCAGGCGTACCAAACCACACCGACCACCGCTATAACTAGAATCGGGCGCAATAAACGTTTTCGCATCGTTCAATATCTCCAAACTTCAATCTGTGCCGCGTAATGAAGCACATCAGTATCTACCAGTTGATGCTTCTATGACTATGTTCGGAGTGAAACGGTTTACTGTCGGCGCGCCTGTGTGCAAAAATTACAGGGTGCCGGTGTCTATGGTGACTTTACTGCCTTTGCCGCCTTTTTTGGCTTCAACGACGAGCAGGAATCCGTCGTCATTGCTGTAGCCGATGATGGTGTTGCCCTTTTGGGCCATGTTCATGTCTTCAGTCCATCCCTTTTCCGGATAGACTTTCATGTAGAAGTTCTGCACCTTGTCCACGTTCAGTTTCGTGTCCGCTTCGAGATGATACTGTTTCGATGCTTCGTCTTTCATGACTGCGGCGGTCAGTGTAAGTTCCGGCGGCACCTCAACCAGTCCAACGAGCGCTTTGGGCATCGGGACGCCTTCAGGTTCAGCGGGTTCCGTCGTCTCGGCCGTATCTTCCGGCGTGCTGGTTGCTTCCGGTTCTGACGCGGTCTCGATCGCTTCCGGTTCGGCAGTGGGTTCGTCCGTAGACTGTCCACAACCAACAATAATGGTCGTCGTGATAAGCAATGCGAATAACAAGCGGTACATCATGATACGTTCCTTTTCTAATTGGTCAAGACAGTGTGCCGGCGACTAGCCACCGAGCACCTGCTGACAGATCGTGTTCAACATTTTGCCGTCGGCGGCATCGCCCAGTTCTTTTTTCATGGCACCCGTCAACCGACCCGCGTGATTGATCTCGGGATGATCGGTCAGATACGCGTGTACTTTGGCTTCCAGATCTTCAGCGGACAATTGTTGCGGAAGAAACGATTCCAGAATGACAATCTCCTGTTTCGTGACATCTACGACATCGTCTTTGCCGAGTTCCTGATAGGTCTCGATACTTTGCTGTCGTTTTTTTACTTCTGAACGCAGGATGGCAATTGACATATCGTCGGTCAGCTCACCGGTGCCGTCTTTTTCCTTGACCAGTAGCGCGCCTTTGGCCATGCGCAGGCAATCGAGCCGCAAGGTTTCCCTGTTGCGCAGGGCATCCTTCATGGCGTCCTGAATTTCTTGTTTGATGCTCACCGGGTTGGTCCTCCGTGTACTAAAATGGGTTTCGAGGCGACGTTATCACCTCGATGCAAAATAGATGCTGGCATTGTAGCAATTCTTTGCCAGCCATGTCGCGAGGAAACTAGAAAAAGCGTCTGTTTTGCATCAAAATTGCGAAGGTCTTGTGAAGGACTCCATCCCTAAGGTTGCTCCTAAACCGCAACCCACGTGTCAGGAGGCCCGCACATGAGACCCGTATTAACCAAGCGCAATCAGCATTTGTTTACAAAAACGCTTGCCGATAAGAGGGGTTTTCTGCCCGCACAACGACTCGGTTCGCAGGCCGGCGACTTCGTGTTGGACGGACTCAACAACAAGCACAATCCATGGTTCGAAACGGAAGAGGAGGTTGAAGAGGGGCTGGCCTATGGAGCAGAAAAGGCCGAAAAATTCGCTCAGGTTCGGGAGCTGATGGAGGCCATCTTGAGCGTCGATGAACGTGTGACAATGGAGTTGCGCTTTGTTCACGACCTGTCGTATCGCGAAATCGGGCGCATCATGGATCGCAACGCCTCGACCATTTTTCGTCGGGTAAATCGATCGCTCAAGAAGATTCGCAGACGTTTGGGGACAGAGGCAGAGTGATGCGTGTGACCTTACTCAGCCAGTGCAGAATGGAAGCGTACCAGCGTCTTGGCAAGGTCCTTGATGCGAGATTTCAGATCGTCGTCCGCGAGGCCGTCGCCGGAGAACGCTTCGCCCTGGGCATAGACGAAACGCGGCACGATCACGGAGCGGAAATCGAGCATCAGATGGTTCGCGAGGCCCATGATCGCCATGTACGAGCCTTGACCACCCGCAGCGCACAGGAATCCCACCACCTTGCCAGTCCAGTTCTGCCCGGTGAGCTCGACGAGATTCTTGGCTGCGGCACTGCACGAATAGTTGTAAATGGGCGTGGCCACCAGGATACCCTCGGCATCGGCTATCAGTGCGGCAACATCTTGCGTATTGGGATCGGAATAGCAATCGGCCGCGTCGCAGATGGGTAGCGGGGTCTCTGCCAGATCGAGCCATTGCGTATCCACACCGCACTGTTGCAGGTCTTCCAGTGCCAGACGCGCCATCGTGCGACTGAGACTGTCGGGTTTCAAGCTGGTGCTGATGACGAGATAGGCCATGAGACAGTTCCTGTAGAGTTAATCGTTTTCTGTGAGAATGCCATCGGGTCGCACCACCGCGCGGGTCAAGTTGGTGGTCTGACTGATGGTCGAGCCATCGAGCACAACGCATTGTTCGAGTCGAATAGGGTTTTCGATGGTGACATTGTTGCCCACGACGGTATCGATGAGCTCCACACCGTCGGCGAGCGAACAATCATTGCCCACAATGGATGTTTCGCCCGTTTTCTGGAGCTCGTGGGTGCAACAATGAATGAGATCGCCGATAAACGTGACGTTAATGTCCCATTGCACGACTTCCGCGACGTGTACGGGATATTCATAATCGATCAGAATCTGGATGGAATCGGTCAGCTCGTATTCGTCGCGCATCGCCGTACGCGGGGTGCGCCGAACAGCTTCAAAAATTCGGTCATCGAAAAGATAGAGGCCGCAGCCCTTGAGTTTATTCGGCACTTTGCGGGGTTTCTCGATCACGCGCCGGACCGATCCGTCCTCGGCCAAAATCACCGAGAAATTACGTTTGATGGCGTCGGGATCGTGCTCTTCTTTCACAGCCAACACGGCTGCGGCATCGGAGGATTCGAAAATCTCGATCATGGAAACCAAGTTTTCGACTTCGAAATAGATGTCCCCGAGCATCAACAGAAAGGGTTTGTCGATATGTGGCTCCAATTGCCCGACGGCGTGGGCCAGACCGAGGCGTTCCTTCTGCTCGACATACTGCAATCGCACGCCGTAAGCCGATCCGTCGCCCAGTGCCTCCCGAATGCGATCGCCCAAGTGTCCAATCACCACGATCACGTCTTCGATGCCCAACGCGCGCATCTGGTCGAGCTGATACCCGAGCAATGGCTTGTTGCATATCGGCGCAATCGGCTTGGGCACGTTCTCGCCAAAGGGGCCCATGCGCGATCCATGGCCCGCGGCCAGTATTACTCCTTGAACTTGTCCAGTACCCATGCACTATACTCCGTTAAATGCCGTTATCGGGTCGTATTGTGGATTACCGACCTTGGACAGTGCAACTTTCGCGACACGCGGATCGGAATGAACACGAAATGAAAGCGCTTGTATTGGATGGCGAGGTGAAGCTGCAGGATGTCGCGATGCCTGAGCGTACGCCTCAGGAATCGCTCATTCGCGTGATTACAGCGGGCGTGTGCAACACCGATCTGGAATTGATGAAGGGGTACATGGGCTTTACCGGAACACTCGGACATGAATTCGTTGGTGTTGTAGAAGAATCGGACACCGAATCGCTTGTCGGTAAACGCGTCGTGGGCGAAATCAATTGTGCGTGCCATCGCTGCAATTATTGTCAGCGGGAGATGCCCAATCATTGCACGAACCGCACGGTACTGGGCATCTTGAATCGCCACGGGGCTTTCGCAGAGTACCTCACGCTACCGGATGAGAACCTGCACATCGTGCCGGACGCCATGGACGACACGACGGCGGTCTTTACGGAGCCCGTGGCCGCCGCGCACCGGATTCTTGAACAAATCGAAATCGAGCAGAGTGATCGTGTGGTCGTTTTAGGCGCAGGAAAACTGGGCCAGCTCATCGCGCAGGTGCTAAGCCCGCACACAAAACACATGTTGTGCGTGGGTCGAAACGATTGGAAGCTGGAAATCTTGAAAGAGCTTGGAATCCCCACTGCGGATGTCTACGAACCGATGCAACGCAACCATGCCGACATTGTGGTGGATGCCACGGGTTCCTACGAAGGCTTCACGCGTGCCATGGAGCTGGTGCGTCCGGAAGGCACCATCATTTTGAAAACGACGGTGACCCATCCCACAGCGCTGGAGATGAGCGTTCCGGTGATCAACGAAATTAGAGTCATCGGGTCGCGTTGCGGACCGTTTCGTCCAGCACTGGAATCCTTGGACACGAAAGCCGTCTCGGTATTGCCGCTGGTGTCCGAAACCTACAGTCTGGACGAAGGGGTACACGGCCTTCGCCGCGCCAATGCCCGTGAAGTCATGAAGGTACTGATTCAGCTGTAGGACACGCCTATTCGTTGGCGGCACCGGGCTCCACGCCGAAAATTCCCGCGATATCGCCTATTAGTGGAAGGTCTGCGCCGAGTGCCGTGATGGCCACCGATCCGCCTACTACCAATACGACAATCGCTACCACGCCAGCCACAAATGCCCGAATTTTTACCATGGATACAGCCATCGGTTTTTCCTTTCCCCAAGGGGTGATTTAGGTTCGCACCAAACCCGATTCGATCGTCTCTCGAACCGAGGCATCTCGCAATACTTCAATCAAGGTTAACGCAAAGTCCATCGCCGTGCCGGGACCGCGCGAAGTCACCACGTTGCCATCCCATTCGACCGCTTCACCGGTAGAGGACACTTCCGGCGCAATGTCGTCGAGAAATCCGGGATAACTGGTCGCGCGTTTTCCGTCCAGTAGCCCCGCATGGGCCAAAACTCGCGGAGCGGCACAGATGGCACCAACGAGTCGCCCTTCGGCAACGTTTCGTTTAAGCAAGACATGGATACGCGGATCGTTGTCGAGGTTATCCGCCCCGGGCAAGCCGCCGGGCAACACGACAAGATCGAAGTTGTCATCCAACACATCAGCCAGGGCCGCGTCGGGAATAATGCGGGTGCCGCGACTGGCAGTGATGGCTTCTCCGCTCAGGCTCGCGATGGTCACGTCGATTTCCGCACGACGCAACACGTCCACAATGGTAATCAATTCCATTTCTTCGCTGCCGTCTGCAACGGGTACCAACACCGTAGGCATAGGAAGTCTCCTCGTCCGTCCAATGGACCCAGTCTAGTGTAGATGCGGCGCAGAATCAACTTGGCGGCACTCACGAAAAAAAGGGTACACTAGACGCATCATCAGAAGGAGAAATGCTGTGAATAGTCGTCGATCCGTTGGCTGGAGTTGGCTCGTTGCCGTGCTGGGGATTGTTGCGCCAAGTGTCGCACAGGAATCGGTCGAATTGACGCTGGGAGATAGGCCGCAGCTGTTTGTCGATCACCATTTCATCGAGTCGATTGAAGGCGACGCGCGGCTGAAATTGTGGGAACCACGGGCAAGCGAATCGGTGTTGACCTTCGACAAGCCCTGGGAGGGCCGCTACTGTGGATACGCCACGGTGCTGCATGATGATGATCGTTATCGACTGTATTATCGTGGATTGCCCGAAGCCGGAAAAGACGGCTCGGACACGGAGACCACGTGTTACGCGGAAAGCACGGATGGCATCCATTGGACGAAACCCGATCTGGGTATCCACGAAATAGACGGAAGCACCGAGAACAATGTTGTACTCATGGGGCAGGCACCCTTCTCGCACAATTTTTCACCGTTTATTGACACGCGACCCGGCGTACCCGCATCGGAACGCTACAAGGCGATGGCGGGCACACTGGAATCGAAACTTGTCCCCTTCGTCTCGCCCGATGGACTTCACTGGAGCAAAATCACTGAAGAGCCCGCCATCACCAAGGGCGCCTTCGATTCGCAAAATATCGCGTTCTGGTCGGAGTCGGAGCAATTGTATCTGTGTTACTTTCGCGTATGGTCCGAAGGCGATTTTCGAGGCTATCGATCCATTGCGCGGGCCACCTCGACCGATTTTATCCATTGGACCGAGCCAATTGAAATGACTTACAGCGACACGCCGCGTGAGCACCTGTACACCAATCAGACGCAGCCCTATTTTCGCGATCCAAGTCTTTATGTGGCCATTGCCGCGCGGTTTATGCCTGGACGTCGTGTGGTCGATCCCGCGCAATTCGAGGCTCTGGGCGGTCAGGCCAGCTATTCGGGCGATTGCTCGGATACGGTGTTGATGACCTCGCGGGGCGGCACGCAGTATGCCCGCACCTTCATGGAAGGCTTCGTGCGTCCGGGCATCGGATTGAACAATTGGAGTTCGCGTACGAATTATCCCGCGCTCGGTCTTGTTCCGACGGGTCCAGAAGAAATGTCGTTTTATATTCAGCGCAATTACGGGCAAACAACGCATTATCTGCAACGCATGACCTTACGCACCGATGGTTTCGTCTCGGTTCACGGTGCCTACACAGGCGGCGTGTTGCATACCAAACCCTTCGTGCTGGACCGAAACGAGCTCGTGTTGAATTTTTCGACTTCGGCGGCGGGAACGGTGCGCGTGGAGTTACGCACGCTGGATGGCGAGCGCATTCCAGGATTCACGCGTGGTAAATGTGACGAGATCCTCGGCGACCAAATCGAACGCGTCGTAACGTGGGGCGGGGAATCCGATCTGTCCGCATTGACCGGAAAAACCCTTCGCATGTCGGTGTATCTGAACGACGCGGATCTCTTTTCTGTTCGTTGTCGAAATAGAAAGGGCTGAGTCGATGGAAAAGAAGTCGCTTCCTCATCAAAAGATCGTCTTCGTGTGTTGCAACCAACGCGAAGAGGGCGAACGCGTTTGTTGTGCATCGCGCGATAGTCAGGCGCTGCGTGATCGCATGAAGCAATTGGTCAAGGAGCGGGGTTACCGAACCCGCATCCGCATCAGCCAGTCCGGGTGCATGGATCGCTGCGAAGAGGGTGCCAATGTGATGATTTTTCCTGACAACGAATGGCTTTCGCACGTGGTGCTCGAAGATGCTGAGGGATTGGTGGACCGCATCATCGGCGATCTGGAAAATGAGGACAGTCCATAAAAAAACCGCCTGTGCCCAGATGAGCACAAGCGGTGGATTCGCTACTTTTTTAGTCTTTTGTAAGCTCTTCCAAATCCGCGCGCACTTCTTCTTCGTATTTCGGTGTCACGCCCAGATGCACCTTCTTCACTGTTCCGTCTTTGCCGATCATGATCATCAGCGGAATCGAACTGGCCATATACGGTTCGGAGGTATCGCCGTTAGAATCCAATACCACATTGAGATCCTTCATTTCCGTGCTTTCCAGAAACGCGTTCACCTGCTCAGGAGTATCTCTGAGGTTAACGGCATAGAGGCGCACGTCTTTATCGGCGAATTCTTTGGATACCTTGTTTAGTATCGGCATGCCCAGGCGGCACGGTCCGCACCACGTCGCCCAGAAGTCTAGGATTACGATTTCATTATCTTTCTTCGAGGCCAAATCAAAGGGCTGCCCATCAAGTTGTGTCAGCGAGATTGCAGGGGCCACTTTGCCGATCAACACTTCGGCAGGAGGGGGCGGTTGTTTGCGATAGAACTGGGCGACTTTTTCGATGCCCTCAATTGGCTCATAGAGCAGCGATTCGTCGGTCACTTCATTGGGTTGCCAGTGCAGTACGTTTAGGCCGACATAATACTTCTTCACTTCGCCCCCGCGTTCTTTGAGACTTTCTTCAACGGCCGACAGGTTGGGCACGACCTTGTGCACAAGGGCTTCATCGCCCTGCTGAATCCAGATGTCGCAGGTGAAGTCCGCGTAGTCGAAACGAACGATGTCGCACAATATGCCGTTCACTTCTTCTTCGCCAATATGTTGGATGGCCTTCTCGCTGGTCAATACACTGCCTAGCGGAACCTCCTTGGTGAATTCGCCCATGATGGCAATCGCAGGCAGAATCGTTCCAATCGACGCACCGCGCAACAGATTGTAGGGTAAGGTTCCTTTCTTGGTCACCTGCACCTGCTCGTACTCAGGTACATATTTTGTCGTGGTACTCGATGTGGTATAAAAGTGGATTTCAGAATACCGGCTGTTCATGTGAACCGAGGCTTCCATCGGGCGCCGAAAGGCTAGCGTGTAGTCCGTAATGAACTGCTCCTTATCGTCATCGACTTCAAAATCCACATCGACTTCAAAATCCACCGTGAATCCGTTGAGGCGCGCGGCAAAGTCCGATGCGCGACGAAGAATCGGTTTTCCGTCCGCCGTATCCTGCGCAATTGCGGTAGTCGCCATGATGGCCAGCGCTGGCGCCAGCAATGTTAGTGTTCTCAAAATTCTCATTCTAATTCCCTTCAAAAAAATGCCCGGCTCGAGGTCGTATGACCGTAGAGGCCACCATTATATATCATGTATTCACTTCGTGGAAAATGTAGTTCACTAATTCAAAATACGTGCCCAACGGGAGATAACTCGCGGAAACCACAAATCGACGGGGTTCAATCCTATAATCTATTGTATATGAACAGGTTATGATACATTCGGAAAGTGGGCGTTTACGGGATCGGCGTGATCACTCGGCGGTTTCACGCGCTCGTTGTTTCTGGTATTTCGCTTCTTCCCGTCGATGAATGTTCGATATCCTTCTGGATCGATGAATGGATTCGTGCCTGCATCCACCGCGCGAGCGTTCATCTTTTCCACCATATTGTACATGGATGGGTGTTGTGCAAGAAAAACGTCTACCTCAAGATTCGACAATACTTGAAAGGTTTTCGCGTAATCCTCAAGAATGCCCGGATGCCGCGTATTTCCCACGAGGTTGACACCGCCGTTTATGCTGGTGCCGCCGATAAAAATGACGTTGTATTTCTTGCCCCTATCCTCGATGCTCATCGTCCAGGTCGTACAACCCTTGGTATGGCCAGGCGTATGATGCGCGGTCAATTCTACGCCTCCCAGTGTTACGACATCGCCATCCTTGAGTACGCGGTCAATCTCCACTGCTTCCCAGCCGTCTCCGCCGAGCGCTGAATTGTCCACGCCGTTGGAAATTGCTTCGGCATCTTCTCCGAGGGCGGCAATCGTTGCGCCGGTGCGCCGCTTCATTTCGGCGTGGCCTTCAACGTGATCCCAGTGCGCGTGGCTGGACAGAATCACCTTTACGTTTTTGATGCTGAATCCCAGCGTCTCGATATTCCTCTTGATTTGAGGCACCATAAGCGTCGTACCCGTATCCATCAGAATGAGTCCTTCGTCAGTCGCAATGATGTGGGATGAAATTCCGGACGCGCCGACGTAGTAAATGTTCTCGATGACGTTGTAAGGCTCGACCGGTTGGCTCCAACGCATGCGAATGCCATCAACCCCCTGCGCCTGTGCAAACGAGGTGACAAACAAAAGGATTCCAACCACAAAAACATTCTTCATTGGTCTCACTCCTTCAAAAAGTCGCGTGTGATTTGTAATACGCTGTCGACCATGACGTCTTCGACGTCCAGTGACCAGGGTACGGGGGAGGCGTATTGAATCTGAATGACCTTGGCCTGATAGGTGTTGAGTTCGACGAGTTTTCGCGTCGGGATATAGAGATTGTGTTCGCCCATGTAGGATGTGACGAATGTCGGCCCGTCTGCTCTGAGCGCGGCCTTGAGTCGCAATCCGATGCCAGCACACACCTCACCCTGCATGGCGATGAAGGTCAAGGGGCCGATTCGCGAAACGATGACCTCTTCATATTCACACGGTTGCGTATCGTGCAGGCTGTAGTCCCACTTTTCGAGCATCTCGGTATCATTCTTGTCCACGAAATAGGTGTCATCGGTGCAGACCAAATCGGCGGTGGTCCTCGGAAAAGGCAGATCTTTCTCATACCAATAGAGCAACATGCGAACCCAGTTGGAGCCGCGGGCATCGTGGGGGTAGGGGACGAATCCTGTCTCTTTTTCTTTGCTCGCGAGAGTCCGCGCCTCTTCAAGCGAAATCGGATCGCCCAATGGTAACGCAATACGATTGTGCGTGCTTCGAATGCTGCCGGTGACATCGATCATTTTACCGCGTGCAATTTTCAGAGTCGCCTTCGCGAGTTTTCTGCCGGTTTCTCGCGTAAATTTTTCGCGCAGGGCCTGTGCCGCAGCCTTGCCATCCTCTTTTTTGGCCGCGACGATCTTCTTGTTCAGTTTTTTCGGTCGTTTGATGAACTGATCGCCTCCGCAAGCATCGGCGTACATGGCCTGCACGCCGGGCATCGCCGCTTCAATCTCATCCATCGCGTATCCGGGATGCCCCGTGCCGATGTAATCGCTGGTCACTTGCGCCGGATGCGTGCCGTGGGTGAAGAACAATGCGAGCGGTTGATCGCCATGCATCACTTTCAACGCCTGAATTTCGTAATCCGGCTCAATTTGTCCGCGACTCACAATAAACTTGCCGTCACCGGTTCCGAAATTCACCGTGACCGGTCCCACCTCGTTCGCGATGGCTGTCTGAATCAGTCCGAATATCGTGTCAGCGAGTCCACGCCCATACTCAAAGTTGCCCGGCGCAATCTGGATGGGCGCGTTGTGATTGTGGGTCGCCAACAACACGAGATTTTCAATGGGGATGTCGAGTTCCCCCTTCACCCGCTCACGAAGAATCGCGGTGGCGACATCGAGGCAGTTCAGATCGTAGGTCGCGATCACGTATCGCTGGTTTCCATCGTTCAACACCAGCACGCGCGCCATGATGTCCTTGAATATGCCTTTGGCATTCGGGCCGTTCGTCAGCACAAGTGGCTCAGTAGTGGAGATAGAGCCTTTCGCGACACCGGCTTTCATTTCAACGGCTTCCGCCGGAAGCGCTACGAGTGCGACCAAAAAGGCACCTAGTACGAGAGTTCTTTTCATGATTTAATCTCCATTGCGATTTCGAAATTTCCAGGTGCTACCAATTTCGCCATTCTTGCGACTTTGAAGCTTTATCGAATTATGCCTTTTTGCGACGGTCTATTTTTGTCGTTCGCTTTTTCTCAGTCGTGGTGCTTTTGTCCAAACTTCTTAACTTCTTGACCAGCCAAATCGGAGTCAGTGAGACGACAATAATAAAAACGCCAACGAATATGGCCCACTCGCTGACGATTAATTCGTTGTAAATATTTCGGTATCCTGCGCGATCACCTTGATAACTCCTGATGCCACTAAGAATAATGCTAAGTCCGAACAGGACTCCGAACATCCTCGTCAGGATGTTATGGTATTTTCTCATAAATGTCATCAATGAATCTGTATACCCGAGAAAATCGGCCCACCCACCACAATAAATGTTGTTCGTCGATTCATCGTTCATCTCCATGTCTCGGTTGGGCCGACCCTTATCGGTTAAGGATCACCCTCAATAACCTGATTCAATAGTTCATTTAGTTCCGTCGCAATTTCCGGAAAATCGTCTATACGATTTGTGGTTTCTGCCAGATCGTCGCTCAAGTTATACAATTGCTCCGGTGAAAGCGTATCGTCAAGATCGACCACGCAGGTGGATCGCGAATCATCGCCAAGCGCGTCGCCTTCGGGTTCGCTGAACTCCTTTGGTAATTGCTCAGGAATGTATTTCCAGTCGCCCACGCGAATACCGAATTTGCCCCGCCAGGAATGATGCACAGTGGATTCGGTTTCCGGCGTTGGAAAACGTACCGTCTCGTCCACAAAGGCATACCACCGGTCCACGCTGTCGACGGCCTGGTCTGGAAAAATCGCGCCGCCGATTGCAGATGCAAGAGTCGAAAACAGATCGACCAGACTTACCAGACTGTCGGATTCCGAATTCGCTTCAATGACGCCGGGCCATCGCGCCACCATGGGTACGCGGTGACCCCCTTCATCAATCAGGCCCTTGGCACCTTTCAGCACACCATTGGCTTCGTGCGCCGTATCGCAGGTGAAGTAACTCCACGCGCCGTTGTCACTGGTCACGATGATAAGCGTGTTCTCGGTCAGTCCGTTCGCGTCCAGTGAATCCAGAATCTGCCCAACGGTCCAGTCAAACTCGTGTACGAAATCGCCATACGGACCCAAAGGACTCGTGCCCACGAATTCGTTGTCCGGCGAGAGCGGAAAATGCACTGACGAAGTCGCGACATAGAGGAAAAACGGATCGTCCTTGTTCTCTTCAATAAACTGTACAGCTTTTTCCGTCGTCCGCCGACCAATTTCGTTGGCTTTCCGGCTGGCTTCAATGCCGGAGACTTCTACGCCATCGACAATTTCAATGACCTCACCGGGTTGACGGTCGACGACTTCATGATTCTCAACGTAGACGAAGGGCGGCAAGTTCGGGCTCGTGGGCACGCCGTAGTAATAATCAAACCCGACTTCCAAGGGCCCGGGACTCAACGGAATATTCCAGTTCACGGGATATTCGGTCTGAAAACCCAGATGCCATTTCCCGACGCATCCCGTGGTATAGCCGCGATCACTGAGATACGTCGCGACGGTATCGGTCCCCTCCTCGATCAACAGAGTGCTGGAAGTATGCAACACGCCGGCCTGCAATCGAGTCCTCCAGGCGTACTCACCCGTGAGTAATCCATATCGACTCGGCGTGCAGACGGAAGACGGGGAATGCGCGTTGTTGAACTTGCGACCCTCGCGAATGAGTCGATCCACGTTGGGCGTGTCTACCAAGGTCGCGCCGTATCCGCTGAGATCGCCATAGCCCAAATCATCGGCCAGAATGATGATGATGTTCGGCGCATCCGCGTTGGGCCCGCCGCTGCTTGAGTTGTCGCAGGAGACAATCAAGGTCACCAAAATCAGCAACCATAAAATTCGAAATAGACTTCGTATCAGATGATTCATCATTTAATCTCTGGGCATCCGCCATACTAGACAGTCCACCAGCAATCTGATAGCCTACATTACGTAACTTTCGATCCAGACTCCTTGGAGAACAGCAATGAACAGGATAATCGTCGCACTCGTCGTTTTGCAAAGTTTCATGGGTGCGGCATCGGCCGAATTCATGGCCGGTGTCGCGAAATCGGACCTTACCCCACCCCTCGGTGGGCTTATGTACGGCTACGGTGCCCGTGGTAAGAATGTCTCGCAGGGCGTGCATGACCGGCTTTACGCGAAAGCGGTCGTATTGCGCAGTGGAGACCAGCATTTGGTGATTGTCACCCTGGATCTCGGCACATTCACCGGGGAAAACCTGAAAAACGTCCAGAAACTGGTCGCAAAAAAGACAGACCTCACGAATCTGCTGTGCGTGGCCTCGCACAGTCACTCCACCCCGGGATTGCAGGCGGATTTCCCGTCGAAACGAAAACCCTATGCGCGGGACATGGAGGCGAAAATTGCGGACGCCATCATTCGTGCCTCGCAGAATCTGAAACCCGCTACCCTGGGCGTAGGAACGGGACGCGTGGAGGAGGGCTTCAATCGCCGCAAAATAGCGGACGGCAAAGCGGAGATGTTCTGGGTGAATCGTGATCGCGTTCCGACGAGTCCGGTGGATTATTCATTGGGTGTGATTCGCATTAATGACGCTTCAGGATCGCCCATCGCGCATCTCGTGAATTTTCAGTGCCACCCGGTCATCCTTGGACCGGAGAATCTCGACATCTCGGCGGATTATCCCGGATACATGATGTCCATCGCCGAAGAAGCGCTGGGCGGACAGGTCATGTTCATGCAAGGCGCCGCTGGGGACATCAATCCTTTCTGGGACAAGACCCCTCCTGCCGAAGGCGGGTTTGAGCAGGCGGAAAAAATGGGTCGTGCGGTTGCCGAAGAAGTGATTCGAGTTTCCAAGACCATCGGAGATTTTGAATCGAACCCGGCGATCAATTTTCACACGGAAGTCATCCCGCTTGCGGGACGGTTGGATCTGGAGCGTGACAAACGAGAACATATCGCGGAGGTGAATACCGTGCTGCTTGGTGATACTCTCGCGTTGGCGACGTTCCCCGGCGAATTTTTCGTGGAGCATGGTCTCAACTTGAAGGCTGGCAGCGGAATTGAGCATACGTTTTTCCTGGGCTATTGCAACGGGCGACTCCGTTATTTCCCGACCATCAAAGCCTGCGCTGAAGGGGGTTACGGGGCTGCATCCGCCACTCAGGTGGAGGTCGGTGCCGGAGAACGCCTGGTCAACCGGGCCATTATCAACCTGCATTATCAGGCCGACCTGATTAAGCCGTAATTCATGAAAGGAAACACCGTGATTAAGACTGTTTTACCTTTGTTTTTAGGCCTAACCGCTACAATATGCATGGCCGTGCCGCCGGAAGAGGCCTTGTCCACTTTCGAATTGCATCCCGATTTCCAAATCGAACTTGTCGCGCATGAACCGGCCATCATCGATCCCGTTGACATGGAATTCGATGCACAGGGACGCATGTTTGTCATGGAAATGCCGGGATATCCTTTTCCCGGACGTAGCGGCAATATCGTGTTGCTGGAAGACAAGGACGATGACCGCGTGTATGAATCGCGCAAGGTCTTCGCGACCGGATTTGAAGTAGCAACATCGTTGCTGCCGTACGAAGGCGGGTTTCTCGTGGCATCGCCGCCCGATATTTTGTTCCTCAAAGACACGGACGGTGATGACGTGGCCGATGTACGCGAAGTCGTGCTGACCGGATTCACGGTGGACAATCAGCAGCACAACATCAACGGCCTGACCATCGGGCTGGACAACTGGATTTACATCGCCAACGGCGGCAATTCGGGAATGATACATTTCGCAGACACCCCCGACGAAAAAATATCGATGCGCTTCGACGACATGCGCTTTAAGTGGTCCTCGCGAAAAGACCAACCCCGTGCGCTCGAAAAATTCGGACGTTCCTCCGGGGGATTCGGCATCACGCACGACAACTACGGTCGCTGGTTCTCCACACACAATACGCAACACATCAGCCAACTCGTGTTCCCCGGAAAATATCTGCAGAATATCCCCATGCCGCGCGGCGCATCCCTCGCCCAGATCTCCGATCACGAAGAAAATGGTCTCGCTCGCATCTATCCCATCGGCACGCAAGATACCCGCGTCAACCATCCCGAGCAATCGGGTTACTTCTCCGGTGGCTGCGGAATCACCCACTACAGCGGAGGCGCGTTTGGATTCCGCGGTTATGGTCAACACGGATTTAACGACGCCGTATTCGTATGCGATGTCGTACTCAACCTGGTCCATGTTGATTTTTTGCACGCCTACAGGAACGGCACGGTACTCACAGCTGTTCGAGATCGAGATCGTCCCAAGAAGGCCTTCCTCGCGTCAACAGACCGCGGCTTTCGTCCGGTGAATATGACCGTTGGCCCAGACGGGTCACTCTATTTGATGGACATGTATCGCGAAGTTATCGAGCACCCTGAATGGATTCCCGACGAGATGGAGGAGAATCTCGACTTGGATGCTGGCAAGGAAGCAGGGCGTATTTATCGTATTCGGCTGAACAAGCACTTGCTGCCCATTCTCGAAGGCGCGGCGGATAACGAACACAATCGGGCGAACGTCGAGCGTATCAAGGCTACACCTGTACCAAATCCAAAAATCGATGTGAATCTGGATGAAGCCACGAACAAACAGCTCGTCGAGTCGCTCAATCATCAGAACGGCTGGTATCGAAAGACGGCGCAACGCCTGTTGATTGAACGCAACGCTACCGATGTCGCACCGGAACTGGAGCATCTCATTCGAAACACGCGCGGCACTCCTCCTGGTGCTCAAGTAGGGGCCTTGTGGACGTTAGAAGGGATCGGGAAGCTGTCAGATGAACTGTTGGCCGCGAATTTTTTCTCGAATAATAACGTCATCTCCGAGAACGCCTATTGGATTGCCGCGAAACGTCTCAACACCTCGCCGTATGTTAAAGAACGCATGTTGATGGGTGGTCGCAATGGCGCGACACCAAGGCTTATTAAAGAGTCTCTTCCTGGACCACGCATGGAAGGAAGTAGACGTAACCGGATGATCATGGCGCTCATTTCCGGGGGCATAGAAGATAAAGACGCAGAACTCTTTGACCTTCTGCTTTGGATTGCTGAGAAGGACATCGCAGACGAATGGTCGCGCCTTGCCATCACGAGCGCAGTTGGAAAAGTACCGTTGCCGTTGATTCAAGCCTTGTGGGCGAACGATGCCTTATCGATTGGCGAAGATTCCCGTGAGTTATTCGCGTCCTTGTATCGAACCATCGGTAAGGAACGATCACCCAACGATTTCGAGGTCGCGCTGGCGGAACTGTCCTTGGAAGACCGTAGCGACGCGCATAAAGAAGCGGCTCTGGAGGGCTTGTTGCTCGGGCTTGCAGACGGCACGGTGGACCAGGAATCGCTGACGACGAAACCCGTCACACGTACGCTGAACGGCTTGAGTTCAACGGACTCTCTGTCGCTAAAACGGGCCAGCTGGAGCGTCGCGAAAGCGTTGGGCGTGGATCCCTCAAAAGAACAGCGTCGGGAACTGGGGGCATCGGCGAAACTGGCTACCGATGCATCGCAATCCACAGAATCCAGGGTCGATCACTTGCGCTTGACCACCTTCGATACGCCAGAAAAACGTGTGCCGCTACTGTTCGCTATGCTGGACCCGCGCCAACCTAAGGAATTGCAACAAGAAGCCATCGCCCAACTCGGCGATATTCGCGGACAGCAAGTCGCCGAGAAGTTGGTAGACCGCTGGGATACGCTGGGACCAAGTGTGCGTACGCAGGCGGGCAATATTCTGTTGTACAAGCGGGACAATCACGATCTGCTGCTGACCGCACTGGAAAACGCGGACCTTTCGCTGGGTGAGATGAATTTCCATCTGGAACGACGCCGAACCTTGCTGTTTTCACGTGCGCCGGGTATCAAGGAACGCGCAGAGAAGCTGTTCACCGATGCCGGAGTCGTCACGCGTAAAGAGGCGATGGCACGGATGCGGCCCGCGCTGGAATTGCAAGGCGACCCACTCAAAGGACGCGATCTCTTCTCGGAACTTTGCGCGAAATGCCACACGGTAGGGGATCTCGGCGTGGATCTTGCCCCGAATCTCACGGAAATTTTCCGCAAGAGCAGCGAGACCCTACTACACGACATCGTTGACCCCAATGCCGCGACGGACATCAACTATATCGCCTACAACCTCGAAACCCTCGACGGTGATTTCTTCACCGGTATTGTCGTGCGGGACGATGCGGACGGCGTGACCCTGCGTGATGCGGAAGGCGAGCATTCGGTCTCGCGCGGGGACATTCAGGAATTTTTCTCCAGCGGACTCTCTCTGATGCCGGAGGAACTGGAAACCGAAATGGAGCCGCAGTCCATGGCCGATCTGTTGGCCTTTTTACAGGAACCCAAGTAGGGATTGGCTCGGCTTGGTCGCGATTCGGTATACTGTTCGCGGTAGTTCGACTCAATACCGGGCCCGAAAGGAATAGGTGTGAAGAAAGCACTAAATGGATTTATTCTGTTCGCGATGATTGCCTCGATACTGGTGCAATACAACGATCCGGACGGAATTGTATGGGCTATGGTATACGGCTACGGCGCAGTGATGGCCTTCAACGCATTGCGTGATCGCTACGACGTGTGGCTGCTCGTCATCGGAATCGTCGGTACGCTCGTCGGCGGAATTCTATTGCTCCCTGACAGTCTCGACAATTGGATCACCAACGAAGTCGCACGCGAAACGGGTGGGCTCGTCATGACGGCCATCTGCCTGGCTATCCTGCTCGCGCAACGTCTGATTGCGGGTGCGCCGGAAGAGATCGAGGAAGAAGCGAAACCGGCAGAAGAGTAATTTCTCTACTCCAGCGACTCGTTGATCCGTTGCAAAATCACCTCGCTCAATCGCGAATCGATCCCCAGTGGCTCCGTCACGTGATAGGGAATTAACGGAAACAAGGCCGCCGCCTCTTCGGCCATACGCGGGATATCCTCCGTGCTGTGACGTCCCGGTGCCAGAAAATACGGGTGAATCACGACTTCTTTCGCGCCCTGTTCCACGCATGCCGAAAACGCTTCCATCAACGTCGGGTCCGCCAATTCCATGTGCGCGGGCTCCACGATGGCATGCCCGGTTGTCTCCTTGAACACCCGCACGACTTCCAGCAACAAGTCATTCGCCGCGACCCGCTTCGATCCATGATCGATCAGAATGATGCCGGTATCGGGGGGAAGGGTCGACATGGAAGTTATGCCTTCTTCTTTTTCCGAGGCGGACGGTAGATGTGGGTGGAGGAGCCGTGCACGAGTTCGGCCGATTCCATGATGGTCTCGTTGAGCGTGGGATGGGGGTGAATGGTGAGGGCGAGGTCCGTCGCGTTGGCGCCCATTTCGATGGCGAGTGCCCCTTCGGCAATCAATTCACCAGCTCCGACGCCGACGAGTCCCATGCCCAGCACTTCATCGGTTTCGGCATCGCAAATCAATTTCGTCAGACCATCGTTGCGTCCTACGGTTGTCGCGCGACCGGATGCTGCCCAGGGAAACTTGCCCACGTTCACGGCGCGATCGGCGGCTTTGGCTTCGGCTTCCGTGATGCCAACCCACGCGACTTCGGGGTCCGTGAATACGACGGCGGGAATGCAGCGCACGTCGAAGGCCGATTTTTTTCCGGCGATCACTTCCGCCGCCACGCGCCCTTCAGCGTTACCCTTGTGCGCGAGCATGGGCTGTCCCACGAGATCGCCGATTGCGAAAATATGGGACTCCGCCGTGCGCATTTGTTCGTCCACTTCCACAAAACCCTGCTCGGTTTCGACGACATCGGTATTTTCGAGGCCGATGCCACTGGAGTTGGGTTTACGTCCAACGCTCATCAACACTTTCTCGAAGGTATGCGATTTTGTCTTGCCATCCGGAAAGGTGAGTGACACTTTGATTCCGGTTTTAGTTTCTTCTAGTTTGTTGATCGTGGTTTCAAGATGGATCGCCTCGCATAGTTCCTTCATACGTACCGCCAGCGGTTTCACCAGATCCGCATCGGCTCCGGCCAGCAGCGTAGGCGCAATATCCACGACCGTCACCTTCGAACCCAGTGCCGCGTACACCGTCGTCAGTTCCAGGCCGATATACCCGCCGCCAATCACGAGCAAGGTCTTCGGGATGCTCTCCAATTCGAGCGCATCGGTGGAGTTCATCATACGATCCGATTCCAGCGCCAGATGCGGCAAAGTGGCCGGTCGCGATCCGGTCGCGATGATGGCGTTCTCGAAACCAAGTGTCATCTCACCGCCCTCGGCCAGCGAAATGTGAAGGGTGTGGGAGTCCATGAACGAACCGCGACCCTGAATGTAACGAACTTTGCGCGCTTTACACAACTGGCCGAGTCCGCCCGTCATTTTTTTCACGATTTCACGGGTCGCTTCCCGCACGCGATCGATATCGATTTTTGGTTTTCCGAAATTCAGCCCGAAATGGGATGCTTCTTCGGCTTCATGAATGACTTTGGCGACGTGCAACAACGCTTTGGAAGGAATGCAGCCGCGATAGAGACAGGTGCCGCCGGGATTGGTATCCAACTCGATGAGCGTGACCTCCAAGCCCAAGTCCGCCGCCATAAATGCCGCTGCATAACCCGCCGGTCCGCCACCCAATACCGCTACATTCGTCGTTTCTTTTGTCATTCCACCCCATCCTTAGCTTCGACGCGTCGAGACCGCGCGAAACAGCGTGGGCGCGGTCATTCGTGCTAAGCTTACCATAACTGGCTATAGGATTTTTCGCTTTCGAGGCTCCTTGAAGGCATGGAGATGATGAAATGAGTCTTTCGCGGCGACGGTTTATGGGATTGAGTGCGGGGTTGGGATTGGCCGGGTGCCTGCGTATTGTCGCAGGCGGATCGGTGTTTGGCGTGGAGGGTCCCGTCACCGTCGCGGCCATCAACGACCTGCATATTCTCGACGAGGACAGTGTCGCCATCGTGAATCGCGCCGTGAAACAGATCAACGCGCTGGACAATGTGGATTTCACCGTGGTCATCGGCGATCTGGGATCGGACGGCACTGAATCTGAGATGACCCTTTCCAAAGCAGCACTGGATCAACTAAAGAAGCCTTATTTTTGCGTTCCCGGCAATCACGATTACGATGCCAGCACCACAAACGGGTATGTGAATTACGACGCGTCTTTCGTGGATCGGCAGTGGCAGCAGGAAGAACAATCCAGCTGGGCCTTTATCGGTCTGGACACCTGCAACGGCACCGCAAGCACGGTTACGATTCCGCCGGAGCGGCTGGTCTGGCTCAAGGGGCAAATCGCGGGCATTGATCCGAAGCGACCCATTGCGTTGTTTGCGCATCATCCGTTTAACCCCAACACGAAGGCCTATCGTGTGGCGAATGCGGATGACGTGCTGGAACTTTTCTCCGATCACACGCTCAAACTCGTCGCGTCGGGTCATTTTCACGGCAACCAGATAGAAGAACAAAACGGCACCCTCTTCACGACGACCGCCTGTTGCAGCACCACGCGCAACAACTTCGACGGCACCAAGGAAAAAGGATTCCGACTCTTCACATTGGACGGCGCAACGATTGAGCACGAGTTTGTCGAAGTACCCGTATAAGCCAACGGGTTTACCAAACACCCCTGAATTCGATATCCTAGTGAGTGGAACCACAACAAATCTCGGAAATTCTCATGTTTAGAAGCATATTAGCAGTCGCATTGGGTTTCATACTCATGATGATACTGGCGATGACTTACGGACGCTTCATGTTCAGCCTGTATCCCGAGGCACAACCCGTACTTGCAGAAGACGGTACACTATCCGCTGGAACCATGTCGTTAATGTTTATATTTGTGCTGTTGGCTCTCGACTTTGCGAATGCCGCGTTCGGCGGCTATTTTACCGCGGCTACGGCGGGCCGTAACGAAAGAAAACACGCCAATGCGTTGGCGATATTGGTGTTGATTTTGGGACTGTTAAATCTGGTTTCATTCTTGGAGGTGGTGCCTGTCGCTTATGCCGTGGCACGGACGTTTTGTGCGCCGATTGGAGTATGGGTTGGCGGGCTTCTCTGGGGTTCGCAGAAAGCCACGACTCAACGTGTCCAGGAGCCTTCAAAATGATCGAATCCATCCTTGTTACCGAAGACGACCAAGTTCAGCGTGAAGTGCTGCATGACATTTTGTCGAACGCTGGATTCGCCGTGTCCACGGCGGACTCCGGAGTCGCGGCGATGGATCAATTGGAGTCGTCATCTTTCGATTTACTCATCACCGACATGAAGATGCCGGAGATGGATGGGCTGCAATTGTTGCCGGAAGCGAAACGACTTCGCCCCGAGATGGAAGTCATTATGATGACGGCGCACGCCACCGTCGAAACGGCCATTCGTGCGATGAAGGAGGGCGCGGCGGATTACCTTTCGAAACCCTTTGATAAGGATGAACTACTCATTGTCGTGGAGCGTGTGCTCGAAAAACAGGACCTCAAACGTCAAAACGTGAACCTGCGTAAACTGGTCTCCGACACTTCCTCTCTCGGCAACATCATCGGAAACAGCGCAAGCATGCAACAGGTTTACGATATCATCCGGCGCGCCTTGCCCCTCACAACCACTGTACTCATTCGCGGCGAATCGGGTACGGGCAAGGAACTCGTGGCGCGACACATCCACTTCAACGGTCCACGCAAAGACAAACCTTTCGTGGTCGTCAATTGCGCCGCCATCCCGGACACGCTGGTGGAAAGCGAACTCTTCGGCCACGAAAAAGGCGCGTTCACGGGGGCCGACACCAGTCGCCAGGGCAAGTTTATGACGGCCGACGGCGGCACGTTATTCCTTGATGAAATCGGTGATATGCCGCTGGAAAGTCAGGCGAAATTGTTGCGTGTGTTGCAGGACGGCATCGTTGAACCCATCGGTAGCAGCAAATCGGTGCAAGTGGATGTGCGTGTGATTGCGGCGACAAACCGTGATCTGCCGGATCGGGTGGCCAACGGCGAATTCCGCGAGGATCTGTATTATCGCCTCGATGTGTTGAACGTGAATCTTCCTCCATTGCGCGAATGTAGCGATGATTTTCCCCTGCTGATTCAACATTTCCGCGAAAAGCTCAGCCGCTCGATGGGCAAACCGGCACCGAAAATCAACATGGACACGCTGAAACAGTTTCAAAATTATCGCTGGCCGGGCAATGTGCGCGAACTGGAAAATACACTCGAGCAACTCTTCATTCTTTCGGACGCGCCAACCATCGGCGTCGATCAGTTGCCGGAAAAGTTCAGTCAACCCAGTTCAAAACCGGCGGAATACGCGTTGCCTTCGGGCGGGGTCAATCTGGAAGACCTTGAGCAGGATCTCATGCGACAAGCCCTGGAACAATCGGGCGGACGCATCAAGGAGGCGGCCGAGCTGCTTGGTATGACCTACAAAACCTTCCAATACCGCATCAAAAAGCACGACATCCAGAAGAAAGTGGAGTTCGAGTGACGCGATGAAACCCTATCTCATGCAAATCGATCTCGAATCGAAATTATGCTTGGTTGTCGGCGGCGGACCCATCGCGTTGCACAAAACACGGCACCTTGTCGCCTCAGGCGCACGGGTAACCCTCGTCAGTTCTTCGATTCACGAGGGCTTCGGCGAACTCCGTTTGCACACGCAACACCTGCGTCGATTTGAAGATGCCGACATCGACGGCATGACGCTCGTGCATGCGGCGACGAACGATCCGGGCGTCAACGTACACATCGCGAAGCTGTGTGCCGACGCGGGAATCCCGTGTTGCGCGGCACACGACACGACCGTCGGTAGCTTCAGTGTTCCTGCTGTTCTCGATTCCGGCGACCTGCGCATATCGGTATCCACCAACGGAAAATCGCCTTCCTATGGCGCGCGACTGCGACGAAACATTGAAGAACAGCTTTCAGAGAATCTCGATGCCTATCTAAACTTTCTCGGTGAGGCACGCGAGCAGTCCAAGCAACAGATTGAAGACGGGAAATTGCGCATGCGCTTCAACGCCTATCTCGCTTCCGAAGAGGGGCAACTGTGGTTTGAAAATACAGAACCCGACGAACGCGCTGCTGAATTGGAAGGCTTGATGTGCAAACCTGAATCCATCTCCGAAATTTTCGAACCACGGTGGAGTTGAAGATGCCCGATCACAAAACCGGAAAGGTCTATCTCATCGGTGCCGGGCCCGGCGATCCGGGATTACTCACGGTGCGCGGCAAAGAGCTCATCGAGAC
Organism: Candidatus Hydrogenedentota bacterium; assembly: GCA_046583315.1. Lineage (GTDB taxonomy): Bacteria > Hydrogenedentota > Hydrogenedentia > Hydrogenedentales > DTSJ01. Next base: position 42,815 of record JAYGCN010000210.1, read on the forward strand.
GGCAGACAAGGTGGTTTACGACAGTCTGGTCAACGAAGCCATCCTGAAATGGGTCAAAAATGGGGAGCTGGTATTCGCCGGGAAACGTTCGGGCCTACACTCGCTCAACCAGGATGACATCAATCGAGTTATCGTCGACCTCGCGAAAGAAGGACACACCGTCGCACGCTTAAAGGGTGGCGATCCGACCATTTTCGGGCGAGTCGGCGAGGAGTTGCGCGCGCTGAATAAAGCCGGAATTCCCTATGAGATTGTGCCCGGCATCACTGCGGGAATCGCCGGCGCGGCCTACGCAGGGATCCCCATCACGCAACGGCACATGTCATCCAGCGTGACCTTCATCACCGGTCACGAAGCCATCGACGAAGACGGGCTACTCAACATTCACAAACAAGGCACATTGATCTTCTACATGGGCCTCAACCATCTCGAAGCCATCGCGGCACAACTCATCGAAGCCGGACGCTCCGCCGATACCCCCGTGGCCGTCATCGAATGGGCCACGCGTCCGCATCAACGCACCGTGACCGGATCATTGACCACGATTGCCGAACTATGCGCCGCTGAAAACTTCGGCACGCCCAGCATCATCGTCGTGGGAGAAGTCGCCGCGTTGCGTGACGAGTTCGCCTGGTTCGAATCAAAACCGCTTTTCGGAAAACGGGTTTGCATCACGCGATCCACAGGCCACGCCGACGAATTAAAGGAACGACTTCACGAGTACGGTGCAGACGTGTTTGAATTCCCAACCGTTGCCGTGGAGGCAACAACACCTGCCCCACAACTCGAGAACCTTGGCGAATACGATTGGATCCTCTTCACGAGTATTAACGGTGTCGATGCCTTCCTCGATCAACTTCACGCAAGCAATCAGGATCTCCGCGCACTGCACGGTATTCGACTCTACGCGATCAGTCGAAAAACGGCCGAGGCGTTGGCGTGGAGAGGTCTGCGCGTAGACGGCGTTCCCGAACGATATGATCCCGAAACGATTCTGGCTCAATTGGAAGAGATTAGCGGGCCGCTCACTGATCAACGTATGCTGCTGCCGCGTGCAGATGTCGGACAGAGTGCCTTGCCAAAGGCCCTCGAACAAGCGGGGGCTGACATCACCGAATTACAGGCGTATCAAATGGTCATTCCCGACGAATCCGAGGTTCGCGCCGACAAACTCGTGGACTATCGACCGGATTACGTCATCTTCAACAGTGCCTCGGCAGCGCGAAACTACCACGCCATCATGGGAGAGCGACTGGCGCAGTTGCCGGACGATTTAACCTATGCCTCCATCGGACCCATCGCGTCCAAAGCAGCCACTCAATGCGGACTCACCATCGCACTCGAGCCCCACACCCATCGCGTACCGGATCTGGTTGAGACGCTCATCGAACACGCGCGTGACTAGTTGAGGGCGAATTTTTCGCCGCGATTCTACTGAACCGACGCTAAGCCATTGAGTTGTCAACTAAATACCCCTAATTGTTTCTAAAGATTGGAACAAGATTGGTCGAAACGGAATATATATGGTACAAGTCATATAGATGGACAAAGCAACTGAAACTCGAACGCAAGCCAAAAAAAGGGGGACGCATCATGATTATGTTTTCCAAAGGCGATTTCGACGATGCTGCTGACGGGATGGATATCTGGATGATACCGGGCGTTGCGGTGGTTGACGCAGAACCCGAACTATTCGCCATCGTGAGTTACACCGAGTAGTACTTAGTACTGTCGAATCGATATCCGAATCCGGAAATCGATGCCCGACGCGACGATGATGATTGACAGCGTCGCGACGGAGAGCACGGATACATTCACGATCCCGCGATTGTTTTGATAGAACCGCCCTAACCGCTCTCGCAACGAGTAGTGATGCACGTGAACCACTTTCGTATGCCTGTTTTT
>JAYGCN010000072.1:0-2365 GCA_046583315.1 Candidatus Hydrogenedentota bacterium
AAATCGGGCTCGGAGGTTCCAAAACCGAACCACTAGGTGGTGCCGAAACAAATTGATCAATTTCGCACGTACAATTGGAGACTCGTAATGAATAGACGTTCCTTTCTGCAGGCATCAGCCGCCATTGCCGCAACGACGGCTGTCGATCAGGAGCCGCCCGTCCGGTATCCAGACCCTTCTGTCGAAGTACTCGATCCCCGATTTCAAGGACTCATCGCGGGCAGCGCGGCGGTCGAAGTACTGTATCGCGGCACACGTTGGGGCGAAGGGCCCGTATGGTTCGGCGACGGTCGATATCTGCTATGGAGCGACATTCCGAATGATCGCATCCTGCGATGGGAGGAAGAAACAGGCGAGGTCACCGAATTCCGACACCCCTCCAACGATGCCAACGGAAACACGCGGGATCTCCAAGGCCGTCTTTTAACCTGCGAACGCCGACAACTCACGCGCACAGAATACGACGGTTCCATCACGGTGCTCGCTGACAGTTTCGACGGCAAACCCTTGAACGGCCCCAACGATGTCATCGTACACTCCGACGGCCATATCTGGTTCACCGATCCGGGTTACGGAACGTTGTCTTTATATGAAGGCCTGCCGGAACCCCACGAATTACCCACCCGCGTATACCGCCTCGACCCGGAATCCGGAAACATGGATGCCATTATCGAAGAAGAAAAACCAAACGGTCTCGCATTTTCGCCGGACTACAAGAAATTTTATCTCGCCGACACAGGAATCTCCCATAAGCCCGGTCACCCCCGGCAGATGTTGGTCTTCGATGTCATCGATGGCAAAAAACTCAAGAATCGTCAAGTATTCTGCGACATGGCACCCGGTGTCTCGGACGGATTCCGCGTGGATGTACATGGAAACATCTGGACCAGCGCAGGCTGGGGCGGCGAAGAATACGACGGCGTGCATGTCTTCGCGCCAGACGGGGACATCATCGGAAAGATCCATCTGCCGGAAGTCTGCGCAAATGTGTGCTTCGGCGGTCCGAAACGGAATCGACTCTTCATGGCCGCCAGCCAATCGCTCTATTCACTCTTCACCAATACCCAGGGCATGCAAGCCTGGTAAACAAAGGAGACTATTCTCATGAAAAAAGTCATCGTTCTTACAATCGCCGCTATCGCACTCTGCGTGAATTTTACTCTCGCAGAAACCGAAGCATCCCCCACCGAAAAGGCTCGCGCTTCACTGGAAAACTATTTCCAATCCTGGAATGAACCCGACGCGGTGAAACGCGAAGCACTGCTCACTCCAAGCTGGGCCGAAGACGGCGTCTACATCGATCCAACGGCACACGTAGAAGGGCGCGCCGCTCTCGTGAAACACATTGAAGGATTCAATTCCAACCCGCAGACGAGCAAGTTCTCCATCGTGCAAGCATCCGAGGTCGACTTCCATCACGGATCATTCCGATTCGCCTGGGAAATGAAAGACGCAGATGGAAACGTCCTTACTCCCGGGATCGATTACGGCGAATTCAATGACCAAGGGCAAATCACGAAAATCGTCGGCTTCTTCGGCCCCATGCCGAAACTGAAGGAATAAGCGAACAAAGAAAAGGATACCGTGATGCGTTCTGTAACAATGACCTTCCCTTTCACGTTACTACTTTTATTCTACGTGAATTCCGCAATCGCCGACAACTCCCCGGACGTAAAGGCCTCCGTCGTATTGTCCGTCACGGCGGACGGCATCGGCGATCTAACCTTTGCCTCTGCTGAATGGGTCGATGCAGCACGGGTTGCGCTGACTGCCGCCGCATCCGAGCACGCCGACGCACTGGCCGACCTCGGCACCTTTACGCTGTATGAAGTCGCCCATAACCCGCCAGCCTATCTTCACGTAGATAACCCACTCGCATGGTATGCAACCTTCAACGGTTCGGAAGTGACGGTCAACACTGGGGAGCTGCCTGCAAACCATTGCGACTACAAAGTTGAAGGCGATCATTCCATCATCAGCAACCTCGCCCGCATTCAGTATCACGGAAACGACCCGGAGATAGTGGCTGCCGCACAGGTTCGATTACGAAAACTTTCCCGATGGGAACGGAGCGGTAGCTTGCCCGACAACAAGGCACTGCGTGCGGTCCTACGATCACTCCACGACACGATGGCCACGCGCACCATGCCCCGATTGTTGTGGATGACCCCGGAATGGGTAGACATCGCCCGGAAAATCGTATCGATCCGCGCAAGATCGGACGAATTTTCCGAGGGTTTAAAGAATGTCGAATTCACCTTCTCCGAAATGTTCACCGACGGGCCTGAATACGCATTTCCCGGTGGCGGCGATGGCGGATTCTGGGTCACCTGTTTCCACGGCGAAGTTACGGTCGGCTTCGGTC
>JAYGCN010000281.1:0-4094 GCA_046583315.1 Candidatus Hydrogenedentota bacterium
TGGTTTCACGTGTCGCGTCGTCGGTGGGTTCGAGGTAGACGTAGGCGTTTCGGAGGCCACGGACGGCGGGGTCTTCGATAGCGCCGGTGTCTTCGTTGAGACCGAAGGAGGGGACTTGTTGTACACGTTTGGAGAATTTTATGGTGCCCGTTATGGATGTGGTCTCGTCAGCATGTGCGGAGGTGTAAATTAAAACGGCTATGAGGGCCAGACTACGCAATAATGTCATGGATGACTTTGCCGTGGACGTCGGTGAGTCTGAAGTCGCGTCCGGCATAGCGGTAGGTGAATTTTTCGTGGTCGAAACCGAGGAGGTGCAACATGGTGGCGTGTAGATCGTGGACGTGTACGCGGTCTTCGACGGCCTGGAATCCGAATTCGTCTGTCGCGCCGTGGATGTGTCCGCCTTTTACGCCGCCGCCTGCGAGCCATGCGGTGAATCCGTAGTGGTTGTGATCACGACCGTTTATTTTTCCGTCGTTGGCCCCGGCTTGAGGGAGTTCGACGGTGGGGGTACGTCCGAATTCGCCGCAGCAGAGGATGAGGGTGTCGTCGAGCATGCCGCGTTGTTTTAGATCGGTGAGTAAGGCTGCGATACCCTGGTCGCATTGTTTCGCGAGTTTGCCGTGTTGTTCTTCGATGTCGTCGTGATTGTCCCAGGGTTGGCCTTGACCGTGCCATACCTGGACGAAACGCACGCCACGCTCTAGCAGGCGACGTGTAATGAGGAGCTGTTTCGATTGGGTGGTATCGCCGTACATCTCTCGGATGTGTGTGGGTTCTTTGGAGATGTCGAAGGCGTCACTGGCTTCCATTTGCATGTTGTAGGCGAGTTCAAAGGAATGGATGCGGGCATCGAGTTCCTGGTCTTGTGAACGTGCCGCGAGATGTCGGCGGTTGAGATCTTGCAGGAGATCGATCTGTTTTCGCTGGTCGTTTCGTGAGGTGTGTTTATTTTTGATGAATTGAATCAGTTTTTCGAGTTCTGTGTATTGGGTGTCGATGTAGGTGCCCTGGTGCACGCTGGGGAGGAATCCGGATTGCCAGTTTTGACTCTCTTGGATGGGGTAGCCGCGCGGACACATGGAGACGAAGCCGGGCAGGCTCTGATTTTCGGTGCCGAGGCCGTAGGTGACCCAGGAACCGAAGCTAGGGCGGATGAGTCGTGCTTCGCCTGTGTTCATGAGCAGGAGCGAGGGTTCGTGGTTGGGGACGTCGGCGTACATGGAGCGGATGATGCACATGTCGTCGACATGTTCTGCGGTTTTTTCGAAGAGGCTGCTGACGGGTATGCCGCTCTCGCCGTACTGTTTGAATTCGAAGGGGGATCGGTAGGCACCGCCGGTGGGTCGTTCCGTCTTGAGGTTGTCTGTGGGCAGCTTCTTGCCGTGGTATTCGTCGAGCAAAGGCTTGGGATCGAAGGAGTCGACGTGGGAGAGTCCGCCGTTGAAGAAAATGTGCACGACTCGTTTTGCTTTAGCAGGGAAATGGGGTTGCTTGGGCGCCATGGGATTGATGTCGGAGGGTTCTGCGCCGAGCACGGTCGAGGGGCCCAGCAAGTTGGCGAGCCCTGCGGCACCGAAACCCATGCCGGTGCGTTGCAGGAAGTCCCTGCGGGTTAACGCGAAATCTGTAGGGTCTAATGCGTGATGGTCCATGATTCTCTCGATAAGTTCCTAATCAACATACATGAATTCGTTGGTGAGCAACAAGACTTGGGCGAGTTGTCCCCAGGAATCCAGGGGTTCGGGCGGTTCAGGGGGTGGGCCTGCGAAATCTTCGCGCGCGTCCCACTCGGTGATGAAACTTTGGCCTTCGGAGTCTTCGGGGCGTGCCATGGTGAGTTTGATGGACCACTCGAAGGTGTCGTAGGTCGGCGTTGTGCCGGGTGAGGCGATGAAGTCGATGATGTCGCCTGCTTCTACGGGGATGCCGACATGTTTGGCCTCGTCGGATGTGTTGTGTACGGTGTAGGTGTGGATGAGTCCGATGCGGGAGGAGGTGATGTGGGCCAGGAGTCCGTCGCCGCCTTCGTTTTCGTGGGTCAATTTTGCGCTTAGTTCAAGCGTTCCGGCGCGCGGTGCGATCCAACGTCGAATGACAGAGTGTTCGGGCGTGTCACCGGGGTGACCAATTTTAGAGCCGAGCATGGCGTGTCCGTAGGTCTCGTTGGGATACTCTTCGAGGGGTTGCCAGCGGCGTTCAAGGTATTGTTCGAAGGCGGTGAAGGTTTCGGCGGTCTGTGTTTCTTCGTTGTAGGTTCCGTAGCCATAGTGCCAGGGAGACGGCTGAGGGGGAATGGGGCCGTTATCGAAGGAATCGCGATTGAGGAATGTGGTCAAGGATACGAGTTCGATGAGTGTCGGGGGGCGTTGATAACAGATCTCGAACAGGGTTTTGATTCTGTCTTTGTCTGTGGCGTTGTCGTCGCCGTTGGCTCGGACCGCAAGGGCCTTGGCTTGTTCGATGGTGAAGGGGCTGTTCATCAGGAAGAGTGCTTGTTGCGGAACGATCGTGTTGAATCGTTTCGGGCTGTGGATGTCGGGTGAGGCGAAGTCGAAGGTTCTGATGAAGCCTGCCATATTTTGACGTTCAACGAGGCCGTAGATGGCGCGGCGTGTGGTGACGGGGTCTTCGGTCATGGATTCGGGTGGTCCGCCGATGGTGAGGTCGAGTTTTCCTGCGGCGGCGAGTAGTGAATCGCGCATGGCTTCGAATTCGAGTCGTTTTCTGTTTTGGCGCCAGAGTAGTCGATTTTCAACGTCGGCTTCGATGCCAAGTTCGTTGTGATCGCTGGACTGTCGGTAGGTTGCTGACTGGACGATTATTCTGTGCAACTCTTTGATGGACCAGTCGTGTTCGATGAAGTAGGATGCCAGATAGTCGAGTAATTGGGGATGGGTGGGTGTGCTGCCCTGAAGACCGAAATCGCTGGGGGTATCGACAAGGGCACGGCCAAAATGATGGCCCCAGACCCGGTTTACGAACACGCGCGCGGTAAGGGGGTTGTCGGGACTTGCGATGGCTCGGGCCATTTCGAGTCGGCCGCTGCTTTCGGTATAAATTTCCGGCTCGTCGTTTGCGAGTACGGTGAGAAAACGTCGAGGCACCTTGTCGCCGGGCGTTTCGGGTTTGCCGCGCAGGAAGATGGTTGGGTTGAAGGGCTTGGCGGCATCGACGAGGGAAGTGGCGCGGTCGGGTCGTCCTTCGTGAGTCGCCTTGTGTCGCGCGATGACGCGTTGTTTGGCGCGGACTCCTTGTTGGAGGGGTGTGTCGCTGATTGCGTAGACTCGACCCGCGGCGATGTTTGCAGGGGATTCCGTTCCGTAGATCTGTTGACGTAGTGCCTCGGCGTTGTCGTCGTCCAGTCGGGTGGGGAATGCGGGAGTTGCCTCTGGAGTGTGGGCGGCGATCATGATGTAGGCGGAAAGTGTATCGCGCCATTCTTGATCGGTGGATTCGAAGAGCGCGGCGTAGCGTTCGACGACTTCGGTCATGGACGCGGGAGGATCGCCGGTGAAAATTTCACGGACTTTTGGATTGACGCGTTCGTCGCCTTCGGTGGCGTTGCGGATGCGTTCGAGCAGGGCGGGTGCTTCGGCTTCAAAGTATTCGGTGGCGATTTCGTTGAACCAACCATAGGGTCGATAGATGGCGTCGGGGGTTTCGATTATTTTCTTGAGGAAATCGACCCAGGGGCGCAGGATTTGATGACGCAACTCGCGTTCTTTGGCGATGGTTTTGAATTCGGTGTCGTCGGTGATGAGTAAGGTGTCGTGGGCCGCGGTGAGGTAGCCGGAAAATTTTCTGCGTGTTTCGATTAGGAGGTCGATATGGACTTCGTGTTGGTAATCACTGAGTTCGAGTTCCTTTTCTTTCAATAGCGTTAGAAACTCCTGGTATTCGGGGTCGTTTTCGTCGGGTTCTTCGAGCAGTGGAAGATCGCGGGGTTGGGAGGCGCTACGGAAGATGCCGTACATGGCGTAGTAGTCTGATGTGGGGACGGGATCGAATTTGTGATCGTGGCAGCGCGCACAACTTACGGTGAGTCCCATGAGTCCGCGTGAGACGACGTCGATGCGGTCGTCGGTGAT
>JAYGCN010000294.1:0-3823 GCA_046583315.1 Candidatus Hydrogenedentota bacterium
TTCCGAAGATATCCACTTGGGGCGATTAGCTCAGTTGGTTAGAGCACCTGGTTTACACCCAGGGGGTCGCAGGTTCGAATCCTGCATCGCCCACCATTCATTTTTCTCTCTTCTTCAGGCTCTTTGGCTGTGTCTGTAATGCGCCCATTGGGCCGGCCTGTCGTGCGATTGTGAATTGATGGATTCTCTGAATCTCCATGCTGAACAGGTGAGCTGCACCGATCTTTGCTAGATTCTCCGGAGGGTACTTTGAGGTGCGCATTAGGGTATTCGGGGTTAATCTTGGCCAGTCCACGTTTGGGGTAAGTTGAGACAAATTTAGCCAGACGCCCTTGAATAATTACTTGGATTAAGACTCGGGTGGTTAGGATTCGTATCCGAGGAGTTGGCGTTGTGCATTCCAGGATAATGGTAATTTTCTTGATGTGAAGTTCTTCAAATCAAGGGAAGGGGGCTGTTTGCCATCGAGGATGGATTCAATAATGTCGGGAGCTAAATAGGCCAATGGAAGGAGTCTCCGAACATACCCCTCACTACATTTCTCGATTCTGGATAATTCCCTCACAGAGCCATGTTCTCCTGATTCAACAGACATTCTCCATCTCCACGCAGTAGCTATATTTTTCACAAGGGCTTTGTCCGGTTTTCCTACCTCCATCACATCGTACCCATTCCCATCGATGAAGGTGAGTTTCCTATCTCGCAGCCGTAAGGTCGCTTTAATGCGGATGAGTACATTCTTTTCATTTCTAATGACATCATCGCCGTTTCCATTCAGCCTGTTTACGTCCGCGTTTGGTATTCCGTGATTTACTTCGAGCTCAATGCTGTCCGAGTAAACAGTGACTGTATTCAGGACACGCCTGATGAGTTCGAAATTGATTTCATCGTGTGATTCAATATTCATGACTACACCAACTCGGTCGCGTATGAGTTTTTCGAGAGGTTGTGCGGGGACTCGGGACAGATCTCCAACAGGAACCTTTCGCTTTCCAATGATCGGTGCGCTGACGTAATAGGGATAACGTTGATTCCCTTTCTTCACCGAATAGGTCGGCGTCATCGTGTGACCTTTTGAATCGTAAATAATCCCTTCGAGTAAATATGGTGTTCGCTTGAGTTTAACGTCTGAATGAATTCTGCGATTCTTCTCTAGTTGAGTCTGTACCGCTGCCCAAAGTTCCGTAGAAACAATTCGCTCATGCTCACCTTCATAAACCTTCTCTTTGAAAGGTATCTGTCCCGTGTACAAATGATTATGAAGTATTTTGTACACAGGACCGCGATGAAATCGATTTCCTCCTCTGTGTTTTCCATCTGGGCTCACCCATGTTTTATTCCTAATACCTTTTCGATGCAATTCCTCTATAACATCAGCTACGGCTCCCATGGCCAGATAGCGTTCAAATAACATACGGACGATTTTGGCTTCTGTTTCGTTGATCACGAGTTTCTTTTCGACGATATCGTAGCCCAGAGGTCTTGGCCCACCAGTCCACATACCTTTCTTTTTCGAAGCGGCAATTTTATCTCGTATGCGCTCACCGGTGATTTCGCGTTCGAACTGGGCAAAGGATAGTAATACGTTCAGGGTGAGTCGCCCCATAGAAGTCGTTGTGTTGAATTGCTGTGTGACGGCTGCGAAAGATGCTTCGTTCGTATCCAATATCTCGATCATCTTCGAGAAATCCATTAGGGACCGCGTCAGGCGATCAATTTTGTATACGACGATCACATCTACCTTGTCGTCTTCTATGTCCTGCAAGAGTTGCTGAAGTGCCGGGCGTTTTAGGTTGCCTCCTGAGAATCCTCCGTCGTCATATTTCTTACGAACCAGCTTCCAGCCTTCGTGGGCCTGACTCTTGATGTATGCTTCGCATGCTTCCCGTTGAGCATCTAACGAATTGAATTCTTGATCAAGTCCCTCTTCGGTGGACTTGCGTGTGTAGACCGCACATCGCTTTTCTATCACGACGCCACCTTTGCTTTCCGAGAGGGTTTTCTCAATCCGAAGAACAACGGTCCCGACCATCGCGTCCCCGTAATCTCTCGTGCGATTTTGGATAGTCCTTTGTAATGGTTGCCCTTGTAGGTAAAGCCATTCGTTCTGACTTGAACCGTATGAAGCTTACCTTTCCATTCCCGAGTGAGAGTTGTACCTGACTGCAGCGAGGACTGTGCAGTGGGTGCATGGTTTACATCCTTTTCAAAGGAACTTGCCAGTTCACGGAGCCGCCGTTTTGTCGCGGCACTTAGACCGCCATGCCGTTCTTCCTGTAGTTTCCACGCTACGCGCCTCCGAAGCATGTCCACTGCCCGCGTCTTTGGTACCTCTGTACAAATGTGTTCCGCCCACACGTCCAATAGTTCTGACCTGTTCATTCCATCCAATTGCTCAATTATTTCTTCCATGTCCGTAGTCTCCTTTACTATGGACATGAACGCTCTTCGGGCGGGTCGAAGTCAAGTCAATTCAGTGAACTTCCCAGTGCGTAGGAATATCTGCGAGGCACACATGATCAACCGAACCCAGTATTGGATCGATGAGGGCAGAACATGCCGATTGTTGGGGCTGAAAATATCCCTACGGACTTATTCGACCCTACGAGGTCTGTGGTGTGACATCATATCTTCCAGCATTGTGCCTCGCCGAGGTTACGAGCGCTTGAGAATCCTGGTGCTATTGTGAGAATCATCGCAATCTTTATTCATGACCTGTCACAAAGCTGCCGAGAGCACGGAAGACGGCTTCCTTTTCCTTGGCACTGGTTCCATCATTCGAAATAGAGAATTGTGCAACGACGAATTCTCGCTTCTTATCTATCCATAGATAATTCTTAAAGGCTCCGGACGCCATAAATTCTTCATCGTAGTTAAGGGGCAACCAAAACTGAAAGCTGTAGCCTTCGGATACCGCGCCTTTTTTTGTCAATTTGGGTTCATGCGAAGGGGTATGCGCCATGGCAACCATTTCGAACCAGTCGTCGGAGACTGTCGGTTTGCCGTTCAACATCAAGTCTTCGAGGTAAAGCTGGCCCAGGTGCGCGAAGTCTTGCAAGGTCAGTGCGAGGGCGAAGTGCCCTGTGGCGTGGCCGTGTGCGTCGAGTCCCCATTGCGCTTTGCCGAAGCCGAAGGGTCCCCAGAGTTTTTCTTGGACGATTTCGACGAAAGGTTTTCCGTAAGCGCCGCGCAATACGCAGGCCAGCACGTGCGTGTCTGTAGCGATGTAGTTGAAATCGGTGCCGCCCGGGACACGACGTCCTAGTGCCGCAGCCCATTTGTCGAAATCGCCGCCCTTCTGAATGAGATCGTTATACATATCAGTGCGATCAGGTTTGCCCTTAAAATGAAAGTAGTCGATGCCGGACGACATCATCAGTATGTGTTTGATTGAGGTCTCGCCATATGCGGTGCCTTTGAATTGAGGTGCGTATTTTTCTGCCGGATCGTCGAGGCTGGATAGCACGCCTTCGTGCAGCGCCATCCCGATTAGCGTGGAGGTAAAACTCTTAGTGGCTGACCAGATGTGGTTGCGGCTCTGGGCGTCTAGGCCCTGGCCGTAATATTCTAGGCGCACCTCTCCGTTTCGCAATACCATTAGGCCGGAGATGTCCGCTTTCTCAATGTAGTCCGTGAGCTTGTAGGTCTGCCCATCAAGCTCATACGTGACTTCGTCGATTGAATGAGTGTTGCGCTTATACACTCTTGGAGTTTCCGCACCGGGAAGAATGGAATGCGGGTGCATCGTCTCCCAGTTCGTGAATATTTCGGCCCGTTCCTTTATGTTGCGCATTTTGAACCAGAGTTTTCCGTCTGTTCCTTC
>JAYGCN010000225.1:0-27132 GCA_046583315.1 Candidatus Hydrogenedentota bacterium
CTCGAATCGTTTCAGGTCATCGCGTATCCGTGCGCGAAGCCCTCTATACCACCAATGACTGTCCTCAACTTTTGCCATGATGGCGTACTCATTGTCCCGCATCGTCAGCCGATCCCATTCAATACCGAGCAGATTCTACGAACCGTTTCCTCGTGAAGTCCCGGATAGAGTGGGAGGGAAAGTATGCGCTTCGCCGCCGCTTCGGTCACAGGAAAATCACCAACTGAATACGGCAGGAAATCATACGCCCGTTGCAGATGGATCGGAATCGGATAATGAATCAGCGTCCTGATTCCCGCCTCGTCCAGTTGCCGCTGCACCAGGTCGCGCTCCGAACACTGCGCTACATACAGATGACAAGCGGATTCGGCCCATTCAGCTGAGGAAATCGATCTAACCAACGAACTGCTCAATGAGTCATCGTAAATGGTAGCCAGTTTCTGTCGTTCCTCGATGGCTTTCCCTAAATGCCTCAGCTTTATCCGCAAAATGGCGGCCTGAATTTCGTCCAGACGACTGTTCGTTCCCTCAACTTCATGGTGATAGCGTTTCGCCTCACCATAGACCCGCAGTTGACGCACCCGCACCGCCACTTCTGCGTTGTTGCTAACCACAGCCCCCGCATCGCCGAAGCACCCAAATTCTTGCTGGGGTAAAAACTGAAGGCCGCAACGTCACCCAGCGTTCCACATCGTTTGCCTTTGTACCGCGCACCATGCGCCTGCGCACAATCCTCAACGAGCAGCAAGTCATTCTCCTTGGCAAAAGAGAGAATCGGATCCATATCGCAGGGGTGACCATATAAATGCACAGTAATAATCGCGCGCGTACGCTTCGTCAACGCTTTCGATAGGCACTCCGGATTCATCGTTAACGTCTCCGGCATCACATCCACCAGCACCGGAGTCGCCCCGCAGGCCCAAATCGCGGTGATGGTCGGCACGCAGGTATTCGCGACCGTAATCACTTCATCACCCGGACCAATGCCAAGTCCCATCAACGCCAGCTGCATCGCGTCCGTCCCCGATGCGACACCAATCGCATGGTCTATCCCCAACCACGCCGCCCATTCACGTTCAAAAGCCTCGCCCTCCTTGCCCAGCAAAAACCAGCCGCTCTCCAGCACGCGCGCAATGGCCGTATCGATCTCTTCCGCGATAGGGGTGTGCTGAATTTTCAAATCCAAAAAGGGCACCGAATTCATGGTTTTTCACCAATGCCCAATCGGTAATGAAGAAAGTCCGCTATCCAGAGGCCGCGCAATTGCCACACAACCCGCGCGATACGAGGGAAGTTGAAAAATTGGGACTTTCCGTGTGCGCGTTCATGGTGATGCACCGGCACCTCAGCGAATCGACACCCCTCACGATACGCCTTGGTCATCATTTCCGCGCAAATAACCCCACTATCGCTTTTGAGGTGAACCTTGTCGAACACGCTGCGCCGGATCAGACGAAAATCGCAATCCGTATCCCGAATCTTCAACCCAAATGCCACCTTAACTATCCAATGGTAGATTCGGCCAATGATGATACGGTGCATCGGATCGTTGCGCGTAATTTTGTATCCCTGCACAATGTCCACGTCGTCCCGTGCATGTTCCAGCAGAAGTTCCAACTCACGCACGTCGTATTGCGCGTCTCCATCCGTATAAAAAATCCACTCCTTCGTACCCGCCGCGAAACCCGTGCGTAACGCGCCGCCATAACCCCTGTTCTTTTCATGTCGAATGATACTTACTTTGGGGTAGCGATCCGGCAGCGTATCGAGCAGCTCCAGGGTATGATCATCGCTGCCATCATCGACAAGCGTTACCTCGTAATCCAGACCAAGTCGGTCCGCCGTGTCCACCGTGAAGTGAATCATGCTGCCCATCGTGCCCCAGTCGTTGTAACACGGGTAGAAAATCGACACGCCCATGCCTTCATAACGCCTGTCCTGTGTTTCACTCTCACTCAACAGGAATTTACCTTTCTGTATCGTCCTTCTCCACCACCGCATACCGTCCGAATCGGAGCGCGTCATCCATCATCTCAACGGTCTTCGCATTCAGATATTGGTCGTAAATGATCACATCGTATTCCGCATCCGAATCCGTCTGCACGTCCACCATATCAAGGTTGCGCCCCGTCATAAAGTCCATTGATAATATAGCAGGATAATACGCCGTCCCGATACGCGTCTCAGCCGGAAGACTTTCAACATAGGCCGCAAGTGCGCGTTCATCGCCCGCCTGATCCTGCACATAGATGAGGTCACCCAATTTCAGCAACCGGGCACCCGCCGGATAGAGCATACAAAGGGCCACAACCGCCAATGCAACACGTAAACGTGGGGGAGAATTAGATTTTCTCAGGCGGGATACCACCTCAATCAGTGCCGGCCCCATGAACATGCCGGCAATCGCGCATGTATACCATAGGTAACGTGACAGCGTAGCGGGCGTGTAAAACAACCACCAAAAAAGATAGAGCACCGCTGTCATGAGTAGCACCCACACGGCAGGACTGGGGGACTGCACGATTCCCCTGCGCAACAACCAGCCCACACTGAAGAGCATACCTACGCTATACACGGGCTGCTCAGAAAACCACGAGAGTCCATGTCCTGCCGCTCCAAATCCAAACATCAAATAATGTCGGTAATACACAATCATCGAGACATCACCCGTCTTGAGATAGGAATAGTAAGTCGTAATACCCGTCCAAAATCCTAAAACGATGATCGCGCCCACGCCGGGTAAAAGAACCATCTTTAGTGGAATGTTCTTGTGTATCATTCTATCCAGCCCCCACACCGCGAGAATTGGAAACGCGCTCAGCAGCATAAACGATTTCGCGAGCACCGCACAGCCCCAAAGAAAACCGGTCGCGAATCCCCAGATGGTCGTCCGGTTCCCTTCAAGCGTGCGATCCCAGCAGACCATACTCCATACGAAAAACATCAGCGCAGGCACTTCGCCGTACAACGAGCGTCCAAGATATACCGTGCCGGAGGACAGGGTGAGCATTACAACAGACACACACGCCGCAGTTGCCCCCCAGTGACGACGCACAAAGGCGAAAACTCCCAGTGCCATCAATACGAACGATGTCGCAATAACAAAACGTGCCGTCGAGATACTCACCGAAACCGCCTTAAAGGCCATAGCAATCGGCGCAAGCACCGTCACCCCCACAGAATCGTAATGGTCGAAATAATTGAACCCGACAACAGGGTTGCCCGAAGCGTAGGCATGATGCACGCCAAGATTTCGTGCCACGACCAGATGATACAGCTCGTCCGGCGCGGTCCACGGATATTTATGGAGCAGGGGGTACGCACTAAGAAAAACCAACAAGAATACGCCGATGGTCAGAATTCTCGGTGCAGGTCGGGAGGAGTCATGGGTGCCCTTAAAAGCCACCGATGCGCGTCTGGGTGACTTCACAACCCATAGCACCGTAACGCCGACGATCATCGCGAAAAAAAACGTTTTCAAAACCAGTCGCGCTAACAACCCATCTTCCGAGAATCCATTCGCGCCGAGTCTTACGATAAGTACGAGCGACCCCACTGCGGCGAAACCGACACAGGTCAATACTGCGAGTTGAAAGGCATAACGAAGCACATCCCCGCGCAAACCAGGTTCGTTCTTCGACTCCACCAATGCGTCCCCCGAATCCGACACCGAATCCCCTCCTGCGACCGAAAAAGCCAGTATAGTCACACACCCCGCCCCCGCAACTTTGATACCCGCCCGTCCCCGTGTGCTATAGTGCGCATCAACAAGGAGCGGCACATGCCCGAAGAGGGATTTTTTCTACAAAACGTCATCGCCATCATATGGGACTTCGACAAAACCCTGTCCCCTATCTTCATGCAGAAGCCCCTCTTCGATGCCTATGACGTAGATACCGATGAATTCTGGAAAGAAGTCAACGCCTTACCCGATTACTACGGCAAAGTCGGCATCACCATTCACGAAGACACCTGTTATCTCGGCCACCTTCTTTCCTACGTCAAACACGGCCCCATGAAAGGCCTCACCAACGAGCGCCTCACCGAATTGGGCAAGAATATTCCGCTCTTTCCAGGCTTGCCGGAATTTTTCGGTCAACTAAAAGCGACCGTCGCGGCACCGCAATATCAAGAGGGCGAGATCACGCTCGAACATTACGTCGTCAGTACCGGCCTCGATGCCATGATCCGAGGCACCGACATCGCCCCGGAAGTCGACGACATCTGGGCATCGGTTTTCATCGAAGAGCCCGCAATACCCGGTCAGGATTTTTCACAATCCCCGAAGCGGAGTGAAATCAGCCAGATAGCCGGTTTTCTGGACAATACAACCAAAACCCGCGCCATTTTCGAAATTAACAAAGGCGTCAATAAGACAGATAAGTTCTCAGTCAATGACACCATTGAGCACGACAAACGCCGGGTTCCTTTCGAGAACATGATCTACATCGCAGATGGCCCGAGCGACATTCCGTCGTTTTCAATCGTCACGCAAAACGGCGGCAAGGCCTACGCCGTCTACGACCCTGACGCGCCCGACGATTACGCCCAGGCCGCCGGACTTAACGACCAGCACAGGGTCGATCACTTTGGCCCAGCCGATTACCGCCCCAACACCGGAACCTCCCTTTGGCTGGAGCATACGGTTAAACAGATGGCCGATCGAATCATGGAGAAACGCAACCAACGCATCGACAGTTCCGTCGCCTCCGCACCTTCCCACTGACTTGGTTCACCTCCAACACCGTTGCTATACTCCAAGCATGACCTCAAGCCCGCTTGTGCATGTACTCATAATCAATTGGAACGGCCTGGAACACCTGCCGGCCTGTTTCGATTCACTCGTAGAATCCGCTTATGCCAACGCCAAGTTTATCCTGCTGGACAACGACAGTGATGACGGTTCCGTAGAGTTTGTGAAAGAGACCTATCCGGACGAGTCCCGTGTCGAAATACTCAAACTCGACTCCAATTTGGGTTGGTCCGGTGCCAACAACGTAGGCATGCAAGCGGCACTGGATGCCAACGCCGACTACGTTTTACTGCTCAACAACGATACCCGTGTCGAGCCAGATTTTCTCGAACACCTCGTCGAAATGGCGGAGTCTGATAAAAATATCGCTGCATTATCGCCGCGCATCCTGATGTACGACGAACCCCAGATCATCAATTCCCTGGGACTCGAAGCCTCCGTGATCGGGGCTGGTTGGGATACCGCCATCGGTCGCGTGGACAACCCCTGTTGGGATACGCAAAAACCCATCCTCGGCGTATGCGGCGCGGCGATGTTCCTGCGCGTAAAAGCCCTCCGAAAAACAGGCCTGCTCCCCGAAAATTTCGGCATCTACCTCGACGATCTCGACCTTTGTTTGCGCATCTGGAAGGCCGGATACAACATTCATCTATGCTACGCCTCCGTCGTGTTTCATAAATTCAGCGCAACGATGGGAGGCGCAAAACAATCCCATAAGAAATATTACCTCAACACCCGAAACCGTACACGCATCGCGATTCGGCATTTTCCGATCTCACGATGGCCCTACATAGACTTGAAATTCTTCATCGGCGAATGCAAAGCCCTGGGTCGCGGTGCGCTGAACGGGGATTACTGGAAATTTCCCGTCCACCTGCGTACCTGGCTGGATGCCCTGCTTTATCTGCCCATCGGACTGAAGTTTCGCATTACCCAAAAACGTTCCCGAAAGGGCGAAAACGATATCTGGTCAATGATCACCAAGGACAAACTATTTTTTCCCGGCGTACAATTTCCGAAAAACGGTTTCTATCCCGAAACGACTCTTGATGATGAAAACTGGAGGCCCATGGCCCGATGCGCGTCGTTCCAGCATGAAGGTGGGGGACTATCCCTCCGACTCCATCCATCTTCACCCGGCCCGATCACGCTGACTGATACCGATGGCGCGACCTACACTATTTCTCCCGAAGATTCCGCTGCGAAACACTTCGATTTTGTAAGGGGCGAAATTTCCATTGAAACCCACGCCCTCACCAAGGTCGAGACTCAACATCGCGTCCGTGACATCGGTGCGTGGCTCGCAATCAATACAAAGAAGGATGCCGATGAAGAGTAATCGAAATATTTTGTTTGGGTATATGCTCCTGGCCGTGCTCGCCGTCACGATTGGCGGCTTCCTCGGCTCCTACAGCGTTCCGGAACTCGAATCATTACAGCTCCTCCCCTCAACAACAGAGCGACTCGAACAAACCGCGATAAAACGGATCAATCACAATTCCCGGTTCTATTTTTCGATCGCGCCAGGGTCATATCTCCCCGCCATCCAAGAGGAGATGCGCTACGCACGAACGGCTGGCCTCACCGACTTTATCGTTCAAACCCCCTTGCCCAGATCCGATGAGGAGCGCAAAGAACTGGGGGTGACTCTTGAGCAACTCTTCGCAGGTAACGAATCGGACACCTATTGGCTTGCTGTCGATTGCAACCCACCGATGTCCTGGTTACGCGATCATCCTGATGAGGCCGTCCTGGACGATTCCGGCGAAGCCGTCCGGCCCAGCATCACATCGCGTCTCTGGATCGATAATACCCGTTCCAATCTGAACACACTGCTCGCCGCACTCGAATCACGACGAACAAGCGGGGTATTCACCGGCATCCTCTTTGAAGCACTGACCGACGGCCTTTGGAAACAAGGTGAGTTTCGCGATACGACTCCGGAATTCACCGCGCATTTTCGACGATGGCTCCAGACTAAATACATCAACATCAACTTGTTGCACGCGGTGTGGAGTGACGATACCCTATCCGACTGGAATGACATAACCGTCCCGGCCGACCCGTTAGAACCGACCAACAACGAGGTCTTCTTCGATACCGAGACGCAACAACGACAAATCGACTATGCACAATTCATCAGCGAAGAAACGGCCGGAGTGATCTCGAGCATAGCGTTCACAATTCGAACAGAAACCTCCGACACGTTTTCGATCTACGCCTCCACGGCCAATGTCCTTTCCGGTGATGCCGCCGACGCAGGAACCTGGCACATCGGCGCGCTCCGGGAAAGCGCGCTCACGGGAATCGCAAGCAGGAGCCCGTCAGCAACATTTCGAGGGCGTTTGGCGACCCCGGTACTCCCGGGTTTCAGTTATATTTACCTGGATGCGAGCTTTACAGGAATTCAATACGACCCTGCATCGGAAGAAATCGTGGTTCCACCAAATTATGACGCGAGCATACTGCAGCAAAGTTTGACCCGCAACGCCGCACTCACCGCGACCCATGAGACGACGTGGGCCATAAGCGATACACAAGGGACCGGAACCTTTGCCCATGCACCCTTATGGAAGGATATTCGCGAGTTACTTGAACTCCGCGCAACCGTGCAAGATGATTCTGAATCCTCGCCCCAGACACCCTTGACGCTCGTCCTGGATAACACGAGTGTCTTTGCCGTACACGATGCCACGTTCGTGCAACAAATTTTCCTGACCGCACTCGGAACCGCGGCGCGATCCGGATTTCCGATCGAATGGAGAACCGTAAAAGAAATTCTCGCATTTGAATCCGACACGCCACCGCTCTACATTTTTCTCAACCTCTTTTCCATGAATCCTGAGGGACGCGACTCGCTGCATGCTGCGTTGGCCCGTCAAAACGCCACGGCGATCTGGCTCTATGCGCCCGGCTTCATCGATACGCTTCCCTCAATCGAAAACATATCGCTCCTCACAGGAATTGAAACACTCCAACGAGAACCCGACTCCAAACTCGGCTCATTGTTCGCGTTCTCGGGAAACTGGATTCGAGAGAACCAACCGTTCAGCGAGTCCCGCATCATAAATCCCTCGTTTCATACCAACGACGAAACCGCCGATCCCCTGGCACGCTACCAGGACACACTGGAAGTCAGTGCCGCGATGAAGTTTCATGAAACGGGATGGACATCAATTGTGCTCTACGATCCCTTCCCGACACCCGGCTTCATTCGCGACCTGCTTTCGATTCTCGCCACGCCCACCGACGTTGCTATCTATCCCCAGCAAGGTAATCCCTTGATATCTCGATTCGGCAATACACTCGTCATGCACTCCGACAAAGCCGCTAAGACACGCCTCGAATTTTCGAGCCCCCGAAGCGCACGTAATCTGCTGGATTCAACCGAGGGCTGGACCAATCGGGCCGATATCAGTGTTTCGTTGCAACCAGGCGAGACCAAAGTGCTGCGTCTGGACTGAGTCCTTGATTCCTTGGCTCCCGCCACCTATAATGCATAAACATTTATTCGAAGAAAGGAGGACTCGAGCTAGAAAACATACTGCGGTATTGGGAAGAACGGTGAAAATCCGTCGCAGTCGCGCTGCTGTAACCGGTTACGAAATCCACATCGAGGCCACTGTCCAAAAAGGATGGGAAGGCGTGGAAAGTAGGACGACCCGGAAGCCAGAAGACCAATTCGCACAAAGAATCACTTGACTGGCCTTCGGGCACCAACCTGACAGACGCGAAATCTGTACAAAGGATCTATCACCATGAAAAAAATTTCGTTGGCAATCGCCTTCAACTCCCTTCTTACTTCCACCCTCTTCGCCGAAATTCCCAGCATTGATGACTTCCGCGTGGTCCCGCAATTTCCGCAGCCAGCCGAATTCGCATTCGGCGTCACAGGCGCTACCACCACCGACGGACGTTTTATCCTCTGGGATGGCGACACCGTCTATCTTCAAGCCTCTCCGGGTAGCGACGAACTCGCCCCCATCGCAACAGGATACCCCGGCGACCCGGGCTTTATCGCACTGTCGCCCGACGGACACACCATCGCACTCGGAAGCGGATTCAGTGCCGAACTCTACTTGCTCGATATCAACAACCCGGTGGACGGCGATCCTGCTGCGTCCATTGCCGTACCCAGTCACTTCGGGGGCGCCTTCCTCACTCAATCCCTCATCCTGATGGATAGAGGCAAAGACGACTTCTCCGGCTCCGAACTGGTGGTAATCGATCTCGACGCGATGCCTGATCCCGGAACACTCAGTGATCGCGTTCAATCCGCCCAAACCGTACTCGAATTCCCAGCTTCCGATATCACGTCGAACGATATCATCATCGAAAAACCGGCCGGTTCCTATTCAAGTAAGATTCACATTGATCATACGCGCACAAACCTCTACACCATGGATGCCTTCACTGGAGAACTTCGCTATTTCAGTGTAATTGAGGTCATTCAGGCCGTCATAAACAGCACAACGCTCGATTGGGCCACCGACGGAACCGCCGTCGGCCTTCCCGGCGATTTCTTTACAGGTGGAGTAGCCGGTATCAACCCCGATGCCCAACTCATCATCGGTGGCTCCTCCGGCTTCGGGAGTCCCGGTGGCGTACAATATATTGACCCGGAAACACCCGCCATGGTGCTTGCCACACTCGACCCCGCAGGCACGCAGCCCTACTACGATGTCATCTACAATCGTGCTACTGACGAAACGATCGCCATCGACGCGACCTTCGGCCAGCCCCTACAAGCCTACGCGCGCACCTCAGCCATCGGTCCCGTGCCGCCAGAGTCCCCCTGCGAAATCGTGGAAGATGTTCTTTTGCAGTGGGAAGCCTTCAGCCAAGCATACGGACTTACGCCGGAAACGGCGGACATCAATCTCGACGAAATCCCGGATCACGCCATGCTTCTGCTTGCCCTTGATGGTTCTTGCAACACGGTCGACCCAGTGGGTGAAGCGACCCGAACGGCATACGACCTGAATCTTGATGCCTTCGATGCCGAAGTCGGTGCCGCAGCAATCGTCGATTACCGCGAGTTGATTGCAATCCTCATGCTGATGAGTGACGATATGCATACCGACCTCCGGACATTCCTGAATGCCAACAGCATTTCACTCGCCAGCACATACGAGGTGGTCACCTGTCTCGAAGGGGGTGAATGTTTCCCTGAATTCGTTGAGAATCCAATATTCCCCGATCTCTCCACCCGCTCTGCAATCGAACCCTATTCTGCCGAAGGGGACTTCGACAACGACACATTCACCAATCTCACTGAATACCAGAACGTGATCGCCAATGGGGGAAATGCAACCGATTTCGTAGTCGCGGCTACTGCCCCAACATTGGACGGCACCAACACCATACGTACACACGCGTCGAGCGGTGGGTGTTTCATCGCAACGGCCGCGTACGGTACGCCAATGGCAACGGAGGTTGAAACACTTCGCACGGTTCGGGATACCTATCTTCTCGATAACGCCCTGGGCGCAACATTTGTGGAAACCTACTATCGCTTGAGTCCGCCCATCGCGGATGTCGTTTCAAAATCACCAACGCTACGCGCAGCAATACGCGTTGCACTTGCGCCGGTCATTTTGCTCGCGAAACTGATTATTCTGGCTCCGGCATCCCTCCTGATTCCGGGAGTATTCGTGCTGGTGGCAGGAATGATTCGCCGGAACCGCGCGCGCCGCGTCAACGCCTAGTTACCGGGCGATATCAATCATGCGCGCGCCAACCGCCATAGGTGTATTTGCCATTTTCCTGGCCTCGAGTCCAGGGATCGCCGAAGATCCCTGGGCCGATGCCGTGGTTTCCTACACTGCGACCGACCCCGTCACCGGATATACCGATACCACAGCCGCACTTGGCGAGCCCATCGGTTTCAGCACGTCCATTCCGGTCAATACCCACAATTCCGTGAATCAAGTCCTAAGCCTGGGTACCCCCGCGGGTAATCCACGCGGACAGCTCACCGTATCCTTCGACACACCTATCGAAGACCATGCCGATAATCCCTTTGGCCTCGACTTCATCGTCTACTCGAACGCCTTCTGGGTAGGCGGCGATCCCCAAAAACGATTTCAGGAACCCGCCATTGTAGAAATCAGTCCCGACGGGACAACCTGGTACATGATCCCCGGCAGTCGAAACTACAGCTACTCGGGCGGCACGGTTCCAATCGTGAACGAAACAAACGGCGGCGATAATTCCTCCGATCCGGAACTCCTCGCAGGAACCATCACAAATCCCAACTCAACCGATGGCAACAGTTCGAACGATGACATCGAATACAACTGGGGTTACGCCGAACTCTCCCCAACCATGCCCGCATACCTTGACAACTACCTTCGGCCCGACGATCCCGGCGCCGTTGGAGTGACCGCGCGAAGTGGGGGAGGCGATTCCTTCGATATCGCTTGGGCCATCGATTCCAGCGGCTCACTCGCCAACCTTACATCCATTACCCACATCCGAATCACACCCTTCATCAATCGCACGATGACCGTCGGCCTGGCCACACCCGAAATCATGGCCGTCGCAGACATCGCGGCCGATATCGACAGTGATGGCGACGGCATTCTCGACGACTACGAAACGCGCGTCATCTCAACGGACCCCTCACGCGCGGAAAATACACTGATTCCACTCGAAATCCCCGCCACCGAAGGGGGCAGTCCGGCTGCCACGCTTCTCGGCACCGCGCAGGCCCTCTCAGGCAACGCTCTGGCACTCTATTCGACCGGTGATCGGGTCAGCGATACCCTCGAAACCATCGTCGATCTGACCACTCCGGCTCCAACGGCTGGCACTATCAACGGCTCGGCATCTCAATTGAGCGAAGCGTCCCTTCAAATCGATTCCACGGTCACCGATTTCCTGTCTGAAGAAGTCGATTCCGCGGAAATTACCATTCAGTATCTACCTTCCCAGATCCAGAGCCTGAACGAGGGAAGTCTTGAACCCTATCGATTCAATGCCGGCACCTACGATCAAACCGGCATCACCACCATCCAGAAGAACGCTCAGGGAAATTCCATTACTTTCGACAGTCAGTTTTCCGGGCTCTTCGTGCTCGCCTCTACCAGCGGCAGTGGTAAATCGAGGGCCCAAAACGTATGGGTCGATTTCAATCACAACGGCATCCAGACCGGCGCACAAGCGACACCGTACAGCGCGATATCCGAAAGCCTCCTGGCCGTCACCAACACCGGTACGCTACATCTCGATGCCGCGACGACCACAGAAGCCATTCTCATCAACCAAGCCGTGACCCTGCAATCAACCGGCGGAACCGTTCGCATCGGATCCGCGCCACCCTCCGATCCAATGCCGCTCCTTGGAATTTCGGAGTCGCGCGACTCAGGTTATGTAACGATTCCCATCCGCGATCCGAAAAAGGAGGATAAACCATGAAAACTCCTCGCACAACAGGCTTCACGCTCATCGAATTGCTCGTCGTCGTCGCGATCATCGGCCTTTTGGGAGCGCTACTCCTGCCCGCGCTCAGTCGCGCACGTTCGCAGGCCCGCAACATGGAATGCGTGAACAACCTACGACAACTCTATCTTGCGAGCACCATGTTCGCCGCCGAAAACAATGGTCGCTATGTAGCGGCCGCGCCCGATATCGCCGAAATGGGCGGCGGACTCAATCGCTGGCACGGGGTACGACCTGCGCTTGACAAACCTTTCGACAGTCAACAAGGCCCGCTCGCAGAATATCTCTCCTTCGGCATCGTCAAAGACTGCCCCGTTTTCATTGAATTCCGGGACGACTCGCAAGCCCCCAACGCCTTCGAGTCCGGTACCGGCGGATACGGCTACAACTCGGCCTACATCGGCGGCACCGCCTATCAAAACACCTTCCCCGACTCGAATCGACTAACCACACTCGACTCTCGCGTCCGAAACCCGGGCAACACCATCATGTTCGCCGATGCTGCCTTACCCCAAGACGGCTACATCATCGAATACGGTTTCATTGAGCCTCCCTATTACCCGACACCCGACGCACCGCAAGGAAACGTCGACTGGGGATACACGTCTCCCTCAATACATTTTCGCCACAACGGCCGCGCCAACGTCCTCTGGAGCGACGGTCACGTCACAAGCGAGAAAATCACCTGGACCCCCGAAACCAATGTGTACGGAGGAGACAATCAAAAGTGGGGGGTGGGCTGGTTTGGCCCCAGAGACAACCGCCTTTTCGACGTAAGCCATCGCGATGCCTACAAAAGCGTAGCCGCGGACCGTTAATCGGACGTAGATTCGACATCCGATGCGGTTATCAGAACCTTCATGCCCTTTGGAATTAGTTCAAACACCTCAATCACATCGTCGTTTGTCAGACGAATGCACCCGTGAGACGAAGGCACCCCGATTCGCGCCTCATCGTTTGTTCCGTGGATGTATATATACCGTGCCATCGAGTCCACATTACCGCCGCGGTTTAGTCCCTTCTCCAAACCATCCAACAACATCACCCGCGAAAGCACAAGATCTTCCGTCGTATCTTTACCCGGCAACCAGATTTCGCGCGTCGCCGTTCTCGAGCGAAAAACTTGACCCCAAGGTGAATCCGCCCCGATTTTTGTCTTGACGGCATGCCAGCCCAGCGGGGTTTTCTCGCTGTCCATCATCGAACCCACACCGTTCGTCGCCGACGCGCAACGCGCCTGATACGTGATGGTATCGCCCTGCACAATCCGCAGCATCTGTTCATCAATCGATATCCAAATGGCCGCGTCATCCCCGACACGCCCAGACCAATCCGCATCCGCAAGAATCGACTTCGCCTCGTCTGACAAGCTACTCGCCTCGGTGTGACTCTGATATTTTTTGATTACCATATTCTGCCCCTCAATCGTATCCGCCATCACTCGACTGCCTACCGGAACCGTTACAGTCACGCCTAGCTCCGTAGCATAACGCATCGTCACGCGCCCATCCGGAACAGGCACTTGTATCCGCGCAGACGTGATCGCCCCTGGAAAACGGGGTGATACGTCAATGGTGTTCCATGCGGAACGGGCCGGTTTCAATCCAAACACGTATTCTGGAATCAAATAAATTGGCGTTGGATTTTCCTCGAATGACTCCAGAAAGGTAAGTAAATCCACGCCCAATTGAGTCTCGCCCGCCACAAAACAGGCCTCAATTACATAGGGAATAAACAACGGCCCACAATCGAGACCCCACTTACGAATTAGCTGAATCGTCGGCTCAATCCCCTCATCCGGCATCAAACCCACCAACAGGGCCAGCGCGTTCGTCACTACGGAGTGATGCGTAGGTGGCTCGTTCCTCGTCTCGTGATCCCAAAATAGTTTCGCCTCATCATCCCAGAACGCATCCAGGAATTCCCGCTCTACCGATTCAATTCGTGTCACGAGTGCAGCATCATGCACTCCGAATTCATCATACAATCGCTCACACGATTTCAGCGCTCGATAATAGAACGTTTCCGTAATCGCGTTGCGTTTACCTTGGAACCCCTCATAGTCAACGCCCGTTTTCAACTCCTCCGGCCAATTCCGGGCGTTGCGAGATCGTCCATCCAACATCTTGATCCACTGCGGCATCGCGTCACGCACAAGGGTCTTCACGTAGCGCCGATCATCCGTGTTTAGATAATAGGTCTCCAGTATCACCGGCCAATGTAACGAACCCGCCATGACGCTGCCGGGAATAAGGGTAGGTACTTCGGATTCGGAATATGTAGGTTGAAACACCACACCCAAAGCCGATTTCGTATACCACTCGTCCGGCATCACATAATATTGAGCCCGAATGCCTGGAGTCGGGTCCGGCCAGAAGGAAGCGTGTGGCCCACGCAATACGGAATCATAGTAGGGCGTATCAAAACCGTTCCACGCATCGCGGCTCGCCGTCCACGCATGGTTCAACAGAGAATCAGACACCTGCACCGAACCCGAGAACCTTCCCGCGTTCGTTTCAGCGTCTGTTTCCCCCGAAACGACCTCTGATGTAATGAATGCCTGACACACAATCGCCAAGCAACATGCTTTTCGAAGCATCGACCACCACCTCCATCGATTACAACTATGGTACCATGCCCGGCGTGCCGATAAAAGAGAGAAGCGATACCCACAAAATAGATATACTCAGACAGGGGAGCGGGAGTTCCCAACGACCCATGCGGAACGCTATTTTGAATTCAAATTTTATGAAACCTCTCCTGACTGCTACCATTCTCACGAGCGTCCTCGTACAGTCGGTTACGGCCATCGCCCAGGAAGACCTCAGCACCATTCTCGACCGCGGCACGCCGGCAATTTGGTACGTCTGCGGCCCTTTCGAATCCGATCTGCCCAACGGAATACTCGATGCCGTCACCGCCAACCAACAACCCCTTGGTCGTTTCGACTTCTTCTCGTCCCAAGGCGGCACCAGTCGGTTTCAACCTTCCCACGGTCTCGAAATCAAAACACCCTCCGGTAAAGCCACGTGGCTGCGAATACGTGCCGACGAGCCGACCGTTGACCTCTCACCTTTTTTCGCCGAACGCGACTCGGGAATTGCCTTTGCTGCATTTTTCGCCGAGTCGCCGGTCCCGACACAAGTCCTCCTCGAACTCCAAACGATTCTGGGCGTGCGCGTGTTTCTCAACGGAGATGAGTTGAAGAATATTACGGGCGGTCCGATCGGCTTCACTGGAGTCGAGTATATCGTCGCGAATTTTCGAGCCGGCGAGAACCTCCTCCTGCTCGAAATTCCTGGCATTCACCTGGAATCGCTGGCCGAGGCATACAATATACCTCCCGCACTCTTTCCAAATGCCCTCCTCAAAAACAGGTCCCTCCTCACTCCGAAGACCGGATTCGAATTCATTCTGAGACTGCAAGAGGTCAAACCTTTCGAAAATATCGTGTATGCGACGCAACTCGTGAATACCGGGATTTTTTCCGGATCCGGGGACAATGTTTTTCAAGATGTCTGGCTTACTCTATTCAATCCGTCGGAGGAACCTTCTGCTTCGCTTGAGTACTCTGGAATGGCCGTAGGCGCGTCGGCACGCTTCCAGAAGATCATTCCACCAATTCCGCCTCGTGAACGCCACCTTGAGCGCATTTCAATCCCCATAGCCGCAGCAATTCCCGGCCAGCCCATCAGCGTTCAATCCAGTCTCAGCCACAATCTCGAATCCGCGCGCTGGCAGTCCTCCGTGGTGACCGCGATTCACCCGAAAGCCGCCGACCTGTTTTTTGTGCCGCTGCCTGATGATTCAGAACAACGGCAGGCGTCCCGGAATTCAGACCTTGTTCATTCCCAAAAGAGCATTCAAGACAAAATCAAACTCGCCAAAGAGAATGAAGACTACGGATTCAGTCTGGGCCCTGCGGAAAACTGGTTTCCAGTACTAATCAATGACCCTGAATTGCGCCAAGACCTCGCCCGATTTCGCGATATTCGTTCCATAACCGCGTGGAATACCCATTCGCGCATCGACCACCGTATCGTCAACGGCGAGACCCTGATTCGCAACCTGCAATACGGAACCGCCCTATCGAATGCATGGCTTAGCCTCCCGCAATCTTCGTATTGGTCGTGGAACGCGCCTGCAATTGCCCCGCAACTTCCCCAAATCCTGAGCGACTCCAGAGTACCCGGCCTCATCCACAATGTAGATGCCTTCGGTTTACCATCGCTCTATTATCAACTGGGATTGGACGGCTCGACACTTCTGCATCGCAAGAAGGCGAACACTCCCGCACTTCGTAGCCTGCTCGACGTACATCACTCGTCCGCCGCTCAGCATCGATTCTGGCAGCTAGAACATATCGACACCGACCTGTTGGTCTACGAAAACCACGCCAACGCACCCGAACCCTTCTGGACCGAAAATATATTGCCCCTGCCTGAAGCGATCCCGTCGATCACCGTCACCGGAACAGGCGCCGACCGCTATTTCGCGTCCTTGCTTCAGAATCGCATGTTTCTGGATCGCTCTACACCCCTTGAATCCCGCCCTATACAAGAAGTTAACGCCTTCGGTCTGCTCAGCAATCCGGAACTGACTGACCGCCTGGCGACGATACAACAAAATCTTCTCATCGCCGAAACCATGACCACGCTTGCAACACGAGTGGGGGCGGCGTTCCCCTACGATGCGATGGATCACGCATGGCGATCACTACTCTCTCTCAGTACGGCCGGCAAACTTTCCGGACTCATACCTTCTGAACGCAAAACGGATTACCTCGCGCTCATGCGAACGCTAGACGCAACCATCGGCTCGGTGACACGCGACGCGCTCACACAACTCGCAGGAAAAATCCACACACAGACCGATCTCTCCAATGAACAAGGCGCCCAACAAGCACTCATCGTATTCAATCCCACGAACTGGACCCGAAGCGACCTGGTTGAATCCGTGATTCTGCCCACAGAAGGCAGAGGGTTGACGCTGTTGGATGACACGGGCCGAGTCGTTCCCTTCGAAGTGCTCGATTACACCATCGCCAACAACCTGCTCCGACGTGCCGTGATTCGATTCGTGGCAACCGACGTGCCCAGTCTAGGCCACAAAACCTATTTTTTCATCAACGCGGGAGGGCTTCCCCAAGAATCCACCGTCTTTACGCCGTTCATCGAGAATGATTTCTACCGAATCGAATTCAATAACGGTGATATCGCATCGATACAATCCAAACGAAACGCCGAATTGAATTTCTCGGATCATCACTTCAATGAGTTGGTCGCGTATCACACCGTTTCAACGGGAGACGGCCCCGAATGGAACGGCGATATCACCCGCTCCTCGGAACAGACATCGACCGTAACGATGGAGCGCACTCCCTTGGGGCATCGGGCGACCATTACAACACCATTCCTCGGAGGGACGTTGGAACGCACGGTCACGTTGCACTACGGAATTCCGCGAATCGATTTCGATATCCAACTCGAGGGAGTCTCGCGATCCCATTACCTATTCGCCGCTGAATTTTCCCCAACATCAAAACAGTTGATCGCGATCCTGGGACAAGCCTTTGGGCGCGTTCAAGGGCCACGCGATCGACCCGCGCCACTCTTCGATTCCAATACAACCACGCAGCAACTACCCGCACCCAACGTCTCCCAACGTCTCCCAACGTCTCCCAACGCTTTCACGCGCTCGCCCGCGGTGCTGGAATCGAGGTGGGGGACGACATCTTCGTTCCTTTGGCTCCAGCCATGATAATTCATCCCGGCACGATCCGCTCAATCGGTAGCGCCACCGAACTGCAGCGAGCCCTGATGCACCAGGGCATACCGTCCTCCATGTACGCCTACGACGATTTGGACACCCAACCCGTCTGGCGCGACGATTCACTGATGAACTCCTTTCGCGACGATATCGGAATTGGCACGTTCTTTACCATTCTCATTGGAAACACCGATCAGAATCCATCCACTGAAGCCTTTTTGAGTCAATTCGACGAAGTGACACGCAAGACGCTCAATGATCATCTCTCCGAAGCACGACCCGTGTTCGCCTACGACGAAAACGTCCCCTTTGGGCATGCACCAATGCCTACGCTTGTGCTCGGCGGGGATACCAGTGCGATAACCAGCGCGATGGTGATAGACGTGGTTTCGAATCTTCAAGAAACAGGTGTAGTTACGCTTCAAGCCTCGCAAGCCCTCACAACCAATCCAGGAAAACGCCCAACTTCAGGATTCGCGATCCTTCATAAGGGCGCCGCGCTCAGCCAGATCCACGAAGACCGTCTTATCCATTATCTCTACGCACCACCCGAATTCGAAGATCTCGAAGTTGCCGCTCAACCTCTACAGTTTCACTATGCGGTGTACCCCTTTGCCGGAGGCCTGCGTGATTCACAAGTCGCCCACCAGAGTTACGCCTATTCAACGCCTTTGTTATCCACACAGACGACGCTTCATCCCGGCTCCACGCCATCTACCTCCAGCGCACTTGCCACCGACGCTGAAAACTTTATCATGACCTCGCTCAAACCCATGCGCGCACCAGACGCATTGATGGGCGAAGACGCGCCATTCCCGGAAGCCCTGATTCTAAGGGGATACGAAACGGCCGGAGCGCGGAGCAAGGTTCGGCTCACTCCTGGATTCACCGCCTATGCAAGTGCGACCGTCACACCGCTCGAAACCGTGACAACTTCCCTCGAAACGGTGCAAGAGGATATCCAATTCGCCCTGGAGCCCTACGACATTAAATCCATCGCGCTTTATGTGCCGCCGATTCGCGGCGTACAGCCTGCCGAATCCCGTACCCTTGCCGCGCCCATATTCAGCCGAGGATGGACCTTTAATGAAGGCCCCATTCCCCTGAACGATCAACGGCTTGTCATACGCATTCACGAGCCCTTACCCACGCCTGACGGCCGCGTCACCGTAACCGTAGGCAACAACTCATTATCCGAATCCGTCTCAGGTGATCTCACGGTGACCGTGTCGAAAGGATGGACGGTCGTGCCCGACACCCATACCTACCGACTTTCCCCGGGTGTCAGCGCGCAATTCGAAATGAACGTCACCCGCGAATCCGGCAACTCATCCGAATGGGGACTGCTCGCGCAAACCGAACACGAGGGGCGCGTCATTTACGATACACGTGCAACAGTCAACGCTCCTCTTCAGATCGAATCGGCGCGAAAGAACAACGAATACCTGATCACCATCAAGAATCCCGGCGGACTTCCCCTCATTGGCCGAGCGACAATTGTGAGTAGCTTCGACCTCAGTGTCGAATCTGCACTCATCCCCATTACGCCGCTCACCTCCGAATTTCACATAGCACCTTACGAGGAAAAGAGAATCCTGTACACACGGCACATTGCGGAAGAACCCCGCTGGCTTCACGCGAAAATCACCGCAAATGGCCAGACGATTTATCACGTCATGACGCTCGATCCGACTGAAGCGCCAACACCTTAGATTAGCGGCTTACCATCGACCCTGCCCGAATACACTACACCCGTGATACTGCTGATCGTCGGGCCGATATCCTCAATGGACGCCATCCTCGGACGTTTTGCCTTACGAAGACCAGGCCCGTTGATAATGATCGGCGTTCGCATCGTCGCTTCCTCCAAAGCACGTCCGCTTCTATCCAGTGAAAACGCGTGTCCATACGGTGAAGCAACAATGATGTACGTATTTTTTCGCGTCTCACGATCGCGCACAAATTTCAGCAGGCTCCCCAGTTTCGAATCGATATCCAGCAACGCATTGTCGTAAGAATCAATCGCGCGTGTCCGGCCATTTTCGGAGAAGCCACCTTCACCCGGATCAAAGTTCTGATAATCAGCCAAATCACGAACGCGTATCAGCATGAAAAACTTCACCCACTCATGTTCCCCAATCCAGCGCTGCGCACGTTCAACCGTAGCACGTGATCCCTGTTCGGCGCGATAGCCCTCGTCGAAAAGTTCGAATCCTTGCTCCAATCCCTCGCCAAACTGAAGTCCGCTGTCCGATACATGCGCACCCTCGGTGAACGCGACCGTCGAATATCCCGCTTCTGACAAACGCGACACGATCGATTCATGATCGCCCGGAATGCGCAGACTCAATTCATTTATGCCACACAACATCGCCTCGATAGCCTGGCCGGGATCAGCGGTATACGAGTAGCCATTGGGATAGGAAATCCCGGCATAGGCGAGTTTATCCAAAGCAGGCGTCACCCCCCGCGAATACCCCATCATCGAAACATGATTCGCCGCCAATCCATCCACAACAATCAAAATTACGTTGGCACCACGCGCCATGGGACGTTCACGATGCACAAACGGCCCCGACATAATCGCAGAACGCGCTGGGGGCACCGGACCACCCGGCGTCTCGGGTAGCGCATAAACGATAGGCCGCAATCCCAGCATACGCTGCCAGTTTGGTTCCTTCGTGTGGGTCCATCGCATTTCAAAAGATCGAAACCCTTCCGGAATCACCGCGTTGGGCACGCGAATTTCACCCAGATGACCAGGTTCTATCGACACCGACTTCTCATAGATAGCCGTTTCTTTGCCGTGCAACACAAAGGTCGCGTACACACGCTCAAACTCTTCATCGGGAGTAGCAGACCATCGCGTCGTAATCGTCTGCCCTGGCTCGAATTCAACCTTCTGGCTCAACGTCGACCCTTCGAGCATCGAACGCACATGCGCGTACACGCCCTCATCAAACACCATCAATTCCGTCTCAACAGGTGCCGATGCCCGCGCAGCATCAAGGGAGTGCAGCCATTGATTCGCCAGCACGATTGACAAGGTGAGACTCACCATCGATGCGATGACATATCCAAGCGCTCCAGTACGGCTCTCCAGTTTCCCGCGATGAGACCCATAAAACGTTGCCAGTTTCGTAACAAACTGGATGGCGCCAAAGGCACCGAGATACAGTAGCGGCTCAACTCGGAGCAGTACGGACGAAGGCCACGGAATCGACACATGGAGAATATACGGTATCAGCAAAATGACCGAAGCATTCGAGGCGATTTCTGTCAAATAGGTACTACGCGCTTTCGTCGGCTGATACAGACGCATCGTAGCCATAAACGTCGCCTGCACCAGAATATACAGCGAGCCTGTACAAAATATCAGGAGCAAACCCGAAGCAAAATTCGGCACTAGGCCAAGCCCCACCATCGCCGCGCGACAAAACACCGCAAACAGTAACGATGCCCCGACAACTATAGCGCAATACAAATAAAGCACAATACCCCCATTTATCGACTATCTATAAGAACCCAGAATCCATCCAAATCCCGAAAAGTTCCGCATTCACCAAACCCGCCGACACGCCGCAGTTGGTTGTGATCGGCTTGCTTTGGTATTATATCGGCCTGTTTCGCTGTGGTGAAGTGTACCATGAAGAAAAGACTGGAGATCAATACCCCATGTTGGGCGGCGCTATACTTAAAAAACTATTCGGCACGAGCAAAGAGCGCGACTACAAACGCCTCAAACCCGTCATGGACGCGATTCGGGACCTGGAGTCCAAATATGCGGCCATGAACAACAACGAATTGCGCTCGCAGACCGGAATTTTCCGAAATCGACTCGCTCAGGGCGAAACGCTCGAAGAATTGCTCCCTGAGGCCTTCTCCGTCACACGAGAGGCTGCAAAACGCGTAATTGGATTACGTCCCTTCGATGTACAAATGCTCGGCGCGACCGTGCTCCACAACGGAGACATCGCCGAAATGATGACCGGCGAAGGCAAGACCCTGGTCGCCACCATGCCGCTCTATTTGAACGCCCTCTCGGGTAAAGGCGCTCACCTCGTCACGGTAAACGACTACCTGGCCCGTCGCGACAAACAATGGATGGGACCCATCTTCGAATTCCTCGGGCTTACCGTAGGACTCATCCAGTCCGGGATGGCCACGCAGGATAAACAAGTCGCGTACCGCGCCGACATCACCTACGGTACCAACAACGAATACGGTTTCGACTATCTGCGTGACAACATGGCCGTGCATCCAGAAGGACGTGTGCAACGCGATCTCAACTACGCCATCGTCGATGAAGTGGATTCGATTCTCGTTGACGAGGCACGCACACCCCTCATCATTTCCGGTCGCCCCGAAAAAAGCACCGACCTCTACCAGAAAGTCGACGAAGTGGTCCGAAAACTCAAAGAAGACGTCGATTACGAAACGGAGGAGAAGGGCAACCACGCCACCATGACCGAAGACGGCATGGAGAGAGTCGAAGAATTGATGGGTGTGGAAAACCTTTATACGGACGACGCGCTCGGCATCGTGCACATGATCGAACAGTCCATCAAAGCGCACAAATTCTACAAAAAAGACGACGAATACGTGCTCAATGGCAACGATGTCGTGATCATCGACGAATTTACCGGACGTATGATGGAAGGCCGCCGCTTCGGCGACGGGCTGCATCAAGCAATCGAAGCCAAAGAACGCGTCCCGGTACAATTCGAAACCCAAACCGTCGCCAGCATCACATTCCAGAATTTCTTTAAGCTCTACAACAAACTCGCAGGCATGACCGGTACCGCCATGACCGAAGCTGCCGAATTCCAGAAGACCTATAAACTCGAGGTCTTCGCGATCCCCACCAACCTCCCCCTGATTCGCGAAGATAGTACCGATCTTGTATTCGCCACCGAAGATGGAAAATTTCGATACGTCGCTAAAGAAATCGAAGAACTCCACAAAACCAATCGCCCGATCCTCGTCGGTACAGTCTCGATTGAACGCTCCGAAAGATTGGCGAAGTTTCTCGAAGATCGCGGTATCAAAAACTACGAAGTACTCAACGCCAAACAACACGAGCGCGAGGCCGCTATCATCGGTAATGCGGGCAAACCCGGCGCCATCACCATCGCGACAAACATGGCCGGGCGTGGAACCGACATCAAACTCGGCGAAGGCGTTCGTGAAAGTGGGGGACTCGCAATCATCGGCACTGAGCGCCACGAATCCCGCCGCATCGACAATCAATTACGTGGACGCTCTGGGCGTCAAGGCGATCCCGGCTCCACCCGATTCTACGTCAGCCTCGAAGACGAAGTCGCACGACTCTTCGGTGGCGACAAGGTCAAACGCCTCATCGACATGTTCGGCGGCGATGCCATGGACGAAGATCCGCTCGACCAAAAAATGGTGACCCGTTCCATCGAACGCGCCCAGGGCCAGGTCGAAACGCACAACTTCGAAATCCGCAAACAAGTCGTACAATACGACGACGTGATGAACAAACAACGACTCGTCATCTACAAAATGCGCCAAGACGTGCTCGAAGATCGCGACGTGACCGATCTCATTCACGAAATGATAGAAGAAATCATTCTCGAAGCCATTGATCAATACACTCCCAAAGACCTGCAACCGGAAGAATGGGATGTCGACGGGCTCATCAAACGCCTGCGCATGGTCTTTCACTTCGAACCCAACATGGATGAGCACGCCTCTGGCAATACCGAGGAAATGTCCGAAGTATTCATGGAACAGATTCTTACCGAATACGAAAACCGAGAGAAGGGTATTGGCGAAGAAATACGCAAGAGTTTTAAGGAGCAGGTCGGAGGCGACGATTCGCACATTGATTTCGCGCAACTCGCCCGAAAACGGGTGCACGATCTCGAAAAAATGGCCTTGCTCGATGCCGTGGATGAAAAATGGATTGTCCACCTCTACTCCATGGACTACATGCGCGATTCCGTACGCATGCGTGCGCTGGGTCAACGCGATCCACTCCTCGAATACAAGACCGAAGCCTTCAGCATGTTCCAGGAGTTGTTGCTCGCCATCTACGAACGCACCCTTCAATCCCTGTTCCGCGTGACCTCGCCAGAGCTACGCAAAAAACGCGAACTCAGTGTGGCGCGAGGCGACGATCCCGAAGAAGATCCCATGGCGCATCTCCAAAAATATTCTCACCTGAGCGAACAAAAGAGTCCCGACCAGAGTTTCGGTTCCAACGGTGCCAATCAACTCGCAGGTGGCGGTGGTCCATCAAACGCCAATCCACAAGAACCGAAACGCCGCGCCCCGCAACCCATCAAACGTGTCGGCGACAAAGTAAAACCCAACGATCCTTGCCCCTGCGGAAGCGGGAAGAAACACAAAAAGTGTTGCGGCGCCAACAAGTAGTCGCGATAGTCATCGTTCTGTTCTGGGCCGCCATGATGGGCCCACTACTCTATCGCCATTGGGCTCAAGATACCGCCATCCCCTTTGAATCCGCTGGGTTCACCAAACCCACCGACACCTGGATGGGCATCTACATCCAATCCGCCGATGGAAGTGAATCCAAAATTGGTTACATGCGCACCCAATCCCAGCCCACCGTCGAAGACGGCGATCCCGGAATCGAATATCGCCTCACCCTGAAACTCGCCACGCAACTTCTTTCCTTCCCGGCAGAAATTTTCCTGACCGGTTCATCCCGCGTTTCTCAAGAACACGGCTTGCAACGTGTCCAATTCTCCGTCGACTCCTTCAAAGAACACGTGATGCAGGCGAGCGGCGAAGTCATCGGTGACGAATTTCGCATGAACATCAGAACCGCAGGGGAGACCTTCCCCATGACCCTGCCGATCAATCGCAACATGATGATCAGTGGGGGACTCGGCACCACAGCACTTCACATACCCTCCCTGGAAATCGGTGACGAAGTCGTCGTACCCACCTTCGATCCCCTCACCTTCACCTACACCCAACGATCCACCATACGCTGCGTCGATACCGACACCTTCACCTTCGAAGGCGAAACCATTCCCGTCAAAGTGCTCGAAACAGAAGTCAACGGAATTACCAGCACCATGTGGGTCACCCTCGAAAACGAAGCCGTCCGCATCAAAACCCCCTTCGGCTTCCACCTGCGAAAAATAACGCCACACGAAGCACTCACCAACCCCACCCAAGGCAACGCGACCGATTTCCTTGACGCGATGGCCATCCGCCCCAAAGGCAAGACACCCTTCCGCGGCGCCAAATCGATGACCTTTCGGCTCGACGGATACCCGGATTCCGTGCAGCCGCCCAGCGATTCCATCCAACGCGAAATCGAACCTCGGATATTCACCGTGGCACCGCCCGCGCCAATCGAATCAACTCTGTTGGTGCAAGCCATCACGCCCTTCGCCGATTCCTTGAACGGCGACGCTTTCGTGCAAACCGAACACGCTTCCATTCTCGCCATTCGCGACGCGATTATCGATCCCGAGGCCCCCGTCTGGCAAAACGCCATGGCCATCTACGACTGGTGCTGGACCGAAATCGAAAAGAAACCCGTGCTCAGTTTCCCTTCCGCCATCGATGTCGCGCAATCCCGCGAAGGCGACTGCAACGAACACACCGTTCTCTTCACTGCGATCGCGCGGTCTGCCGGAATTCCCACCCGCATGGCCATCGGCATCGTGTGGAGCGACGCGCTCGTCGGCTTCTATTACCACGCATGGCCCGAGGTCTACATCGATCAGTGGATTCCGATGGACCCCACCCTGGGCCAGCCCATCGCCGACGCAACACACGTAAAATTTCTGGAAGGCAACATGGACAGTTGGCCCCAACTCATGGCGTTTCTGGGGCAAGTCGAACTGGAGGTCATCGAAATTCAATGATAGAAACGATACATCTGAGCAAGAAATTCGGCGATAAACTCGCCGTAAATGAACTCAACCTGCACATCAAAAAAGGCGAATTCTTCTGCTTCCTTGGACCCAACGGTGCAGGAAAAACGACCACCATCAAAATGCTCACGGGCCTCATTCAAGCGACCAGTGGTACCGCCAAAATAGGCGGATTCGACGTTCAATCCCACCCCGTCGAAACCAAAAAGCTGCTCGGCTACATTCCCGATCACCCCTTTCTCTACGAAAAACTCACCGGACGCGAATTTATGCGATTCGTAGGCGGTCTCTATCAAATGCCCGAAGAAAGCCTCGGCGACTCGATAGAAGAACTGCTCAAAATTTTCGAGATCGCCAAAGTGGGGGACCAACTCATCGAAAACTACAGCCACGGCATGCGCCAAAAACTCTCCTTCGCATCCTGTTTCCTCCATGACCCAAAAGTCGTCATCGTCGATGAACCCTGGGTAGGGCTCGATCCCAAAAACATCCGGGCCGTCAAAGATTTCCTCAAACGCAAGACCCAGGAAGAGGGCCTGACCGTGATGATGTCAACCCATACCCTGAGCATCGCCGAAGAAGTCGCCGACCGCATCGGCATCATCAACCTAGGCAAACTGCTCCACGTCGGCACTGTAGCTGAAACCATGAACCTCGCTGATTCCCCCGAATCCCTCGAAGAAGTTTTCCTCGAACTTACCAAAGGGGAAGACGAAGAATGAGCCAGATATCCACCGTACTCTGGTCCAAACGCAGGATGGCCCGGCACCACCTCGCCTCCGTACGTACCGAATCAAAACTCAAGATGGGCGTCGTCGGCTCAGCAGCCGTCCTCCTTTGGTACGGCATTCTCTCCACCTTTAGTTGGGCCTTTCACTGGCTACAACGCAGTGCCTTCGACGATGTCGTCAACGTGGGTGACACCGTCACCTTGGCCGAAGTGCTCATGGCCCGGCTTCTCTCCGTATTTGCACTCGCCCTGTTTTTCATGCTCATTTTTTCCAATACCCTCATCGCCTTCTCCACACTCTACAAAGCCAAAGAGGTGCAATACCTCCTGCAGGCACCCTTGGCCGTCCGGAACCTCTTCCTCGCGCGCTTCATCGAATGCGTCAGCTTCAGTTCCTGGGGCTCAGCCTACCTCGGCTCCCCGCTAATCCTCGCCTACGGAATGGCTACCGACGCCCACTGGCTCTACTACATCACCGCACTCGCTTTCTACGTCCCATTCGTCATGATCCCCGCAGCAATCGGATGCATTATCACCCTCATCCTCGTCAGAAT
>JAYGCN010000047.1:0-4227 GCA_046583315.1 Candidatus Hydrogenedentota bacterium
GGGTACTGTGATCCCCAGATCGTCGGTCTTCTCGCCGGGGTCCATACCCTCGTGGGCACCGCGTACTTTGTCGGATTGCGCCATCGCATTCAGCGTCAAACCTATACACAGTGAAAACATCGATAAACCGATTAAGAACGATGTTAAGCCATTGGAGCGTGTATTACATTTGGTCATAGTGAAGTCTCCTTTTACATTTCGCTTCTTGGCGTGTAGGTGCCTACTAAGCTTCATTCGTTTGCATGCAAACCAGCCGAGAATCTTCCAGGGCCTCCATGCGAAGATGGACGCCTTTTTGGTACTCGTCGCTAGTAACCATATCGAAGAAGGCATCCTTGGAGGGGTATTCGATGATGAATATTTCGTCCCAGGTTTCGTCGCCGATGACGGTTTTCCGCGCGACGGAACGATAGACTGCCTTCCCGCCGCGCGCTTGGAGCAATGGAACCGTATTCGCGGAATATTTCGCGTAGGTTTCCCGTCCGCCGTCTTTTTTGAAGCGCAACATATTCAGCATGTGGATCGGGCCTTCAACTTCCAGTTTCGCGAATTCGACCATCTGTTCTTTCGTACCTTCTACATGTGGCATATCGTGTTTTCCCTATTGATTATTCGCAAAGTCTGCGATCATCTGTGCTTCTTCAAGATCGATTCCGCCGTCGGCATTTACGTCTACCATGCCGAAAGCACCCTTCAACTGATCAGGTGCTTCGTCTAGATCGATTTTGCCATCGCCATTCGTGTCCATACTCGACATAATTTGATCCGCAGTTACCTCGCCTTCTGCATCCGCCGCGACCTCAGTATCGATACCAATCCCTGAAGTCTCAAATACGGCGATATTCACCTGGCCTTCAAGACCGGCGTCGCGATGAACGTGAATTTTCTGATACTCAGCGGATTGCGCCATGTTGATGAGGGCTTTGGAATTGGGGTAGCGAACCAGCGCGACGGCATCCCATTCCGCGCCCCCGATCATCGTCGTCTGGCATTGACCGGAGAAGAGAATTTCCGCACCGATTTTCATTAGGATTTTACTTACCTCGACTCCATACTTCGCGTATTCTTCCGCCCCTTCACCATTGTCTTTGAATTTCAAGAGATTCACCATGACCACAGGGCGGTCGGGCAGTTTCATAAAGGCCTGAATCTGGGCAGGCGTGGGTTGCATGGCATTCAGCTCCATCGCTTCTGCGCCCTCCGCAGTTTTGCCGGTGAATGCGACTGCCAACGCGGCGAGACCAGCTGCCGCTCCGGTCGTACCCATAAATTCGCGTCGTGAGTTTTCGTTGTTGTTTTCCATTGTTCTCTCCTTTTATATGAAGTTGAATATCAAATTACGTTTTTAGTTTATAATCGCTCGCGATTCTTCAGTGGTCACACCCTTTGAAGAGTTTTCCGCTGCACGATACGGAGCCGCCAAACCCGCAGACAGAAAATTCTTGAGCGTTGTTACGTCTTGGTCCAACACATCGATCCGATGATCATCTTCCCATACCTCGGACATTACGTCAGCGTTTGCAAACGAATGAATCATCGTGTTGATAATAATCGCCGCGCGTCGCGCGAGTTCGTCTTCGGGGATGCCGGGGCAAGCAAGGGCAAATAGATGAAACACGCCTTCCACAATGTCGGGAAAGGTCTGGCGTTCCAGGGCGCGGTGGACATCGAGTTGGTCGGACTGCAGTCGCGCGAGGAAGCGAATGAATCGACGACCCGCTTCGCCTTTCTCGTGAAGCATTTCGACGAAGGGATCGACGATGACATTGATCACGTCGTGCGTAGTGACGGTGTCCTTGCTTTCCAGCAATGGCTCGAGCAGTTCGCGTCGTCGAAGGTTGTTTGCGAATCCGTGGCGCCCGATGATGGCCTCAATCAATCCTTCGCGGGAACCGAAGTGGTAGTGCAGTGCTGCGGAGTTGGCGCCTGCTTCGGACAGAATGGCTCGCAACGAGACACCCTGAATACCGTGTTTCGCCATCATGAGTTCCGCTGCATCCATGATCACCGTTTTGGTATTTCTTGTGGCCATTCGGGATTCCTTGGTGGCAAATTTCTCAATGGGGATTATTGAGAATACAAAATGTCTCGCCACAATTCAAGCAATTGATTGAATTCATTGATTAAATGACATGAAAACAAGAAAAATACACTATATTGCCTTGGCCTTACGTTATGTCTCGGTGGAATCGCGGGAATGGGCGCACACTGGCAGGCACTAAACTTCGGCCCGCCCGCCTCGAAAGTCCCGGGCACCGGATTGCACGCGATTCTTCTCGGAACGGGGATACCGATACCGAATCCGGAGCGTGCGACGGCATCCACATTGATCGTGGCGGGCGGTAGGACGTTTATGGTGGATACGGGATTCAACACCGTGTCGCGTCTGGTGGAGAATGGGTATTAGCGGGTGGATCATGTTCTATTCACCCACTTTCACATCGATCACTACGGAGATCTGGACCGCCTGCTCTTTAGTCGCGGAGGTGCCGGGGCGGCGTCTGAACCACTTTCAGTGTTGGGTCCGAGGGGCACCAAGGCGATCGTAGACAAGGTGGTCGCCTCGGTTGCCATCGACGAAAAATACCGCCTTGAGCATCACGGTGAACACTGGTCGCCGAATGCGATGCAGGCGACGACACAGGAATTCGAGCCGGGAGTGATCTACGACAAAGACGGATTGAAAGTCACCATGTTTTTGGTTGACCATGAGCCAATCGAGATTGCTGTGGGTTACCGCTTCGACTACGAAGGCAAGTCCATCGTTGTATCAGGGGATACGAAAAAGTCCGAGAGCTTGATTGCCGCTGCGCAGGATTGTGACTTACTCATTCACGAAGCCATGAACGCGACGGTGCTCAACGCGGTTCTGCCGGGTTTGAAACGGCAGAATCCCCGTGGAGGCGCGATGCTTGAAGATCTGATGGAGGTTCATACGTCGACGTTGGAAGTGGCCGGAATTGGTGCAGCAACCAACGCGAAGAAGATCGTGCTCACGCATCTGGTACCCAGCATCGCTCCGACAGAAGCGCAGGAAACGAACTTTGTGCGTGGTATGGACAAAATCTACTCCGGCCCGATCGTCGTAGGGCGCGACAGCATGATTTTCACCGTCGAATAGATGGCCTTTACAATTTCCCGTTGCAAGGCTCCTCCTGACTTGATATCGTCTACAAACGGTATGGGCGGTATCCCATACGATTATCAAACTGGAAACGGGAAATCTGATATGAATAAACCTGAATCAAATCGAACATTAACACGACGCGACATGATGAAGTGCGCCGCTGTTGCGACGGGTGCCACGGCATTGTCCGGTTGCGCGACGGCATCGCAAGCTGGCGCTAGCCCCTCCAAGATTAAACTTTCCCGGGATGATGTCATTCTCTTTCAGGGCGACTCCATTACGGATGCGGGACGGAACAAGAAAAGTGATAGGG
The DNA here is from genome assembly GCA_046583315.1 of Candidatus Hydrogenedentota bacterium. Lineage (GTDB taxonomy): Bacteria > Hydrogenedentota > Hydrogenedentia > Hydrogenedentales > DTSJ01. Next base: position 3,441 of record JAYGCN010000047.1, read on the forward strand.
CGAACGACTTGGGCGCTTTGGGTCGGGGATATGCGAACATGATCGCGTCGAGTCTCTTGGGTGCATACGCGCCATTGCATCTTCAGTGTTACAACCGTGGAATCAGCGGGCATAAGGTGCCCGATTTGCAGGCGCGTTGGCAGGTCGACACGGTGGATCTAAAACCCGCGGTGCTGAGTATTTTAGTTGGGGTGAATGATATCTGGCATAAGTTGGATGGAAGGTATGACGGTACGGTCGCGGACTATGAGCGAGGATTTTCTGAGTTGCTTTCGGAAACCCGTGCGGCGCTTCCGAAGACACATTTGGTGATTTGCGATCCCTTTGTGTTGCGGTGCGGGGCGGTTACGGATAAATGGTTTCCCGAGTTTGACGAGCGGCGTGCGGCAGCAAGGCGCGTGTCGGATGCTGCCGGAGCCACCTGGGTTCCGTTCCAGACCATGTTTGACGATGCAGTCAACGATAAAACTCCGGAGGCGTATTGGGCGGGTGATGGCGTGCACCCCACCATGGCGGGCCACGCCCTGATGGCGAAAACGTGGCTGAATGTAACCGGATTGGCGTAATTTTTCCAGACCGGAAGTTGGTTTCGGCTGGTCCGCCCCCGTTAATGGTACCAGTTGTTAAGTTAGTATAGCGTTGAGGTTCATGTATGAGAAGTCCTTTGTATGGAGTAGTGTTTCCGGGGCTGGCGGGCGTACTTGGTTGTAATGAACACGCCATCGTTCGATGAGTACTTTGGCTTCAAGTAGTGTATCGAAGATTTCTCCGTTGAGTAGTTCGTCGC
>JAYGCN010000055.1:0-15793 GCA_046583315.1 Candidatus Hydrogenedentota bacterium
AGGCGTTGACGCCAGATCCTGGGGTGTATTTTATCGACACGGTGGGTCTGATGAGGCCTGCCCTTTTTCTATCGCGGGAGCATCTCACCGAGGATGGCATCAACCTCTTGACCCGTTATCTCGCCAACCAGATAGGCCTTCTCATTCAAGATGAGATCGGACTGACGGATGTCGTTTATGAACGGGTTGAAAAGAATGAATACACCACAAAGAATCCATTGAGGGTGTATACAGAGCGCGTTCAGGCGATGACGCCGGCGGAACTCGAAGCACTGCTAAAGACGCTGGAACCTGAATTCGTCGATGCCACCGTCGATATCTGGGAAAAGTATAACGGGCCACGTCTTTAGACTGGTCTGATATATTGACGCGCGAGCCCTTCTGCTGTAGAATTAGTGTCAGATGCGCTCCGATTTTCCTGCCGGCGTAGCGGAGAAATTCTCAATGAAACACAGCGACGTAATGACCCCGAAGGAGATTAGAGACTTCTCAGTCACGAACGATTTGTCGGCGCTCCGTGTCTTCGCATTCAACTGGCTCTCCATCGTGTCTCTCTTCGCTGTAGTCGCGGTGTGGACGAATCCCATCACCATCTTTCTCGCTATCGTCCTGATGGGTGGGCGGCAGCTCGGCCTGAGCGTCCTCGTACACGAATGCGGTCACGGGAACCTTTTTACAAAGTGGCGCGTGAATCGTTTTACGGGGCAGTGGCTTGCGGCAGCCTTCGTCTTCAGCAATGCGAAACGATATCGAATCGGCCATGGGAAACATCATCGAAAGGGCGGCACACACGACGATCCGGATTTGGCGAATTATGCGAGTTACGCTGTGTCACGAACCAGCTTCCGGCGCAAAATCCTGCGCGATCTGACGGGGCGTACGGGTGTCAAAACGTTGTACTACAGCGCGAAGGCACTGGGACCGAAAAACGTCGCGATCTGGATTGTCGCAAATGGGCTTCTCTGGGGGTGTCTTTACGCCACGGGCCATGGCGTGGTATATCTGCTGTGGCCTGTCTCCTGGCTGACGACGTTCATGCTGTACTCACGCGTCCGAAACGCGTCCGAGCACGGAGCGGTGCCCGACTTGTTCGACCCGGATCCACGCAAGCATACGCGCACGACCCATGCACGCTGGTGGGAACGCATGACCGTGGCCCCAAACTGCGTGAACTACCATCTTGAGCATCATATTTTGTCGAGCGTGCCGTGTTATCGCTTAAAGGCGTTTCACCGCTTTTTGCTGGCGAAGGGCGTTCTGAACGAAGCGGAAATCTGCCACGGTTACGGCGAAGTCATCCGGCGGCTGATTAAATCCGGAGATAGTGATACACCGAGTGCAGAAGTCACGGCTTAGTTGACGATTACGCGGCGATGATTTCTTTCATGATGGCCACTTCGGGCGGTCCCGCAACGATTCCCTTGATGCGCGGTCCGAAAGCCTTGTAATGGTCCGACTCCGAGTGCGCACCCAGAGCCGCTTTATCCTGATACCGTTCCATAATAACGGCCATATTCGGCTCTTTCTTGGAAAAACTCAATGAATACAGCAAATTGCCTTCTTCGGTCGCGACCCCTTTGGCGATCTCTTCGAAGGCTTCGATAAACTCGTCAACTTTTCCATCTTGAAGCGGGATTTTTGCGATAACTGAAATCATGGTGTGTACTCCTGTTGGGCCAACTATTCACCAGCCGTGAACCGATTCGATGTCCAAAGATACCCATAATACGGAGTTGCCAAGCCCGGGGCAAGCATTCTTTGGTATATTTTTGTTGAACTTTGCGAGTCTACTTGCTATTTTCGATGGATGTTTTCAACTCACCAACAGGGTGCATCAAACAAACCGCGTCACTTTGGAGAACCTATTATGAACGGTCTACGAACGGTATGTATTGTATTGCTATTCATCGCTACGGGCGCGACAAGCTTCGCCCAGAGCCTGCCCTTGACCTCGCCGGAGTCGGTAGGCTTCTCGCAAGAACGGCTCGACCGAATTACCGCAGCCATGAATCGGCATGTCGAAGCCGGGGATATTTCTGGCGGGACAGGACTCATCGCACGACACGGCAAAATCGCGTATTTCGAAACGTATGGGAATCAGGATCGCGAATCCGAAACACCGATGGACAAGGATGCCATATTCCGCATCTACTCGATGTCAAAGGCGATCACCGGTGTCGCGGTGATGATGCTGCATGAAGAAGGGAAATTCTTCCTCACCGATCCGGTGTCCAAGTATCTTCCTGAATACACCGACATGAAAGTGGCGAGCATGTTTGACGGAGAGGTGCAACTCACCGATGCGACACAGCAGATTACGGTGCGCGATCTGTTGCGCCATACGGCGGGCATCACTTACGGCGGCGGCAAAGTGTTAGGGCCACTCTACCGAAAAGCGGGCGTGGGTGGTCGCAATGACGATTTGGAGGCCTTTTCCAAGAAGCTGGCGGCAGCACCATTGTCATTCGAACCGGGTTCAACTTGGGAATACGGGTATTCAATCGACGTGTTGGGCCGATTGGTGGAAGTCATATCAGGCCAACCCTTCGATGCGTTTCTGGAAGAACGCCTATTCGCGCCATTGGGCATGAACGATACGGCCTTTCACGTGCCGGCCGAAAAGCACGATCGCCTCGTGACGTTGTATTCACCCAATGAGAACGGCGGAATTCGTGTCGCGACCTCGCGTGCGCAGGATTCTTACAAGGAACCGGCAACATTTTTCTCCGGCGGCGGCGGTCTGGTGTCCACAACGATGGACTACGCGCGGTTTTGTCAGATGTTGCTCAACGATGGCGACCTGGACGGCGAACAGATTCTCGGGCGCAAATCTGTCGAATTGATGCGAACGGATCACCTGGCTGATATCCCTAAGAAGGGCTATTTGATTGCAGCGGATGGTATCGGCTTTGGCCTGACCTTTGCGGTTCAAAAGGATCCGGGCCTGAACGGTACGCTGGACTCGAAGGGTTCCTACCGATGGGGCGGCGCGGCCGGCACGCGATTCTGGATTGACCCCGCCGAAGATATGTTCTGCGTGTTCATGGTGAATATTCTTCCCTACACAAACCTTAAATACGGCGATGAATTCAAGTTGCTCGCGTACCAGGCGCTCGTCGATTAATTAAAATTATCACAGGGAAGTGACTATGACATTGCGAGATAAGGCCTGCATCGTGGGCATCGGCGAGACGGAATATACCCGCGGTTCCGGCCAATCTACCATGCGGCTGGTACTGGAGGCATCGTGCAACGCCATTTCTGATGCGGGTCTCGAGACCCACGACATCGACGGCTTCGTGATTCCCGGTCCGTTCACGTTGCAGGAGCCGCTCGCAGCAAATCTCGGAATCGAGAATCTCCGGTATTCCGCCATGATCCAGATGGGCGGTGCGAGTGCGGTCACGGCGCTACAGACCGCAGCCATGGCGATATCCAGCGGCGTGGCAAAAAACGTGCTGATACCCTTTGGCTGGAACGGCTACTCCCAATTGGCCGTGAGCAAACGCGAAGACCCGAATTCCGGCATTCCTGCACGCGAAAATTCGATGAGCGAGGCTCTGCGCAGTTACTACGCCCCCTACGGCGCGCTCGCACCCATGCATTACTACGCCTGGATTGCCACACGGCACCGGGAACTCTATGGCACGCCCGAGGAAGCCGCGGGGCAAGTCGCCATGGTCTGTCGCGCGCATGCGCAGCACAACCCGCGCGCCTACATGCACGGTCGTCCGCTCACGATGGACGAGTACCTCTCGTCACCCATGATGTCATCGCCATTTCGTCGATTCGACTGCTGCCTGGAAACCGATGGCGCCTGCGCCGTCGTCGTGACATCCGCCGAACGCGCGCCGGACTGTCCTCATGACCCCGTCTACGTTATGGGTGTCGCTGAAGGGCATCCCTATCCCGCCGACGACATTCCGAATCGCCCCGACCTCTTCAAAATTGGTCTAAATTTCGCCGCACCTGAAGCATTTCGCATGGCGGGTGTGACACCGCAGGACATGGATTTTGCGCAGGTCTATGATTGCTTCACTTACGTCGTATTGCTTCAACTTGAAGCGATGGGATTCTGCGAACGCGGGGAGGTGGGTGACTTCGTACAGGATGGACGCCTGGGCATCGATGGCGACTTGCCGACTAACACGCACGGCGGATTATTGTCCGAGGCCCATGTGTGGGGACTCAACCACGTGCTCGAAGCGACGCGCCAGCTGCGCCACGAGTCCACCTTGCAGGTGCCGGATTGCGAATTGGGCCTGGTCACCGGCTGGGGCGATTTTGGCGACGGCAGCCTCGCCATTCTCAGGAGATAAGCATGAGTGAATACACAAAACCGTTACCCCGTCGCGAAAACCTTCATCGCGAGTTCTATGAGTTCTGCGACGACCACGAACTGCGTTTCCAACGATGCGCCTCGTGTGACGCCTGGCGACACATGCCTAGAGAAAGCTGCGAGACCTGCGGATCATTCGAATGGGACTGGCATCCTTCGAGCGGCAAGGCGACGCTGTTCACCTGGACCACGATTTACCGGGCTTTGCACCCGGCTTTCGCCAAAGACGTGCCGTATACCTCAGTAGTCGTCGAAATGGAAGAAGGTGTCCGCCTCGTAACACGACTTATCGATATTCCGGACGACCAACTCAAAATCGGGATTCCATTGGAAGTCGTGTTCAACAAGGTCGCCCCCGATGTGACGCTACACGCGTTTCGATCGCGCCAGGACTAGAGCGCCCACGGATTGTTGAACCGTAGGTGTTGTTGCCCTATACTGAGTTTTTCGTGATCTGGTGATGCACAGGGGATCAACAGTGGAAACGGTTGAGCATGAGTGATGATCTTCATACCGATGGATTGATTGACCCCTATGGGGAATCCATTCTTCAGGAGCTGGAGCCTGCGCAACGCTTTTCCCGCTGGATGTTTGAGGCCATTGAGCCCTTTCTGGGCGAACGCACCCTGGAAATCGGATCGGGCATCGGAAACATCTCCCGACAACTCCCGATTCGCGAAGAATTGGCCCTAAGCGACTATTCGCCCGAATATCGTCATCGCCTCCAGGAGGCCTACGCCGACGAGCAGAATATTCGCATCCTGGAGCTCGATCTGACCTCTGACGAGTCGTTCAAGGATATCCAGGGTCAATTCGACTCCATTATTTGCCTGAACGTATTGGAGCATATCGAAGACGATCGCGGCGCGTTGAGCCGGATGCGCGGTGCGTTGTCGCCCGGCGGCAAACTGATTATCCTCGTGCCTCAATACCAGTCCCTGATGAGTAAAATGGATTCGCTACTCGGGCATTATCGCCGCTACAGTCGCCGCGAACTAACATCGAAGTTCGAGGAAACCGGACTGAACCCGATCGCAATGAAGAACTTCAACAGCCTGGGCGCGCTGGGATGGCTGGTGAGTAATACCCTGATGGGGAGCACGTCGTTCGGAAGCGGAAAAATCAAACTCTTCGACGCGACGGTGCCTGTTTTCAAAACGGTAGAAAAAATTCTGCCGATGCCGGGTTTATCGCTCATCGGAGTAGCGAGTAAGGAATTATGACATGAACGAAGCATCTAAAACCTTATCGATCGTTATGCCCGTATACAACGAGGAAGCATTCCTGCGCGAATCGGTACAGCGCGTACTTGATGCGGACATCGGCGAAGTTGCCAAAGAGATCGTGATTGTCGACGATGCGTCTACCGATGGATGTCGCGCCATTGTTGAGCAACTGGCCGTGGAACACGATAACATTACCGCAGAGTATCATTCGGAGAATCGCGGCAAAGGAGCGGCTCTGCGCACGGGATTCGCGTCTTGCACGGGTGATTGGATGATTGTACAGGACGCCGATCTGGAGTACGACCCGAGCGAAATTCCGTTGCTGTTGGCGCCGGTGCTGGCGGGAAACGCAGACGTCGTTTATGGGTCACGGTTTCAGACAGGCCAGTCGCGGCGCGTCATGTACTTTTGGCACAGCGTTGGCAACCAGCTGCTGACCTCGGTCTCCAACATGTTCAGCAATCTCAATCTGACGGATATGGAGACCTGTTACAAGCTGATATCCCGCGATATATTCCAGGGCATCACGATTCAGGAGAATCGTTTCGGTTTCGAGCCGGAGATTACCGCAAAGATCGCCAAAACGCGATGCCGTATATACGAAGTCGGAATTTCCTACTACGGACGCACCTATCAGGAAGGCAAAAAAGTCGGCTGGAAAGACGGCGTGCGCGCGATGTACTGCGTGGTCAGGTACAACCTGTTTTAGTGGTGAATAGGTCGCCATCACGACTAATTCAGACTCAGTATTTGAAGCATCCCGAAAACCAACGCGGCCAATAATGCCGACAGTGGGAGCGTTCCAGTCCACGCCATAACGATTCCGTAAGCCACGCGTTTGTCGACTCCACCGTTGGCCATGCCGATTCCGAATATCGAACCGACAGAGACGTGCGTCGTCGACACCGGCATCCCAAACCGACTGGCAATAACCACCAGCACGAAGGTAACCAGGTTGGCAGAAAGCCCCTGCCCCTCGTTAATCGGCGTTATTTTTTTTGCTCATGGTCGCCGCGACTTTTTTGGCCTGCACAATTCCGCCAACAGTCATGAAAATCGCGACGAGGCCCAATCCCGCCTGAATCCCGACCGCTTTGGCGGCGATCAACGCAGCTACGATTTTCGGTGTATCGTTCAGGCCTCTGGCAAAGCAGACTCCGCCAGCACTCAGGTAGTGCGTCGCGCGCACGATCGGTGCGAGTTCAACACCCATGATTTTTCTGGATGATTCGACGGCGCAACCATCAACACTTCCTTGGTAGACGCCGAGCGTTGTCGTTCTCTGAAGCAGCGCTGCCGAATCGGGTGACAGGACCACCTGCGATTCCTCAGCAAGACAGATACACGTATCTTCTTCCCACCCGGCACGTCTACGAATCCACCGGAACGCGCTATACATTCCACCGGAAAGGATCAGCGCAACAAGGGGGCTAAGCAGGAGAGGCAGCAAGAATACGGTTCCCAACTTTTGCAGATTCAAATCCGTGCCTGCCGCCATGAACCCGGCACCGACCAACGCGCCTACGAGGGAATGGGTGGTCGAAATCGGTAGCCCGGAAGCTGTTGCTATCCAGACGCATAGTCCAGCTCCGATGGCGACCGATTGGAGAAATAGCGTCGACCCCGCGATGTCGTCCGGAACGAGACCTTTACCCGAGAAGTGAATGGCCAAGGATTCAGCGATCACGAGCGAGCATAGCGACCCAGCCAGAGTAGCGCCTGTAGCCCAGGTTAGCGCGACTCGATAGTTGGTTGTACCGCTGCCAAAAAGCGTTGCCACGCCCTTAAAATTATCATTTGCTCCGTTGGAATATGCGAGAAAACAAATTCCCAGTACTAAGATTATCGATGGAATCATTACGTCTTTCACCTCCTGATCTTCTTAACGCATTCGTGAACACCGCGTGCCCATGTCACGATGCCAAACTTGGTTTTTCCCCTGCCCACGCCATCGAAAGTAACTTTTTCGTTGAATTGTGATCATGCGAGTGCTAGTTTCATAACCAGTTGCCGAGCGAACCCAACCAAATTCAAGGAGCAATCATGATTCGTCGAAAAATCGAAGTCTTTATGCTCAGCGTCGGATTCCTTTTCGTTACCGGACTCTGTCATGCCGGTATCGACTCGCTGATCGTTCCCTATACAGCGACCGAAGACGTGGTCTACGGACAAAAAGAGGGGATGGCACTGACCTTTGACGTCTTGCAACCTGAAAAGAACCGAAACGGACTTGGCATCATCCTCGTATCAAGCGGCAGTTGGAAATCGGGTAAATCGAATCTTCCGGAAAAAGTTGCTGAACGCCGACGCGACCATTGGGGCATGGGATTACTTCATCACGGGTTTACCGTGTTCGTCGTGCGGCACGGAAGCGGACCGCGTTTTCACGTCCCGGAGATGGTTGAGGATATTCGGCGATCGGTGCGCTATATCCGCCTGAACGCGGCGGAGTATGCGGTCACCCCCGATTTTATCGGCATCACGAGCGGGTCTTCCGGCGGACACCTCGCGTTAATGGTGGGCGCGACGGGTGATGATGGTGAAGCGAAATCGGCCGATCCGGTGGAGCGCGTCAGTAGCCGCACGCAGGCGATTGTGTCCTGGTTTCCGCCGACCGACCTCATCAATTGGGGCAAGCCCGATGGCTACAAGGTGATCGAAAAAGTGCGTCCGGGCATGTTTGAAGAAATGTTCGGCACGGTCACCGACCTGACTGATCAGCTCAAATCGATCTCCCCCATTTATTTTGTCACGACAGATGATCCCCCGTTGCTTCTCATTCACGGCGACAAGGATCTGACTGTGCCGCTGCAGCAATCCGAAGTGCTTCAAGTGAAATACGAAGAGGTCGGATTGCCGGTCAAACTCATCGTGCAACCCGGCGGCGGTCATACCTATTGGGACGGTATTGAGAAACAATATGTAGACGTTGCGAATTGGTTTAAGCGCTACTTGAAGTAACTCTTTAATGAAGTAGGAGACAATCTATGGTGTGGCAACCCGAAATCGACGAGCTCAATCGGCGCAAAAAGATGGCCGAACAGATGGGCGGCGAGGTTGGCATCAATGTGCAGCACGAGCGTGGCAAACTGACGATTCGCGAGCGCATTGAATTGTTCACGGACAAGGATTCGTTTCAGGAAATCGGTCAATTGGCGGGTACGGCGACCTATGATAACGGGGAACTCGTTGATGTAAAGCCTTCGAATCGGATTATCGGTTTGTGCGAATTGGACGGGCGCAAGGCGATGCTGGACGGCGGCGATTTCACCGTACGCGGCGGCGCGGCGGACGCCTCCATCGGCAACAAAGGCGGTCATGCGCAGAACAAAGCACGCGACTGGCGCATCCCTTACGTGAGACTGCTCGACGCCACCGGCGGAAGCGTCAAAACCTTTGAGCAAATCGGGCGCACCTACATACCCACAAACCCGGTTACCCCGGGTATTGAAAAAATTCTCTGCCAGATTCCCGTGGTCTCGGCGGTACTCGGTTCGGTTGCAGGACTTCCCGCCGTCGATGCCTGCCTATCTCACTTCAACGTGATGGTCAAAGGCACGAGTCAAGTATTTCCCGGTGGTCCACCGGTGGTGAAGGCCGCGCTGGGCATCGACATTACGAAAGAAGATTTGGGTGACGAACGAACTCAGGTATTCGAGAGCGGCGTCATTGATAATCTCGCGGAAAGTGAAGAAGAAGCCTTCAAAATGGTGAAACGGTTCCTGAGTTATCTGCCAAACAACGTATGGGAGATGCCGCCGCGGGTGGAGACGGGCGACGATCCGAATCGCAAAGAGGAAGAACTGCTCTCCGTCATTCCGCGCGAAAAACGCCGCACTTATGATTGTTATTCAATTCTTGATGCGGTGCTGGACAAGGACAGTTTCTTTGAAATTACGCCACACTATGGCCGTTCGCGGGTGTTGGGTTTTGCCCGGATGAATGGATATCCCGTGGGCGTGATGATCAACAACCCGAACCATTTGGGCGGTTCGCTGGATGTGGCCGCAGGGACAAAAACGATTCGATTCCTGCAACTTTGCGATACCTTCCATCTACCCATGATTTACCTCGCCGATGAACCGGGCTTCATGTCGAGTCTCGAGGAACAGAAGAAAGGTATCCTGCGTGCCGGAGCCAAAATCGTGTGCACGACGTACCGCACGCAGATGCCCTGGATAAGCGTGATCATCCGGCAACTGTACGGCGTCGGCGGCCAGTGCCACGATCGACCCGGAGGCATGTTCAAACGCGTCGCGTGGCCATCGGGGCATTGGGGATCGATGCACATTTCGGGCGGCGTATCAGCGGCCTATCGACGGGTCATTGCCGAAGCGGACGACCCCGAAGCCAAGCAAAAAGAAATCGAAGCGCGTCTCGATGCCCTGGCCTCTCCGTTCAAGACGGCCGAGGCCTTCAACATCGAGGAAATCATGGACCCTCGTGACACACGCCCCATGCTTTGCGAATTTGTTGAGATGGCCCAGTCAATTTTGAAAACGCAGTTGGGGTCGACGTCTACGCCTTACATGCCCTAACTCGCGCGGAAACCGTTCAGTCGTGCATCGATGATTTCTTCCGCTTCCCGAACAATGCGCGAGACCAACTCTTCGCATGAGGGAATGTCGTGGATAAGTCCCTGCACCATGCCTGCCGACCAGATACCGGCGTCAGTATCACCATCTTCGAGAACGACTTTACCACGGGTCCCAGCGACCAGATGCGCGATGTCCTTGATATCCGTGCTGCCGCCTGCTTCGATTTCCATCACCTGTTGAGAGATGGCATTGCGTGCGACACGAGCGGTGTTGCGCTTGTTTCGGAAAATGAGATCCGTCGCGCGCTCATCGTTTTCCATCATCTGTTGCTTAACATTGACGTGCACCGGCGCTTCTTTGGTACACATGAATCGCGTGCCCATGTTGATGCCCTCTGCACCAAGCGCTAATGCCGCGACCAGGCCACGCCCATCGCCGTAGCCGCCCGACGCAATCATAGGAATGGATATTTTGTCCGCTGTAGCCGGTAGCAGTATCAAACCCGGGATGTCGTCTTCACCGGGATGTCCTGCGCACTCAAAGCCGTCCACACTCACCGCGTCGCATCCGATTTTTTCAGCTTTCACACAATGACGCACGGAGGTACACTTATGAATCACTTTGATGCCCGCCGCTTTCATAGCCGGAAGGAAGGGTTCGGGGTTTCGTCCCGCAGTCTCAATGATCTTGATGCCCGAATCAATCATGACCTGAACGTATTCTTCATACGGGACTGGCTTTAGCGTCGGGAAAATCGTAAGATTCACGCCGAAGGGTTTATCCGTCATCTCGCGGGTGCGCGCGATTTCTTTTTCGAGGTCTTCCGGCGTTGGCTGCGTCAACGCGGTCAGAAATCCGAGTGCGCCCGCGTTGGCCACGGCAGACACCAGTTCCGCGCGACCTACCCACTGCATGCCCCCTTGAACGATGGGGTGTTCAATTCCAAATTCTTCCGTAAATCGAGTCTTCAACATATTTTTCTCCAGGTTAAGGTATCGAGTATACCCCTTCGGCTGTACCGCGAAACAAGTCGGCTTTTTCTGATTCAGAAAACCCCTTTGCGATGCGTTTGAAGGAATTCCACAAGACGGTGTAGGAACACGAGATGCCGTCCACGGGAAAGTTACTTTCGAACATACACCGATCGGATCCGAATTGGTCGATGGTGTAGAGATAAAACGGCGCGGTCGTCTCAGCGAGCTCGATGGATGTAGGCGGTACCGCACGCTCGTGCCAGCCGAATCCATTGCGCGGCATTGCAAGACCACCCAATTTCGCAACTACGTTTGGACAGCACGCCAACGCCGCGATGCCTTCTTTCCACACGTCCATGACCTCGTCACTCCTGATGTCGTAGGGTCCGACACCGAGCGGTCCGCCGAAGTGATTGAGAACGATGGGCTGATGAGGAAAAGCCTGTGCCAAATCAACCAGTTCCATCAACTGCGTGTGATACAGATACGAATCGAATACGAGGTTCAACTCTCCCAGACAAGCAAAACCCTCGCGAAAGGTTGAATCGAGAAGCAGGCTTTCCTTCGGCTTCGTGTGGGAAATGGGCACGTCGCGATGGGTGTGCCACCCAACACCATGCCGCGTACCTCGAAAACGAGACGGACTCGCGGCACACAGAGCCTCAAGCACGAGTAGCACGTCCCGACCGAGTCGCAGGTCTGCATACCCGATGATCGCAGCGGAACACTTCATGGAAATCGAAGCATCCACCGCACGTGCCGTAGCCAAACGATCGATAAATTCGACTTCACCTACAGGTTTCATCGATTCGGGACCAACTTCGCGATAGTTCGCCATGCATTCCACAAACACCGTGCTCACAACATTATGATTGGCAGCATCCTCGATCAGATCTTCCACCAAATAGGTGCTGGCGGGGCGATCCCAAAGATGATGATGCGCGTCACAGATCGGAAGCTCCGGTTCCAGAACTCCCTCCTGTACTTGATCCAGCCACGCACGGTGTTCAACGCTCATGAATGCGCTCAGACGCTCGCAAGACCATCGACGATAACGTCATATTGCAGGTCCGAATCGCCACATACGGTTTCCCAGGATTTCGCGCGTCGATAAAACAAGCCGATGTTGTGTTCGCGCGAGGTGCCGATACCGCCGTGAATTTGTACAGCGCGTTCGACGATGAATTTGAAATTCTCGTTGATGCATCCCTTCAAGACCGCCGCTTCCGTACGGACGTCTTCACCATCGTCAATCTGCGAGACGACCTGATGAAGATAACTGTGCGCGGTGTCGTATCCAAGCAACATGTTCGATAGGTAATGTTGTATTGCCTGGTTGCCGCCGATGGGTTTACCATATTGTTCGCGTTCTTTGGCGTATTCGACGGTCATGTTCAACGCGGTTTTGCTGGCACCAATCATTTCAGCCGCTTTGGCGACCGACCCTTTGACGCGCATGGATTCCAATAGATCCCATCCGCCGCCAAGTGTGCCCAATACATCGGATTTCGGAACTTGAACGCCTGAGAATTTCACGACGCACATGTTATCTTTACCGACAGTTGGCAGTTTTTCAATAGCGATTCCCGAAGCATCCACGTCAACCAGAAACAGGGTTACGCCTTCGGCGGTTCTGGCCGCGACGATGAGCTTGTTCGCAATATTGGCATCCATCGCAAATAGTTTGGTGCCGTTCAATTCATATCCATCACCCGATTCAGTGGCGGGCATGGCAATTCCGGCCTCGCGGTAGCTTCCCTCTTCTTCGTATTGCGCCAAACTCATGATGAGGGCGCCTCCGGCAATCTGCTCGATGAGCGCCGTCTTCTGTTCGTCCGAGCCGCCTTCAAGAATCAGTTGGCCACACTGCACCACGGTAGAAAAATACGGGCTGGGCAACAAGGCCTTGCCGATTTCCTCTTGAATAATGGCAAGATCCATAAAGGTGCCGTCAAATCCGCCCGATTCTTCAGGAAAAGGAAGTCCCAACCAGCCCAATTCGGCCATGTGTTCCCACAATTTCGGAGAGTAACCAGCGTCGCTGTCTTCCAGGTCACGCAACTGTTCAAAGTCGAATTCGTTGGCGAGAAATTTGGCCGCTGAGTCGCGGAGCATGTCTTGTTCAGAATTAAAATCGAGATCCATTGTGTTCGTTCCTTCTTAGTTGAACCGCGGAAGACCGAGGCCAACCCATGCGATGAGATTGCGTTGAATTTCAGAGGTACCGGCAGCAATGTTGCCGCCCATGCACCAAGTGTAGGCATCCGCCATGCTGCCGTCGAGCGGCGACCACGGGCAGGATTCGAGTTGACCGTGCAGCCCCATGATTTCCGTCGAGAAATAGGAGAGTTGCTGGCGCAATTCACTACCGAAGACCTTTGATTCGGAAGCAAGTGTCGTAGAGACGATCATATTGCCTTTTTCCTGTTCCCACGCGCAGCGGTAAGCCAGTGCGCGTCCTACTTCCGCATCGATATAGAGCTTGGCGATCTTCTGGCGAACGATAGGGTTCTCAATAATTGGTTTACCATCGCGATTCGTGTTCTTGCAATAGTCCACGAGACCGGTCAGGGCATGTTTTACGTCCACAAAGTTCCCGACACCCGAGCGCTCAAAGTTCATCGTGGCACGGGTCTGGGCCCAGCCGCCATTTTCGTCGCCGATGAGGTTGCTTTCGTGGATGCGGACATCGGTGAAGTAGACTTCGTTGTACATGTGGCCGCCGTTCATGTAGTGAATCGGGCGCACGTCGATGCCGGGTGCTCTCATGTCTTCGACGTTGAATACGGAGAGTCCTTTGCCGCGTTTCTCCGTTGGATCGGTTCGGGCCAGCAAAAACATACTGTCGGCACGGTGCGCGCCCGTGGTCCATATTTTCTGACCGTTCACAATGTAGTGATCACCATCTTTGATAGCCGAGGTTTTCAATGAAGCCAGATCGGAACCCGAATTGGGTTCGCTCCATCCCTGGCAGTACGTCACTTCCCCATTCGCGATCGGCGTCAGAATACGTTCCTTTTGCTCGTCGGTGGCAAACAGCATGACGGCAGGCGCAAACATTTTCATTCCGAAGATGTCGACGCCCGGCGCGTGATAGTAGGCCATGGATTCATTAAACAGAAGCTGGTTGATGATCGAGGCATCTTGTCCACCAAATTCCTTCGGCCAGGCCATGGTCAACCAGCCCTTCTCGGCAAGTTTCTTTTGCATGCTCTGACAAAATTCGAAACATTCATCTGAACTGTAGGTCGCTTCGAGGGTATTCTTTTGATACTCCTCCGGGGCATCCTTCATTTCAGCTTCGAAAAACGTGTCGTATTCTTCCTTCGCGGCCTGTTGTTCGGCGGTCAAGGTAAAATCCATTTCAAACTCCTTTTGTGTGGGTAAGGCAGAGGGTTCCACGCAAACCGCAGCAGTCTCGTGCGCAGAACTCGGAATAGTGTATCCCATTTACACGGTTTGACTCTATTTTTGTCCGTAGCCAAAAACGATGACGGGAACGAGAGTGCAAGAATTCCCTAAATCGGCCTGCGAATAAGCTAATTGGGCTGTATTCCCCCTTAGAATTGAAGGGAATAGGCGGGTTTGGGTGATTCACAGACGGGACACTGCCAGGATTCCGGAAGGGCCTCAAATTGCGTACCTTCGTCGATTCCACCCATCGGATCGCCATAGGCCGCGTCATAATGCGTTCCGCATTGGGTGCAGGCGCAGACCGATTTGGCCTTTGATGATGAGGCGGATTCTGCAGTTGGCATGGATACCACACCATCGACATTGTATCGCTCAATGAACCCTTTCAGTTCGTCGGTCACCTGTTTGACCGAAAGCGAGACGTACTCCCGTTGTATCCGGGCTTCCCGATCGTGCACGTCCCTGGCCATCGCAACATCGTAGAGAGGGCGCATACGGTGAAGCCATGAAAATCTGCGTTTTGCAGGTGTTACGCGAATCGATGCTTCCCCGCAGTCTTCCGTCGCCAAGAAAGACAGGCTCAACCCTGACGCATGACACCGTTCCTGGAGCAACGCTTCAAGAATGCTGCGGGCCAAGCCTCGCGCTTCCGCAGTATCGCCAACAATGCAGCGACTGGCGATTTCGGGTGGATACATCGGAATGCGGAATCGCCCGATCAGTTGTCTCCATCGTGTTACCTGACTCGAAGGCAGGTTTGGAACCAGCAGCGAGCGATAGTGCGTCAACGCGATCATGCCAATATGATCGGCCTTTGCAAGCAGACACAACTCGAGTAGGAATTGCGCCGATAGCTTCCCGTCATCGGGATACACACTCAGGCACTTTCCGTCACCTGTCGCCATTGGCTGAATCCCCATAATGGTATCCGCGTCTGTCAGAGTCGAGGATGGATCGTCCTCGATTTCAATGACATCCTGATCAAATTCTGACGTGATGAGCGCGGTAACGTTTTCCGGCGAAAGCCTGCCACGGGCTCCCGTTTCAACATCGAGTGCACAGGCCAATGCGTGCGCAGAAGCCGAAGGGATGGCCCAGGGCAAATATCTAATCTTGCGATCCATGCCGCGTATGGCAATGCGCCAGTACCAGGGGACGCTGCTTGCAATAAACATGAGATCGCCAGCATGCGATGGCAAATACGATTGCGCCGTGTCCGAGATGCCTACAGAATAATGAAGTGCTTTCGGGAATCCATCGAGCATTTCCTGAAACGCGCCGAGCGACAGCCAGTCGTATCCC
>JAYGCN010000061.1:0-1779 GCA_046583315.1 Candidatus Hydrogenedentota bacterium
GCTGAATCGAGGGTACGTGGTGACGAAGTCGTACACGGACACCATTTTGGTTGGGGGATTCTCGACGGGTGGGGGGCTGGCGTTGTTGGCGGCGGGTTTGAAGAAAGAGAAAATTCGCGGCGTATTTTCGATCAATGCCCCGCTGAAGTTGCGCCAGTTCAAAGCGAAACTGGCTCCATCGATTGCAAGTGTGGCTACCCTGCTCAAGAAGATCAAAGGGTCGCCGACTGGGTGGGAGTTTGTTCAGAACACGCCGGAGAACGCGGATATCAATTATCAGCGCAATCCGCTGAGCGGCGTGCGCCAGCTGAATCTTGCGATGGACGCGATGGAGGATTGTCTTGAGCATATCGTATCGCCCACGTTGATCATTCAAGGTGGAAGCGATCCGGTTGTCGATTCGATGAGCGGCCTGGATATTTTCCAAAAGGTCGGCACGGAACAAAAGGAACTCATCTATGTGGATCGAAGCAACCATGGGATCATCAACGGGGATCGTTGTGAAGAAGTGTTCACCCGGATTCATCAATTTCTGGATTGGGCATTGAAGCAGGAACCCGTTCTTCTTCGACTTGAAGCCGAAGAAGAAATTCGTATCGCCCACATGCTGGGCGAGCGTGAGGCGGTCGAAAGCGCTTGACGGTTTAGGCTTGATTATTCGCCTGTTAGTGGATTGATGGGGAGCGTTTTCATCACGCCGGCGATACCGACAATGACCAGCACGAGCAAGACGAGTAATGCCCACAGGGAATCTTTGGCGCGAATCGCTTCGGACCATTTCATCGTGGAGGTCAGCGCGAGGTATAAGGCGAACACGGCGAGTGCCAGCAGGAATTTGATGCCGAAAAGCATGTGGTAGAGTGGCTGGTCATCGTGCAGATGCCGGGAAATGGACAGGTAGTAGTAGAAGCCGCTGATCAAAAAGAAAACGATGGGTGGGTGGAGTAGCAATTTCCAGCGTTTCATCAGTGCGTACCGAAAGGTTTCGGGCATTTCCCCATCAAAGGCTTGTTTGGCAGCGGGGAGCACGGCGAAGCGGTAGGTAAGGATGCTTCCAACAACAATGATGGCGCACAGTATGTGAATCCAGCGCATGGCCAGTGGGAGAATGAGGTCAGCCGTCATGATGGTTCCTTTTGGGGTTGTGAAGAACGATTTAGCTAGTATAGCAGAGCCATTGTCGAATTGTATTCTGCGCAGCCCGATTGAAATTCGCGCCAATTGCCCGTTATGCGGTATCCTAATGGTCCTTTTATGAAACAAATCACCTCAGGTTGAGGTTTAACCCGACATGTCTATGACTGAACCCATAACAAAAGCAGGTGTGCGTGATACGCTTGGACGCCCGATGGGTGATCTGCGGCTATCGGTCATCGATAAATGCAATTTGCGCTGCACTTATTGCATGCCCGAATCGGAATACGGTGCTTCGTATCAGTTCTTGAAAAACGACGAGTTACTGACCTTTGATGAAATCACGCGTCTTGCCCGGAGTTTCGTTCAGTTGGGCGTTTCGAAGGTACGTCTCACGGGTGGCGAGCCGCTGTTGCGGAAGAATCTGCCTGATCTGATAGCCATGTTGATCGAAATCGACGGCCTGGATGATCTTGCGTTGACGACTAACGGATTGTTGCTCGCGGATCAGGCGCAGGCCTTGTACGATGCCGGGTTGCACCGAATCACCGTGAGTATCGATTCTCTGAATCCCGAGGTGGCCGCGCGCATGAACGGGCGGGCGATTGATCCCGGCGACGTATTGCGCGCCATTGATCACGCCGC
>JAYGCN010000144.1:0-3173 GCA_046583315.1 Candidatus Hydrogenedentota bacterium
GGACAGTCAATCCGAGAAATCTTGGTGCCTCGTTTCATAATTAACATCTGAAAGCTGGTGAAATCGCGGTCTACTTCAATCGTTCCATATCCGCATCGACCATCATGGTGATGAGTTCTTTGAAAGAGGTTTCTGGCTCCCAGCCGAGATTTTTTTTGGCTTTTGAGAAGTCGCCAAGCAATTCGTGGACTTCGGCGGGGCGATAGAATTTTGGGTCAACGACGACACAGTCGTTCATATCCAGGTCGACACGCCTGAAGGCGATTTCACACATTTCGCGCACTGTGTGCATTTCGCCGCTGGATATCACGTAGTCATCGGGGGTCTCCTGTTGCAGCATGAGATACATGGCCCGAACATAATCTTTGGCGTAGCCCCAGTCGCGTTGGGCATCGAGATTACCGAGGCGTAGTTCCTCGGCCATTCCCAGTTTAATACGTGCGGCCGCATCGGTCACTTTACGCGTCACGAATTCTAGCCCGCGACGGGGGGATTCATGATTAAACAAGATTCCCGAGCAGGCAAACATGTTGTAACTCTCGCGGTAGTTGATGGTTATCCAGTGTCCGTAGACTTTGGCGACGCCGTAGGGACTGCGAGGATACAATGAAGTCGTCTCCGACTGCGGAACTTCCTGAACTTTCCCGAACATTTCGCTGGAGGACGCCTGGTAGAAACGAATTTTTTTGTCGACGATACGAATGGCTTCCAATACTCGGGTCACGCCCATCGCGGTAACGTCGCCGGTGAGGATGGGTTGCTTCCAGGATGTAGGAACGAAGGATTGAGCCGCCAGATTGTATACTTCGGTGGGGCGTATCTCGGCTACCGCATCAATCATGGATACTTGGTCGGTCAGATCGGCCTGAACCAGATTTATTTGATCTTTGATATGAACGATTCGCTCAAAGGATTCGGTACTGGATCGGCGCACGACGCCGTGAACTTCGTACCCATTCTCTAGCAACACCTCGGCTAGATAGGACCCGTCCTGGCCCGTCAGACCCGTAATCAATGCTCGTTTATCGTTTGGCACTATCCGGTGAACTCCGTTGTTGTACAAAATTTCGAATGTATTTCAGAGTACGAGTGCAGAATTACGCCGCAGCCAAGCCTCTATATTGTTATGTGAAGGTAATTCGCTAGAGTATGTCGAAATAGGGCGGTGAAGTCAACTATATGACCCTATGTTCCGATGATTCAGCCGTTGGAATTGCCCGCAGAAAAAGCCAGAACCGGCTGGCGACCGATCGAAAAGTAATCGAAACCATGGGTCGTCATGCTCTCCGGGCTGTAAATGTTCCGACCATCGAAAATTACTGACGTGTTTAACGCTTCAGCCATGCGCGCGAAATCCGGGTTCAAAAAGAAGGACCACTCCGTCGCGACCACGAGCGCATCGCAACCCTCTAATGCGTCGTAGTATGATTCGCAATAGGTCACCGATTCGAGTTCACCCAGTTCAGCTTCAGCCTCACGCGAGGCTTTCGGATCGTATGCCCGAATCGTTGCCCCCCTTTCGACCAGCTCCCGTATCATCACGAGTGCCGGCGCCTCTCGCACATCATCTGTCTCCGGCTTGAACGATAGGCCCCACATCGCGAAGGTCTTACCATCAAGCTGATCGCGATAATACGTTCGCATTTTCTCCAGTAGACTAAGCTTTTGGACTTCGTTTACTTCATCGACCGCAGCCAGAATCTTCGTCTCCACGCCCACTTCACGCGCAGTATTGGTTAATGCTTTTACGTCCTTTGGAAAGCATGACCCCCCGTATCCGATCCCCGGATAAATGAACCGATACCCGATTCGGCTGTCGGAGCCTATACCGTTGCGAACATCGTTTACGTTTGCACCCACGCGTTCGCAAATGGTCGCGATTTCGTTAATGAACGAAATCTTTGTTGCCAACATGGCGTTGGCGGCATACTTCGTCATTTCAGCCGATTCGGTTGACATACACAGAATGGGTCTATTATTCCTGGCGAAATGACTGTACAGCTCCTTCATCAACGCGAAAGTTCGCTCATTGTCGCTCCCCAAAACTACGCGATCCGGCACCATGAAATCATCGATTGCCGCGCCTTCTTTCAAGAATTCAGGATTCGATACAACATCAAACTCGTATGAAACATTTCGCGCATCGAGAGAAGACTGTGTAGCCGCGCGCACTTTTTCGGCAGTCCCCACGGGGACCGTCGATTTATCAACAATCACTTTGTACTCGTTCATGTGCTCGCCAATGGTGCGTGCCACTTCCATCACGTATTTTAGATCGGCCGTGCCATCTTCCTGGGGAGGCGTCCCAACCGCAATAAAGATCACCAAAGACTGTTCAATTGCTCCGGCAGTATCTGTTGTGAATGTCAGGCGGCCTTGCTCCTGGTTTATCTGCACCAGTTCTTTCAATCCAGGTTCAAAGATGGGCACGTGACCATTGTTCAATCCGTCGATCTTGGATTCATCCACATCGACACATATAACGTCATGCCCCAGTTCACTGAAACACGCGCCGGTAACGAGTCCAACATAGCCTGTACCAATTACAGCCAATCGCATACGTAATCCTTTCCGTTTAAGTTGTTCAAACCATTAGGGGAGTATATTTATGATGACGCCAGGATGGTTCGTTTCCTGACAAGAGGTGTGGCGATTGCTTCGGCCACGTTGACGAGCATTTTATTGGGTTAGTCCTCTAGCCGCGGCACCGATGCGATCTGCGACTTAACGTGTGGGAATACATTCATGTCAGCCCACAAGGCATTATTCTAAAGTAACTCTTGGCCAATTTCAATCCAACGTGTTCTGTGCAGGCAACCGACCAATTGGTGACGGAATCATTGCCTTTGATCAATCAGAGAGACACGATGCGGAGCTAATCGGACAATATTCTAAGTATTCAGGAAGGAAAGAATTCGATGGGTATCAAGATTCTATTTACCAGCCGCGATAATCGCCTCGGGCCGGACACCTCTTCGCGACACTGGATAGCTCCGAATTGGTCCGGCGCATTAAAGTGGCCGATCAGCTTGAAGAGACCGACCCCAACGGAGGACAGTTCGCTACCGCCAGAAGAAGAATGATAAGGGCACTAAGAAAACGTCCTGAACACGTTCGCCGCTGTCCAATTCACTCCACTTCGACCGGGTCTACGTAGAATCGTTTGCACTCGT
>JAYGCN010000237.1:0-2714 GCA_046583315.1 Candidatus Hydrogenedentota bacterium
GTCAAATGCGGACTGAAATATGACTACAATTACTAGGTTTTGACGTTGTTATGCTCTCTATACTCTCGATTTTGGCACGGGGAAATTCGTGAAGAAAAATGGGTTCCGGTGCTGGATTTCATGCTCATCTCGAGCCCCACGCTTGTAAAGTAAATAGTGTGCTATAATTGAGGGAGAACTACTCTCTACGGGAGGCTGTTTCCACCACATGGATAGCAAGAACCATAGTCATGCGCCTGAAGGCCAAGGCCTCTCTAGGTTCACGGGGACCTACGCTGCCTTTGCGGATGCGAAACTCGTCGAACTGGTCCGTGCAGGTGACGAACGGGCATTTGAGAGTCTTATGACGCGTTACATGCCCATGGTCACTGCATTTCTCTGGGGAAAAATGTGGGAGCGAGACGAAATTGCGGATCTTTCGCAGGAAATTTTCATTCGCGCCTATACGAAGATAGACCAACTGCGCGATGCCTCTCGGTTTAATCAATGGTTGATGCGTATCGCGCGTCATGCGTGGGCGGACTACTGTCGAAACCCCGGTACTCAGCGCAAGAAATTGCATTCCGCTATCGATGATGAAGAAACCGGGATTGGGGCTGCACTCGTAGATTCAGGGGCGGACCCGGCGGAATCGGCTGGTGACCGTGAGTTGGCGGCCATGGTACAACTTGCTATCGGCGGACTAAAAGAGCGCTACCGGGTAATCTTGTATCTTCGTCTGATAGAAGAGAAGTCGAACGCTGAGATCGCGGCCCTAACCGGACTGAAGGAAAACGCCGTGCGCACGCGTTTCAGTCGGGGACTGGAGGCCTTGCGCAAATCGCTCATTAAAAAGGGGCTGGAACCTTTCTAGCCACCGGTAATTGTCCGACCGTCAATGTAGCTCCATTCGCGTCCGGTTTCGCCGGTGCGCCGCGCGATCAAGTATTTCTCAATGACATCAAGCGTCGGCCAGGTATCGATATCGAGGGCCTCGCGTTCGTCGATAGGGAATAGACCGCGTTTCCCGACGAATACCGGACCGTCTTCGTTGATGTCATCTCGTTCGTAGGAGGCGATATAGGATTCGCGTTTCCACCCTGCGATCGACCAGCACACCACTTGAATAGGATCGATTTCGTTCGAGGGGCGTTTGATTTTGCACGAGTGGGTGATGGCTTTCCCGTCGTAAAAACTTTCCGCACTCACTTCTTCCGTGGCGAAGCAGCTATCGTAGCCTTCGCTGACCATCGTGTCCACAAAAGCCTTCATTGTTTCCGGCTTCAGCAGCGGCGACGTCGCGTTCACCTGACACACATACTCTGCATCGGTTCCGGTCGTCATAAAGTGATAGAGATAATGTTCGTTGGTCACGCAGCGATTGCCCGCGCAGTCGCGCGACTTGGTGTGTTGCCGGCACTGACGGCCGCCGAATTCGGGAGGACGTCGATGAAAACGCGCCCCTTCTTTTTCGGCGATTTCGGCAAAAACACCGTCTTCGGAATTGAGGTGCACTTCATCGAATGCACCGGACTCTTTACACGCTTCAATGCTGTATGAGCAGAGAACACGGCCATCCACCAGCAGGATATTCTTGTCGGGTACCCGTGTACTGCCGAGCAGTACGGGAATCATTGCGGCAACAGTGGCCATGGTGGTGCTCCTCTATTTCATCGTGCTCAGGATTTCGCCGAGCCATTGTTTGGTGTCGTCAGTGACTTCGAGCGGGGACTTGAACATATCGCCTAGTCCACGTGTAAGAATCACATTGATCTGATTGCCCACGTTCTTCTTGTCTTTGCTGAGGGCTTCCAGCATGTTGTCCACAGTGACCTCTTCAAGCCGTAATTCACCCCAGTTCTTTTCCAGAATGGGGCGAATGCGCAGGCGCTCTTCCTCGGTGATGAGGCCGAGCTTCGCTGAAATCGCGTTGGCTATGTCCATGCCGAAAGAAACGGCAATGCCGTGAGGAATTCGATAGTGGGTGATGGATTCGATGGCATGGCCGAAGGAGTGGCCGTAATTGAATACATTGCGCGGGCCTTGATCAAATTCGTCGCGTTCGGCGTAACCCCGTTTGAAGTCAAGACTATGAAAAACGAGATCACGCAACACTTTTTTGTCGGTCATGGCCGCGTCGTATTCCCGGCAGATGCGCTGAAAGTCGTCTTCTCCTGAAACCAGGAAATAATGCAGCATTTCGCCCATGCCCGAACGAAAATCGAGAGGGGACAGGGTGTCGAGGAAACTGAGGTCATTAATAATTTCAATCGGTGGGTAGAAGCCGCCCAATTGATTCTTATACGTTCCAAAATTGATAGAGGTCTTGCTGCCGATGCAACTATCGCATTGCGCCAACAGCGTCGTCGGGTAGAAAATCCAGCTAACCCCTCGAAACATGATCGAGGCTGTGAACGCGACGATGTCCTGCGTGATGCCCCCGCCAATGGCGAAAAGGCGGTTGTTCTTGCGGAAACCGGTTTCCAGGAGTGTCTCAATGAACGCCGTGATGGCTTGATAACTTTTCTGTTCCTCAGACGGCTTGATGATCGTGTGATGCATTCCCTCGAGCAGCGGTTCTATCTTCGCGCGATAGAGTTCCAAGATATTCGAATCGACCACGATGTGATCGCCCGGTTCCAAGTGACCTGCAAGAACCGCCGCAAAATCATCTTCGAATCGTACTTCGTAGGTCATCTTGCTGGACCGAATTGACAGGGTGTCAGACACTCGTA
>JAYGCN010000178.1:0-5587 GCA_046583315.1 Candidatus Hydrogenedentota bacterium
GGCTTGGCTTTCGCTTTCGCCTTGGATTTCGATTTTGCTTTCGCTTTGGGTTTTGCTTCGGCCATATCAATTAAACTCCAAAGGGCTTGGAAAAGAGAGCTACGTAAATAGGGATACTCGCAAAGGTCATCGCGACAAGAATTCCTACCGCAAGACTCACCTTCTTGATGATCGGCGTATAGCGATCATGATTCACGCCAAAGGTCTGGAACGCACTTTCAATCGCATGCGTCAGATGTAACCCCACCGCCGACACCGCAGCGATGTAGAACAAATCACGCCACCAACCATTGGTAATCGAGAAGGAATTCCATACCAGTCCGAACAGCCCCTGGCTCGAATCATCGCCGATGCCTTTTATGACAGTGCTCGGACCCGTCTTGTCTCCGAAGGTGAAGTCATAGAGATGCAACGCCAGAAACGCGACGATCATCACGCCCGTATACTTCATCGCGCGTGTCGCCAGCTTGCGATCCCCGTTGTCCGCTTCCACATCGTAGCGCTGCTCACGCGCCTTGGTATTCTCACGCGCCAAGGTCAACGTAATCGCCACATGCAGCACCACGCACGCTATCAAGCCAAGCCGCATCACCCACAACAGCGGACCCAACGCCTCCAGCTTGTGCGCGTAGGCATTGAACGCCTCCGGGCCCGCGAAAATCAGCAAATTGCCCGCCAAATGAGCGATCACAAAACCGATCATCGCCAGCCCCGTCACAGCACTCACCTGCTTCCGGAATATAGAAGAACCCACTAACGCACTAAAATTTGATGCCATATCGAAAACCTTCTCAACGCGCGCGCCAGACGGACGAACGATTCGCGCTCCACCCTAAAATCAAGAAAATGACGGTACGAACGCCCGATGGTCGACATACCGCCACAAGCGACCACTCTACCCAATTTCACCCACAAAACGCAATGATTTACTCAATGTTCTCGTCACTGTGCGGCCTATTGCTGTCCGATTTTTACGCTGCCTGAATTAGCTTGAAGCGTAAGCCGCCGCCATAACCCTTCGTGAACAACAATACTTCCTCGCCAACCTCAATCGTATACGTTGTCCGAATTTGCCCATTCGACTCATACGCCGCCTCCGCTTCCACAACCTCCCCCTGCACGACGGTGTCCGACGTGTCGCAGACGTCAGCCAAGGGAAGTTGACGGATGGTGGAGGAGTTCGGCTTCTATCCGAACGTGAACCCAATGCACAGTGCGACAAAGGGTATTACAACCCGAGAAACTCTGTATTGCCTAATACCCTATCTATTTTTATTTGTCCAATACAAACCACAGGGCAAACACACATCGTATTGTAGAACGTGTATTTCGTAAATGCCCCTTGATTCAGATCAGCTAGAACCCCTCCTAATTACGAGATGTCTCGAGTTTGGAGAAGATTACTGTATTTCGACAGCTTCAACTATCTCACGCTCATTGTGCGGAGTGATTAGCATCCGCTTTCATTCTCGAAGTCTTCGCTTGTTCAATCACATCTCTTTTGTCTAAATAGGGTGAGAGTCGGCTGTATTGCCCTCCAAGCTCGTGCTCAGAATACAGGCGGATGTATGCTATTTCCCCGTGCTCTCTCAAATAATCGATCTCGGCCATGGCAGACAGCCACGCGCCATATTGGGAGTACAGCATCTTGTGCTCCTCCGTCGCATTGGCACTCCTAAATTCACGGGATTCAGTAAACATTGGGTCATCGAGTAATCGATTCGTCAGACGTTTGAACCTTTCCTCAATGACATCTTGATATTCCATTTTTCCGTTCAGCGCAAGCCCGATTGCTGCTCTAGCCATGAATTGGTATAAGAGCTCGTCTGGTATTTCGTTCCATGGCTCCGGCAACGGTTTATCTATCCACTTTGAAAGTTCCTGGCGAGCGGATTCTTCTTCCAACATGCGCAGTAAAAATTCTTCTGATTTCGCGTATCGTATATTTCCCAGCCATCGAAATGCTTCGGCTTTACGAAGCAGGGCAGGGCTTCCCAACATACCTGAGTAATCATCATTTCGTCTCAAGTAATCCATAATTGTCTCGGCTCCGGTATTGGAAGGATAGATCAAAGCGATTTGCGCTGCGGCCCAATCCCATTCCTCCATGGAGTGCTCATTTTTCAAAATATCCAATAGCTCACTTTCTTGACGCAGCTGACCACTACTGGTAAGAATCGTCCTTGCAGCCTCGGCCAATTCCACGTTCTGAATCGTCTTCGCCACCTCATCTGATTCCTCAACTTTCGAATCCGCTGTCTGATCCTCTCCATCAGTTACGGAATCTGGTAAAACAGGTTTATTCGATCCTTCCGAATTTCCTTCCGTATCGAAAAACGAGTAATTGACAAGAGTAATCAAAAGTAACAGTATTACAAGTCCAAGCACGCGCACATTCATAATTTCATCCATTGCCATCACTGTCCGAAGTGAGGCGGTTTTAACCCTCATGAATCCAATTCCATACTTCCGGCTCATCTAAAAAACTTGTTCTTCAGGTGCTGGTCCACTCGAACCCTGTATTACCCTAATACCCTATCTATTTTTATTCTTCCATTGCAACGACGGAGAGGAAAAAGTAACCCACCTGATGGCAACGCGATTTCCGCGCTCCATACCAAATAGTTGTAACCAGGCCCGACTTCAAATACACTATTGTCATATACTAATTATGGTCATTCGAAGACAAAGGACTGCCAAATGCCCACGAATCCACTAAAACCGCTACCGCCCCAACGCTGGGACGCTGAGCATGCGAAACATTTGCTCAGTCGCGCCGGATTCGGTGTGCCGCGCGATCGGGTGACGCATCTTGCTCAGATCGGTTCTCGCAAGGCTGTCGACGCGCTTGTCGACTTTGATCGCGTTCCCCAATATGGCGAACATCCCCAATTTCTTATTCCAGCCGGAAAATACCGCGACCTTCGCAAAATCAAGGACGAGAATGAACGTCGTCAGGCCCGCAACGTCGTGCGCAAAGAAGAACGGCAATCGGTCGACTTGCTCAAGCAGTGGTGGCTGGAACGCATGCTCAATTCCCCGCGTCCCCTTGAGGAAAAAATGACCCTCTTCTGGCACGGACACTTCGCGACCTCGGCGCAGAAAATCAAAAACTCGGAAGTCAACTATACCCTTCACGACACACTTCGCCGCCACGCCACGGGAAATTTCAAGGAGCTCACCTTGGCCGTCGCGCAATCCCCCGCCATGCTGCGCTATCTCGACAACACGCAGAACGTCAAGGAACATCCAAACGAAAACTGGGCACGCGAGCTCATGGAACTCTTCACGCTGGGCATCGGCAATTACACCGAGGACGACATCAAAGAATCCGCGCGCGCCTTTTCCGGCTGGGCTATCGGTCGGAAGGGATACGTCTTCAACGAAAAGAAGCACGACTTCGGCTCAAAGACCTTTCTCGGTCACACAGGAAACTTCGACGGTGACGAAATACTCGCGATCATCTTCGAACAAGATGCCGCCGCAACGTTCCTCTGCACAAAACTCTACAAATTCTTCGTGAACGATACCCCCGATGAGCGCGTCATCAACGCGATGGCCAACGAAATGCGCGCCTACGACTACCACGTCGAGCCGGTGCTTCGAAAACTCTTTCTATCCAAACACTTCTACGACGAAGCCAATCGCGGCAATCAAATCAAGAGTCCCATCCACTTCATCGTACAACTCACGCACGACCTCAATATGAAGTATCCCCCCTACCAATCCATGGCCCGTGCATCGGCACAACTCGGCCAGAATCTCTTCTATCCCCCCAACGTCAAAGGCTGGGACGGCGGTCGCGCGTGGATCAACGCCAACACTCTGCTCACACGCTACAACCTTCCCGTCACGCTCGCCTCCGCAAACGGTCAGCGCGAAATGATGACCATGGAGCAGAACATGGCCCCCGAAATGGATCAGCAAACCATGCGAGCAGAACGCCAAGAAGAGATAAAAACCTACGTCCGAAGTCTGCCCGAAAAGAAACGCGTGCAATTTCATAAAAAAATGCGTAACTTCAAAACTCCAGCCGAGCGTGCCAAGTTCGTCCGGGCAACACTCGAAAAGAGACGCAACTACGAAACTTGGAACACTGCTGAGGTCTTCGACGCACTTAGGTTTACGACAGTTGACGAGTGTATCGACGCACTCCAGGAGCAATTCCTGACCGCTCCTCTAGCCACCGAACAGCGAGCCATTCTCGCGAAAACCCTCGCTGCCGACGAACCATTCACCCGCGAAACACTCACGCCCGATGCCATGAACGCCACCCTTCACCTCCTGCTCAGCACCGCTGAATATCAATTGACCTAAGAGGATTTCACCATGAACCCAATCACACGTCGCGACTTTATGAAACACGCCACGGTCTACTCGGCTCTCGGCGCGGTCGCCCCCCATTTCCTCACGCGCACCGTCGAAGCGGCTACCCAATCCATCGCAGGCTTCGATTCGAATCGCGTCCTCGTCGTCGTACAACTTGGTGGCGGCAACGACGGCCTCAACACACTCGTCCCCCACACCGACGACGCCTACCATCGCGCGCGGCCGTCACTTGGACTCAAGAAGACCGATATCCTCCCCATCACCGACGACCTCGGCTTCAATAAATCCCTCGTCGGCCTCAAGAATCTTTATGACAACGGGGACCTTGCCATCATCCAGGGAGTCGGCTATCCCAACCCCGACCGATCCCATTTCCGCTCCATGGAAATCTGGCACACCGCCTCCGACTCCGACCAATACGACAGTACCGGCTGGATAGGACGCTACTTCGACCACGAATGCGACGGTGCCGCGCGTCCCCAGGTTGGCGTCGCTATCGGAAAAGAACGCCCCCAAGCCTTCGACGGCACAGAAGGTTTCGGCGTATCCTTCGAAAACCCCGCGCAATACGGCTGGAACGAAGGGTCCTCCGGCGACACCACCCAAAACTTCACCGACATCAACGCACCCGAATCGAAACCCAAAGAGAGCAACCTCGACTTCCTGCGACACGTTACCTCCAACGCCATCCTCAGCTCACGCGAAGTGAACGAAGCCGCTCAACGCGCCAAACGCGACATGGCACCACGCAGAGGCCGCCCCATCAACGCCACCCTCTCCAACATCGCCTCCCTCATCAAACACGACCTCGCCACCCGCATCTACTACGTTTCCGCGTCCGGCTTCGACACCCACGCCAACCAGCTCGGCGCCCACACAAACCTGCTCAGCCAGGTCAGCCAAGGACTCAGCGAATTTCAGGCACAACTCAAGAAAGACGGTACCGCCAGCCAGGTGACCACGATGATATTCTCCGAATTTGGACGACGGGTATCCGAAAACAAATCCGGCGGCACTGATCACGGCACAGCAGCGCCCATGTTCCTCATGGGAGAAAACGTCACGCCCGGACTCCACGGTCGCGCCCCCAGCCTCACCGATCTCGATCAAGGCGACCTAAAATTCACCACCGACTTCCGAAACGTCTACGCCACCCTGCTCAAAGATTGGCTCCACACTGATCCAAAGAAAATCCTCGGCCAAAAATTCGACACACTGCCACTAATCGGGTAAACGCGGCCTATCGACCAATTGGTCT
>JAYGCN010000256.1:0-6481 GCA_046583315.1 Candidatus Hydrogenedentota bacterium
CGTTCCAGCATCTCCAATGATGATGTTCCGACTTTTCTCGTGTGTGAACCCCTCTTTATAGCAACGTTCCGAACGCAAGGCATCGTACACATCGGCAATGGCCATAATTCGAGCGCAAAGAGGGATATCATCACCAGCAAGTCCATCTGGGTATCCCTTACCATTCCATTTCTCGTGGTGTGACCGGGCAATATCAATGCCCATGTTGATGAACGAGTTATTGGGATATTCTGAGCGAACGGCCTCTAGGGTTTCCGAGCCGAGTGTCGTGTGCGTTCTCATGATGTCGAATTCTTCGTCGGTAAGTTTTCCGGGTTTACACAGAATGGAATCAGGGATTCCGACTTTTCCGATATCGTGTAATGGGCTTGCCTGGACAAGGTTTCCTATATATTCCTCGTTGATAATTTCTTGACACTTGGGTTTCGTACTCATTCTCTCCGAAATAATTCGGCAGAAAGCCTGAACCCGCTCGATGTGCTTTCCAGTATCGTCATCGCGCGATTCAGCGATCTTTGACATTGCCACAATTGTTGCCAATTGTGCCTGGGAGATCTCTTCCTTGGCATTCAGGACCTCTTTAACTTTTTCATCTACAAGTATTTCAAGTTGGTTGTTGTGTCGTTCCAATTCCATTTGGAGGTAGCGCAATTGTAAATGTGTCTCGACACGGGCTTGAACCTCGTCGAATTGAAACGGTTTAGTAATATAGTCAACCCCACCGGTTTCAAATGCTTCGATTTTATCTTTCACATCGTCGAGAGCACTTATGTAAATAACGGGAATGTCCTTCGTTTTGGGATCACTTTTCAACTCCCTACAAACTTCAAAACCGTTCATTTCCGGCATATTGATATCCAGCAGGATAAGATCGGGGGGATCATGAAGTGCTGCCTTCAGAGCGAAGCGTCCACTAGGAAAAGGCCGTACGCTATAACCCTCATCGCCCAGCATTCCATCGAGAAGCCGCAGGTTGGCAGGTGTATCGTCTACTATCATTATGTTTGTACCATTTCGAACTTTTTCCATCGCTTAATCCCCCTCTTATTGAAGAATATTAACTAAAGCGCCCTATTTATTTCGTTGCGTAAAATTACGCAACTCAGTCGCTGCAGTCGAATCGATTATTTCAACTAAGCCCAATAATTCCGCTAAACGACTCATACAACCATTTTGCGTTTTTCCTTTAGTCTCTCCAATATGAGGATTCTTTAATCCCATACACGGACTAGCCTCGACAAGATCCTCACTCAAAGCCCAAATATATATTTTACGTATCATTGCTAACGTTTTATTAGATTGATAGGGCGCACGAAGGGTGATGGGAGCCAATAGAGACTGAATGTCCCTTTTCCTAATCTCAGATAATGGAAGATCATCTATTAGAGGTATCACATTCTGAACCACGCCCATATATAGTCACAACTCCTTTATTTATAACGGCTTACGAATGATAAAACATGTTTTATTTGACACCGACCGAAGCCGGATGTTAAGGTGCACGTTGAGACATCGTAATGAAATATGACCGATGACTTTTATAACGCCCCCACCTTTAATTACTTCCATCATTCACTAATCACTACAGGCTCTGAGCCATCAGGTAATACTTGAAGGGTTTTAAGAAATTCGACAATAGCGTCTTGGCCATAATCGTCTAGCGCGAAGAAATTATCTCTACTTTCACGTGCATCCCCACCGTGATAATAAATAGCTTCAGTTATCGTGGTTAAATCACCTCGATGACCATACGGCATTGAATTACCGACATCCCATAACTTCCGAGTCAAAAAATCTTCTGTCGGTCGAGGTACTGCCGGTATAGTAAAATCTAATTCGGAGGCAAACCCTGTCAGCATTCCTTGAGTGAGTTGTTCATTGGCAAAGAAGTTTAGTTCTTCATCGTTCAAATTATGACGCTTAAGGTCTGTAAATGCACGAACAACTGCACCTCCATCAGAACTTTCTTCCAAACGGGGGATTGAACCGTCTATAGTCATATCAAATGAAAATACCGTTGACACATCCGCAACCTGAAGGTTTCCTGAAGGATTATAGGGGTTAGGCTCACTGAACATTGGACTCTCCAATTCCAATGACTGCATGTGACACGATGTACACCCGATATCATTAAAATATACTTCGCCATCTAGTGCTGCGGTCTGCCTTTGAGATTCCTTAGGTAATTTTATCCCTGGGGTATTTAATGCTGCTTGAAACAGCGTTATTGCGGTGATATCGCCAATAGTGAGTTCATTTTCAACAGTATCTTGATCAGGGTCTGTATCTTGACCGAAACGCTCTACAGACTGCATACCGTGATGGTGATTCATCGCATTGTTCGTGAACTCACGTATGGAAACCACTGCGCCCTTTTGATGAAACGGCTTAATGATTAAGTCCCAATCCACCCCTTCGATATCACTGGGATCAATTTTTCCGTTTGGGAGCACCGTTATGCTTCCAAAGTTAACACCTTTTGTATCAAGGGAAAGTGTGATTGCTACGTTATTTGTTGCCGCATTAAATTTAGCTGTATCGCGAATCGTAATGAGATCGGCAGACATTTCTCTCGCAAGCATTTCAATGGGGCCTGCTCCAAACATGCCCAGTGTGTTGCGTTCGTTACTAAATTCAGGGCTCACGGAAAATGTGACTGGATCTAATGCTTGCGCAAGTACAAAAACATTGGCAACGAAATCGCCTCCACCACCGGAGAACGGCTGAGCATGACATCCACTACATGAATTGGCTTCGGGTGAAGATGTGCGAACAAAATCAGGTTGTCCCAGAGGTCGAGGGGCACCAGTACCTGTAGACCCTGGGCGACCCTGACCATCTAGCACATTAAAGCGTGCGTCAAATAATCGCTTTCCTGACTCTTGTAATGATTCTAAATCTAATTGTCCGGCATCAATACCCACCTGATGGGTGTGAGCGGTTATTGCTCCACGCTCTCCAATAGTGACAATTGCCGACGCAGAGGCACTTTTAGAATCAGAGCACGATATTAAATTAATTGAAGTGAGTGAAAGCATACTGAGCAACATACATGATTTCACCCAATTACTTTTGTCAAAAATGTTCCCTTTTATATTGTCGTTCATTTTATTTACTCCCGTCAGTTTGACCACTAAATGTTACACAGTGCTTCCGGTGGAACCGTTCATGTTTATGTCCGCACCGTTGGTCATGGTGATATCGGCTATAGCCGATACGCATAACACGAACGAGAGTGCGGGGACTAATACTAACGAGTTGCGATATGACATGGATTCACTCCTGTTTTAAACGTAACCTAACGCTTACAAACATCTCCATTTCTTCTCAGAATCACAATTATAACACGGAATCCTTTCAATTACATGACGATTGGGTGACAAACTATTGAATACCGGACACGGCTGTTGGTCCGCTCCCGTTAACCGGGTGATCCGCCCCCGTTCATGGTACCAGTTGTTAAGTTAGTATAGCGTGGAGTTTTGGGATAATGAACGGTTTTGAAGTTTGTAGGGAGTTGAAAAGTGATCCCAAAACGAAGGACATTCCCGTGAGTTAGGCTGAGTTTTTTGACCATACGGGAGGATGAGGGACTCGAAGCCACAAGACCGAAGTCGCCGGTTTTCAAGACCGGTGCGCAGCTACCCAAATTGGGTGATTCAACGGGTTTGCATGTGAGTGGCCGATCCATCAGCGGGATTGACAATGAGATTCTGATCTGCGATGTCCTTTGAATAATAAAAGACACCGATCATCATTTCGTGATGCGTTTGAAGCCCGTACCGCACAGGGACACTGGGATCGGGGTTGTAGGGATTGAATATGCTGTTGTCGAAATGAGCACTCGTTTCGAATTTCGTTCCTTTCGGGAAAAGTTTGGTGCCAGGTTCCCACTCGTAAACCTGCTGCCAATCAAAGCTGTAGTTAGGAACCGTGAGCATATTTTCGACAGTGCCGTCCGGATAACGCGCGACAAACGACATGTCCTTACCGCGAAGGTGCATGTGGCTGAATAGCGCTCGACCCATCACATCTTCGGCAAGGGTTGCTTCCGCATGCACTTCATACGAGTGATGCCCCGCAGGGATTTCGAAACCCCCGTTTTCAATAAACATACTCTCGACAAGGCGGTTGACTCTTCCATCTGCGTAGTCGAATCCCACCGACATTCGGTCCGTTTCTTCCTTGCCCGTCGTTACATAGTGAATCTGCAACGTGAGGGTCGCGTCCTTTGGTATGAACATGGCTTCGCCCGGTTGCAGGATGCCGTCCGGACTTCCCGGTACTTTGCCGCCAAGAAAGGCAAAATTAAGGCCGCTGCTCGGGGTCGTGTAGACAAGGTTCGCGTGGTGAGCGACTGTCGGATTGGTCGATCGTATTTGAAGCGTCTGAATGTACGTGTCGTGGGGGAAAGTATAGGGCAGCGTCACGTATCGATAGGGGATGTAGCCTTCCGTCGGCAGTCGCTCCTCTTTCTCGGCTGTAAGAACGAGATCGGGCTCACCCTCTGCCCACTTCTTATCTGTGAACGTGGGTAGCGGCGCGATCATCGAGAGGTCACCCTTCGCTCGTCCTCCACGCGCCCAACCGATAAGAATATCCTTTTCTTCTCTGGAGAGCCGCCGTTCGTTTCGAAATTCCCCGTGGTCTGGATGTGCATACCAGGGCGGCATTCGTTCTTCCTCGACCACCTCCGCAATCATATTCGCGAAATTCGCGGCATTCTGATAGCTGAGCAAATCGAAGGGCGCGTCCCCATACGGTCGGTGACATTCTATACACTGTACATTGAGAATCGGAGCGACGTCAGCAGCGTAGGTATATTTCTTGTCCGCAGGAGCATTCGTCGGCGGTGAGATAATGCAGCCATCCACCGGTGTCATCGGTGTAGCGACGTTATTCCCCGAAAGCACCGCATCCAGAGCATCCTTCAACTCATGCGTCGACGCTTCCGGCTTTACTCCGCCAAGTCGGTATTGGTCGTCAATGCGACCTCTATAGCGCAGGACCCCTTCGGCATCAATGACCGCCACCTCAGCAGAACGCGTCGCACCGACCGCCTCAACGACTTGCCCCTTCATATCCTTTACGATCGGAATAGACAGACCGAACTCTATACCCGTCTTGGCTGCGTCCCCAATCGTGTCTTCGGCGCCGACATTTATCGCGATGAACTGCACGCCCCTGTCCTGATATTCCAGGTCGAGTGACTGAAACCTCGGGAAATATCGTTCGGCGACCGGGCAGTCATTCGCGAAAAACATCATCACGTACGCCTTCTTTTCGCCGAAGTCCGCAAGCGTGCGTGGCAGGTAGCGAATGTCCTTAAAGGTGAAGTCGGGGAGCTTCGATCCGATCAGCGTGGCATCACCCATCGAAGGCAAGTTTTCTGATGGTGACTTTCCGAAATCCAAACCAAAATAAGAGCCGGTCCCAACTATCGCGATGAGGACGAATGCCAGGACGACTTTTTTGCGCGTGCCCTTGGAAGGCTTATCTCGTTTCACTTGATTCGTTTGAACCGGTGACGGGGATTCCCTGTTCGCGGTTGCACACTTTGCCAGCAGCCCTGTTGCCCGCGGGTCGCTGAATTCGTCACGCAATTGATGACACAGCGCATCGGCATCGCCAAAGCGACCAAGTGCGATGAGGCATTGCGCACGGGCATACACCAAGTTCCTTGTTTTCGGGAAACGCGCGTCGAGTTCATCCAGGATTGTCAATGCCTCGTTAAATCGTTTGGCATCGAAAAAATTCTCGGCTTCCTTGAATCGAGCGCTGGCGTCGTTCGCGTTCATAGACCGCTCCTCGTAGTCGTTCAGACGGAGAGTCAGAATAACGAACGGCTGACCCCCGGTCAAATACCGCCGTCTTGGAGCATGAGAAACGCTAGGTGCATCAAGTAGGCCGAAATTGATGTCCCGACAGGATTAGCGCAACATAAAAAATGGCGGTGTTAAGATACGCGTCGAACTGATTCTCACCTGAAATAGGGACGAATTCCCTCGTAGGGTCAAAAAACTCAGCCTAACGTCGAAAACGCACCGAACTAACCGCATAAATTGACTTTTAAGATGAATTCAGTGAGGAGTCCGTTCCCAGTATAGTCAATGGTATCAATGCGGATGATTATTTGCGAGGCACAGCATTGTTGTCAAACACGAAATTGTAATCGGTCTTGCCGAATTTTTTGAAGGCCTGGTTCGTATTGCAGGTGTAGTACCCCGCTTCCTTGAACAACTCCGGGATCAGTCGTACATGGTCGGGCAAATGGTGTTTGACCGTGCCACGGCTCATGCGATGGTTGTGCGCGCCAATGGTCGTCTGGTACATCCCGGTCATCAGCGCGGAACGGCTTGCTGAACAAACGGGGCTGGTGACATAGGCTTTGCTGAAGACTACGCCTTCTTTGGCCAGTCGGTCTACATTGGGCGTATCGACGAGTGTTTGACCCTGATAACCGAAATCACAGGACATGTCT
>JAYGCN010000265.1:0-4444 GCA_046583315.1 Candidatus Hydrogenedentota bacterium
TCACCCCACAGCACCCTATGGAAACTTCCAAACCTAATCTTCTTCAGGATAGTTCACTTCCAGATGCAACTCATCCAGATGACCCGGCAGCGGTTCGTTCGGCGCGTTCATCAGCAAATCCTGCGCCTTCTGGTTCATCGGAAACGCGATCACCTCGCGAATGTTCGGCTCATCGGCCAACAACATCACGATGCGATCCAGCCCCGGAGCAATCCCCCCGTGAGGCGGCGCACCATAATGGAAAGCCTTCCACAAGGCAGGAAATTTATCTTCCACCACCTGTTGGTCATAACCCGCGATATCGAAGGCCTTGATCATGATGTCTGGACGATGATTACGAATCGCGCCGGACGATAACTCAACGCCGTTGCACACGATGTCATACTGATAAGCCAACACATCCAGCGGGCCCATCGTCTCCAGCGCCTCAAGACCGCCTTGCGGCATCGAAAACGGATTGTGCGAGAACTCCACCTTCTTGTTGTCCTCATCCCACTCAAACATAGGGAAGTCCACAATCCAGCAAAATGCCATCAAGTCAGGATCAATCATCTCCAGCTGCTCCGCCAGATACACGCGCACCTTGCCCATCAGGCTGTTCGTTACCGCGCGGTCGCCCACGCCGAAGAATATCGCATCGCCATCCTGAAAATTGGCCTTGGTCGCGAGAGCTTTCTTCTCAGTATCACTCAGGAATTTTACGATTGGGCCTTTCAATTCGCCGCCGTTATTCTTGATCCACGCCAGACCCTTCGCGCCTTCGCCCTTCGCGAATTTCTCGGCGTCATCAAAAAACTTTCGGGATTTTTCAGCCCCACCCTTGGCCACGAGAACTTTTAGCGCGTTGCCTTCACTAGAAGCTGCGGCGAATACTTTCAACTCACAAGCCTTGAAGTCATCCGTCAGGTCAATCATAGGCATATCATATCGCAGGTCCGGTTTGTCCGAGCCATACAACTCCATGCCTTCCAGATACGGAATGCGGGGGAAGGGTTGCTCTTTTATTTTCTTGTCCGATAATTCAGTGAAGAGTCGCACCATCAACGGCTCAATCTCTTCAAAAAGGTCATCCTGCGTGATATACGACATCTCAATATCAAGCTGATAAAACTCGCCCGGGCTACGATCCGCACGCGAATCCTCATCACGGAAACACGGCGCAATCTGAAAATATTTGTCAAAGCCCGCAGTCATCAGCAACTGCTTGAACTGTTGCGGTGCCTGGGGGAGTGCATAAAACTGACCCGGATACAAACGACTCGCCACAAGGTAATCGCGCGCGCCCTCCGGTGACGAACTCGTTAAAATCGGCGTATGGAATTCAAAAAATCCCCGTTCCGTCAGATGTTGACGCATCAGCGCGGTAACCTGCGAGCGAAGCAGAATATTTCGCTGCATGCGTTCACGACGCAAATCCAGGAAACGATACTCAAGGCGCGTTTCTTCAGGACAATCCAATTCCTGATTCACCGTAAACGGAAGAACCTCAGACATGTTCTCGATGACGAACTCTTCCGCGTGCAATTCAATGCCACCGGTAGGAAGGTCCTTATTCGCCGCGTCGTCAGCCCGCAACACCACCGTACCCGTAACCGTAATCACCGATTCATTGCGCACCTTTTCCGCCTCAGCGAAACAACCCCGATCCGGATTCACCACGATCTGTGTCAACCCGTAACGATCCCGCACATCAATAAAAATCACTCCGCCATGATCACGTTTGCGATGCACCCAGCCCGACAAACGAACCGTCGAATCCGCGTCCTCGTTGCGCAACGCGCCGCAGGTATGTGTACGATAAGGATGCATAATGACAAAAATCTCCGGTGATTCACTCCGCACAGCGCGGAAAAAAGGATTCCGATACGCGCGACCCTTACGAATGCCCCTTGCAGGCGAATTCTTAGTCGCTTAAAGTCGCGTATCATACGGATTTACCGGAGATTATGTCAAGAAGTCAGCGTAACCCCGTACTCATGAACGGGATGATTTTATCTCCGATATCATGCCCTCGAGAAAGTCTTTCGCGCCGTCCGGGCCGGTGATCGAAAGGACTATGGGCTGCTGTTTCGGTGGAAAATCGAGACTAAAGTGAAAGAAGGTACAACACTCTCGCTCCAACTGAATGAACTCGAGGATGTCTGATATGTGTTCGGTGGCGAAGGTGATTGCATATCCGGACTCAATTTCATCAACTCCCAAGGCCGCCTTGGACAAAAGGATTCGAATGTCTTTGCGACGTTCAATCTTCTCGTTACTGGCCAACGTACATACCAGTCGTTCGACCTCCGTTTCGGAAACATTCAGCACCGATGCATCGGTCAAACAACATCCGTCCGATGCGCACGTGGCCGAGTCATGGGCTACAGGTTCAGCCTGAATGGCCAGGCAGCAACCAGCGACTACGCAGAAACCTATGACAATTTTTATTAATGTAGACATGATAGTCTCCTTTTCTCTTGTATATTTTGTTGTTATGTCTTACAGTATAAACCGTGGAGTATAGTCCACGGTCAAGATATTTCTGGAGAACCTCTCATGCTAATCGGAGAACTCGTAAAAAATACCGGATTGAGCCGCGATACCATTCGTTATTACGAAACCCGCGGTCTATTGGAGGAGCCGATCCGTCGTGACAATAAATACAAAGAATATACCGAAGCGACCATACCCAGGCTCGATTTTATCAAGGAAATGCAGGGACTGGGGTTCACGCTGAAGGAGACCGGGCAATTCATCGAGCTATTCGAGTCTGGAAACGCCACCTGCCAGAATACGGGCCCTCACCTACAAGCCCACATGAAGAGAATCGACGAAAAAATCGATCAGCTGGTGGCGATGCGCGAACGCATGCAGCAATCTTTCACCGCTTGCGAAGGAAATTCTTTGACCGATCAATGTTCACCGATTACCATCCCACTTTCCGGAGAGTTGCGGACCTGAAAAAACGGCCTGCCACTCCAATGAGCAGCAGGCCGCGGGATTGTTTCGTTGAATCTTATACTGTCGCGCCGAGGAATCCGCCTAAGCGGTTGTTGACGATCTCTTCGGCTTCGTTCATGATGCGGTCGAGGAGTTCCTGGCAGGTGGGGATATCGTGAATGAGTCCGGCCACCATGCCGCAGCTCCATGCACCGATATCCATTTTACCTTCGAGCATAATCTTCGGGTAGACACCGGCGACTTCGCTCATAATGTCGCTGAACTGAATCTTATCGCCGAGTTCTTTTTCTTTTTCAAGCAGGCGTTCGACGGCTTTGTTGTTGAGTACGCGCTCTGTGTTGCGCAGTGGACGCATGATGAGGCGCGTATCGAGTTCTGTCGCGTTCACGAGCGCATCCTTCACATTCTGGTGAATCGGAGCTTCGACCGTCGCCATGAATCGTGTGCCCATGTTGATGCCGTCCGCGCCCATCGCCAGCGACGCGATCAGCGAACGCCCATCGGCCTGACCACCGGATGCCACGAAAGGAATTTCCAGTTTGTCGGCGGCGCACGGCAGTAAAATCATGTTGGGAATATCATTTTCACCCGGATGACCGCCGCATTCGAAACCGTCAACCGAAACAGCGTCGCATCCGATTTCCTGTGCCTTCAGCGAGTGGCGCACTGTCGTGCATTTGTGAATAACCTTGATACCGGCTCCCTGGAGCGCGGGAAGATACGCACTAGGGTTATTGCCAGCTGTTTCCACGATCTTCACGCCGCCTTCAATGATCGCTTTGATATAACCGGGATAATCCGGGGATTCAACAACCGGCAGAAACGTCAGGTTTACGCCGAAAGGTTTATCCGTCATGTCGTTGCATCGCGCGATTTCCTTAGCCAGATCTTCCGGCGTGCGCTGGGTGAGTCCCGTGATGATTCCGAGACCGCCCGCGTTCGATACCGCAGCGGCAAGTTCCGCGAATCCGACAAAATGCATACCGCCCTGAATAATCGGGCGTTCAATGCCAAAAAGTTCCGTGATACGTGTCTTCATTATAAAAATCTCCTACAGGGTCTAATTCCTCAAACCATTAACTGTACAGTCCTTAACTAAAAAGTTCAAGCATTCATCGCGTCGCTAAATTGATAGGAAGAAAGGCAAATCGGGTCCATCAAAAGCGTTGCTCAAGTACCAAAAACAGCAGATCACGCTCTACCCACTCCTCAATAACCACGTCCGGCTTGATCGAATTGATAAGCTCAGGTGTTAAGGGACCTTGTCCCGAGCGACCAAATCGAGGCCAATAATACGCACTGTAGTCAAAATGTTCGGCCAGAAAGGGGATGAGTGCCGTGCAGAAAGAATCCCGCAGAAACAATGCCCGGGGCAGATCTGGATTTCCTGTTTCATACGCGATGGGATGAAAAAACTTTGGACGCTTCGGATTCTGAATCAGCATATTCTTCGTTGATTCTTCGGCGACCCCGGGAATCAGCGGCTCAAGTTCAATATAGT
>JAYGCN010000266.1:0-18477 GCA_046583315.1 Candidatus Hydrogenedentota bacterium
TGCCGCTTCCGCGATCGCCGAATCCTGGAGCCTGCCGGAGACACTTTCCAACGCCCTCTTGTGCCACCACGCGCGCGCCGACCGTGTACTGAAAAATACCAAGGACCCTCGTCTGAGTGCCCTCGTGCGTATCGCGAATCTCGCCGCGCATGATGATTTTCTAGCGGACGATCTGAAACCCGAAGATTTGCCGTCCTGCAATGATGATGAAGCGTGGGCAATATTGTCGGAAACCTTTCCGGTCGAAACGGTCTACGAACGCTTCGAACTACTTAACACTTTCGCAGCAGAATTGAAGAGTTCACCAGAACTCACTTTATAATCAATACACTACCAAAGCAATAGGGGGACCGATGGTCAAGAAAGATAACGTCCATCTCAAATTAACCGAAGAACTCTCCGAGATTGATTCAGAGCTCGACGATGCCTTGGAAGCATTAAGCACGACCAATCAACGGATCGATGCCTACCTCAACGGCGACGAAGATCCAGACCGATGGTCCGACGCGACACCAGCAACCGAACTTCCTGATGTGGCCAACGAGCACGTGGTTGAATCGAACAAGGAGCCCGATGCGCAGGAAGATGCGTCGCCGGTGAATAAAAGTTCGGAGACAAGAGAGTAATCGAGGACGCTACTTTTCCCTTCTACTTTCACGCACTATCGAAACTCGTGTCTCACAATGCGCCAGTGAAGGTTTTCCATTGGGCACGATTCGCTAAAAATTCTCGATTCATGGTAAAATCTTCATCTTAACTCCCAACAACCGATTATCTATTTATGAGCTTTATTCGATTTGAAAATATCACGAAATGCTACCAGGGAATGACTGTCCTGGATGCCATCGATCTGCGTATCGAGAACGGCGAAAAAGTCGGGCTGATTGGCCGTAACGGGACCGGCAAGTCAACCATTTTCCGCTTAATGACCGGCGAAATCGAAGCCGACAGTGGCCGCATCGAGCGAATGAAACGCCTGCGCACAGCATGCCTGGCCCAATTGCCCGAGGTGGAACAGGATAAGACGCTGCACGACATCGTGTTGAGCCATTATCAGGAATTCCTCGACCAGGAAAAGCGCCTGGAATCGTTGGAAGTCCGAATCGGTGAAGGCGACGAATCCGTTCTGGATGAGTACGGCACACTACAGGAACACTTCAGCGTCGCCGGCGGGTATGACTTTCGTTCACGCATCAAACGCGTTCTATGCGGCCTGGGGTTTCTCGAAACGGAATTCTCACTGCCCTTTCACGTGCTCAGCGGCGGGCAGCGTACGCGCCTGATGCTGGCCCTCGTCCTGCTCGCCGATGCGGATCTGCTGTTGCTCGATGAACCGGAGAATCATCTCGATCTTCAAGCCCGAGAATGGCTCGAAAGTTTTCTCAAGGATTGGACCCGCGCACTGGTCATCATTTCCCATGATAGACAGATGTTAAACGTGGTCGCTTCGCGGATAATCGAGGTCGAATGTGGTGAATTGCGCAGTTTCCGTGGCAATTTTGATGCCTTTATAGCCGAAAAGGAACGCCTGCGCCAATCGCAGGAAAGTGCCTATCAGAAGCAACAGGAATATATTGAAAAAGAAGAGAAACGGATCAACAAGTTTCGCTACAAGAAGAATAAGGCGAAACAAGCCCAGAGCTGGATCAAAAAGCTCGATAAACTCGAACGTGTCGAGGCCGTGAAATCCGAACAAGGGGCAACCAGCTTCGGATTGGGCGAAGTCGTGCGCAGTGGACAATTGGTACTGAACGCCCACGATCTATCCATGGGTTACGAGAACGTTCCGCTCTACGACGGCGTGTCTTTTACCGTTGAGCGAGGCGAGCGCGTTGGAATCATCGGCCCGAACGGCGTCGGAAAAACGACGCTTCTCAAACAACTGGCCGGACGCCACCATGGCACATCCGGCACGGTCGAACTCGGTCCCAAAGTAACGATGGGCTACTACGATCAACAACACGAAGATCTTACCTCGAAATTAGAAGTTCTGATCGACTTTGAAAAGGAATTCCAGCAGCATTCGCGCGAGGCCCTGCGTTCGTTTCTCGGGCGATTCCTGTTTACTGGAGACGCGGTATTCAAACCCCTGAATACCCTGAGCGGGGGAGAGCGTAGTCGCCTGGCCATCGCGCGTCTCATTCTTCAAGGAGCAAACCTCCTGTTGCTTGATGAACCGACAAACCATCTCGACATTCTTTCGCGCGCTGCACTCGAAGAGGCGCTTGTGCAGTTCAACGGAACCATTTTGATGGTGTCCCACGATCGTCATTTGATCGATCGAATGGTCAATAAACTCATCGTCGTCTCAAACGGGGCAGCCACCTGTCATCTTGGAAATTATTCGAACTATCGCGGGTCCATCACCGATAACACCGTCGAAGAGACCCGCGATCCGGATGTGCTTAAAATCCGTAAACGCCGGAAAATCAACGGCAAGAACGGGCGCGCGGGCCAGAAGGACCGTAACAGACTCAAACGGCAACTGGACTCACTGGAGTCCAATATCGCGGATATTGAGGAGATTCTGGAGAGTTTTGATGTGCGTTTTCAGGATGTTGACCCTTCGGATTACACGGTTTTGGCCGATTTGAACTCTGAAAAAGAGGGCCTTTCGAAGGACCTCCAAGAGTTGTACGACAGTTGGGAAGGCCTGAGTAGTGAGTTACAATCGACCGAGTGAAAATAAGCGTGGATTTCGGTCTTCCTGTTATGGCAGAATTGCGCCCTTAATTCGGCAAAGTTCACTTATTAACAGTTATTGACTTAAACACAATTTGGTGAGGAGATCCTCTCGTGAGTACCCTGGACCTAAGCTATCTCGGCATTACCGACTGTAAAACGCTTTACCGCAATCTATCCTACGAGGATATCTACGAACACGAATCCAACGAT
The DNA here is from genome assembly GCA_046583315.1 of Candidatus Hydrogenedentota bacterium. GTDB lineage: Bacteria > Hydrogenedentota > Hydrogenedentia > Hydrogenedentales > DTSJ01. The sequence continues at coordinate 2,896 of JAYGCN010000266.1, forward strand.
GCGCTGCAAGGGTTTGAAAAGTGCTATGCAACCACCAGCGGGTCCATGTCGGTGGATACCGGAAAATTCACGGGTCGCTCCCCCAAAGCCAAATATTTTGTGAAGGAAGATTCGTCACGTGGTGACATCTGGTGGGCGGGTCCCGATCGAAAGGGATCCAATAACCAACCGATCCCCGAATCCACCTGGGACCATCTGTTGAAACTTTCGCAAGATCAGTTGAGCGGAAAAACGCTTTACGTGATCGATGGTTTTGCCGGTGCCAACCCGGAGACGCGTCTCTCGGTGCGTATCGTGTGTGAGGTGGCTTGGCAGGCTCACTTTTGCAAAAACATGTTCATTCGTCCCTCCGACGAAGAACTCGAAAACTTCGAACCGGACTGGACTATTCTAAACGCCTCCAAGACGACCTGCCTGGATTATGAAAACCACGAGGGCCTGAACACAGAGGAATTCGTTGCGTTTCATGTGGCAAACGGCATGACGCTCATCGGCGGAACCTGGTACGGCGGCGAAATGAAGAAGGGCATCTTTACGATGATGAACTACTTCCTGCCACTAAAAGGAATCGGTGCATTTCATTGTTCGGCAAACGAGGGGAAAGATGGCGACACCGCATTATTTTTCGGACTGTCCGGCACGGGTAAAACGACACTCTCCACGGATCCCCATCGCGCTTTGATCGGTGATGATGAACATGGTTGGGATAACGACGGTATCTTCAATTTCGAAGGCGGCTGCTACGCGAAGACCATCGACCTATCTGCTGAAAACGAACCGGAAATTTTCAACGCCATTCGCCGTGATGCGCTATTGGAAAATGTCGTCATCGGCGACGACGGCGTGGTGGACTATACGGACGGCTCGAAAACGGCCAATACACGCGTTTCCTACCCCATTGAACACATTGACAACATCGTACGCCCGATATCGCGCGGCACACACCCCCGCAAGGTTATTTTTCTATCCTGCGACGCCTTCGGCGTGTTGCCCCCGGTCGCGAAATTGACCAAAGAACAGGCAATGTACCTGTATCTGAGCGGCTATACGGCAAAAGTCGCGGGCACCGAGGTAGGTGTCATCGAACCACAGACCACCTTTTCATCATGCTTCGGCGCACCGTTTCTCCTCTTGCACCCGACCGCCTATGCCCGGGTTCTCGGCGAGAAGATGGACCAGCATGGCTCAAGCGCGTATCTGGTTAACACGGGATGGTCTGGAGGCTCCTACGGTGTCGGCGAACGCATGTCGCTCAAGATCACGCGCGCGATAATCGATGCCATCTTGAATGATAGTCTGGACGCAGCGGAGTTTGAAACCATGCCGATTTTTGGTTTTCAGATTCCAAAAGCAATCGAAGGCGTGGATAGTAACGTGCTCAATCCGCGGAATTCATGGGCCGATGCAGATGCCTATGATGCGACGGCAAAGAAGCTCGCGCAGTATTTCATCGATAACTTTCAGGTCTACATGGATACGCCGGAAGGAATAGCGGTCGCGCTGGCCGGTCCCAAGATCTAGTTCTTGCGCTAGATACGACTTTGACCGATATCCGCGAGCGCGATGCGTAATTCCTGGCAGTCCTGGAAACGATCTTTGGGGTTCTTGGCAAGCAGACGCATGATGATGTCGCCAAGATTTTGAGGGCACACGTCGAACACTTCAGTGGGATGAAACGGCATCTGTGAGAGATGGCACGCGTACAATTTCTGCAGGTTGTCCACCTCAAAGGGTACCTTCTGGGTAAACATGATATACATCATGATGCCCAATGAATACATGTCTGAAAGTTTTGTGGCTTTCTCCTTGCGAACGAGTTCCGGCGCGGCAAACATCGGGGTCATTTGCTCTCCGATGCCTTGATCGAACATGGCCAAGATACCGCCACCGCCAGCAAGTGAAAAATCGCACAGTTTCACCTGGCCTTTTCTCGTGAACAAGATGTTGGCCGGTTTCAGGTCGTGATGCATGAGTTTCTGATCATGCAGATAACCGAGACCGTTACAAATCTGCGCGAGAATCACGAGGCGTTCTTGCAACTGAAAGGGACGATTCTCCAGATACCATTTCAAGTCTGGACCGTCGATGAACTCAAGCACCATCACGTTGTCATTGCCTTCGGTGATGAAATCGTATATTTGAACAACATTCGCGTGATCCAGCTTCTTGAGACGTTTGACCGTCTTGATCATTTCCTTGGCGTGCGCTTTGTTGCGAAAGAAAGACGTGTGAAAACGTTTCAGCGCGACGACCTGACCCGTCTCCGTGTTTAATGCTCGATAGACCGTTCCCGATCCACCGCGGCCCATTTCCAATTGGAGCTTGTAGCCGATGAGTTCAGACTGGCTGGGCTGTTTGGGATATTCGCTCACAGGCTTAGTCCTCGTCTAATTCCAGATCGACCGATTCAGCGTCCGCCCAGAATCCCTCGAGATCGTAGAAATCATAGGCTTCCTCGCGGAATATATGCACGAAAATCGTACCGTAATCCAACAAAAGCCAATTTCCGCCAATTTCACCTTCGCTATGATAAAGGGGCGCGCCGACTTCCTTCATGCCCCGTTTGACGCCGTTGAACATAGCCTTGAGTTGCGGATCGCTTGTGCCGCTACACATCAAAATGCAATCGGTCATGATGGTGTGCTCAGTGACATCGAAGGCTTTTATATTTTTCGCCTTGAAGCCCTCGAGGATATCCGCAATACGGATCGCGTTGGGTAAGTAGTCCTTAAAATCTTTGTCTTGCTTTTTTACAAGCTTCGCCATTACGTAATTATCCTTCGCTCAAGAGCTTGTCGAGCAGCTCATTAACAACTTTGGGATTACCCTTGCCTTTGCTGGCCTTCATACACTGGCCGACGAGGAAACCTTTTGCCTGCTTCTTCCCGCCACGGAAATCTTCGACCGGACCCGGATTCGCTTCAAGTACCTCGCGGATCAAGCCCTCCAGTTCCCCGGCATCGCTGATCTGTACAAGACCCTTTTCTTCCACGAGGGTCTTGGCATCTTTGCCGCTCTCGAACATATCCACGATAATCTCTTTGGCGATCTTGCCGCTGATGGTGCCGTCTTCAATTAGTCCAATCATCTGGCTCAACTGTTGGGGAATAATTTTAATTGCGTCAATACTCGTCTTGGAATCGCTGATCAGTGCTTGCAAATCACCCGTAATCCAGTTCGATGCTAATTTCGAGGCTGCACCGGCGTTCACCGTACCCTCAAAGTAGTCCGCCATCGCACGCGATCCGGTCAAAACCCCCGCATCATAATCCGAGAGCGTGTATTCTTCGATCATACGCTTTTTGCGAGGCAGGGGGAGTTCTGGCAGGGAGTCGGCGATTTTCTTCTCCCAGGTTTCATCCACCACAATTGGAACCAGGTCCGGCTCCGGAAAATAGCGATAGTCGTGGGCCGATTCTTTGGAACGCTGACTCACGGTAACATTTTTGACCGCATCCCAGCCGCGTGTTTCCTGATGAATTTCGCCACCATCATTTAGAATCTTAATCTGCCGCTTAATTTCGAATTCAATGGCCTTTTGCACGCCGGAGAAGGAGGCCACGTTCTTCACCTCGGTTTTCGTGCCGAATTCTTTCTGACCGACCGGTCGTACGCTAATATTTGGTTCGGCCCGAAGGGAACCTTCCTCCATGTTGCAGTCACTCACGCCGAGATAGAGGAGAAGCTGCTTAAGCGAGGTCAGAAAAGCGTAGGTCTGGTCCGCAGAACGCAAGTCGGGTTCGGTAACAATTTCCAACAAGGATACCCCGCATCGATTGAAGTCTACACCGCTCTGACCGCCACTAAGGGTATGGTCATTGCGGGCCGTATCTTCTTCGAGGTGCGCGCGGGTAATACCGACGCGGTCCAACTCTCCGTTGAATTCAAAATCAAGGTAGCCGTCATGACACAGGGGCAAATCGAACTGGCTGATTTGGTAGTTTTTCGACTGATCCGGATAGAAATAGTTCTTGCGGTCCATCTTCGACCAGCGGGAGATTTCACAGTTCAGAGCAAGACCCACCGCCACGGAGTTATTGATCATTTCCTTGTTCATCACCGGCAACGCACCGGGCAAGCCAAGGCACACCGGGCAAACGTGGGTGTTGGCCGGCGCATGGAATTCATTGGCGCAGGCGCAAAACACTTTTGAATCGGTATCAATCTCGACATGGATTTCCATGCCTATCACGGCTTCGTATTCCATTGTCATCCTTATGCTACGGGCGCAACGCCCATGTCAATTCCAGAGTTCTGTTCATAGGCGTGTGCCACACGGAAGAGTTCGGCTTCGGCGAAGGGTTTAGCGATTAGCTGCAGGCCCGCGGGCAATTTCGCATCAGTCAATCCACATGGCAGCGAAATCGCAGGTACGCCCGCGAGGTTCACGGTGCTCGTGTAGATATCGTTGAGGTACATTTCCAGCGGATCGGTCTTCGCGCCGAATTCAAAGGCCGCACTAGGCGTAGTCGGTGTCGCAATCACGTCACATTTTTCGAATGCCCTATCAAAATCTCGACGTATCAGTGCACGAACCTTCTGTGCTTTCTTGTAATACGCGTCGTAATAGCCACTCGACAGAACATAGGTCCCGAGCATGATCCGGCGCTGCACTTCCGGCCCGAATCCTTCGGTTTTGGTCATCGTGTACATCTCTTTAACGTCTTTGGCATCCGGATGACGAAACCCGTAACGCACGCCGTCAAAGCGCGCGAGGTTTGCACTTGCTTCGGCGGTCGCGAGAATATAGTAGACCGCGATACCGTAATCGGTGTGGGGGAGTTCGACTTCTACGACCTCGGCACCCTGCTCTTTCAGCACCTCGACCGCCGCTTCAATTTTAGCACGCATTTCATCGCCGAGCGCGTCAGTGAAATATTCTTTGGGCAGACCGATTTTCAATCCCGACACGTCTTGACCCAGCGTCTCCCGATAATCCGGCACGGGGATATCCGCCGAAGTCGCGTCGAAGGGATCCTTGCCGCTGAGCACGTTCATCATCAGCGCAGAATCCTCGACATCCTTCGTGAACGGCCCGATTTGATCGAGTGAGGAAGCAAAGGCAACCAGTCCGTACCGGGAGATACGGCCGTAAGTAGGCTTGAGTCCGACACAACCACAGAACGCCGCAGGCTGTCGAATCGATCCACCTGTGTCCGAACCGATAGAAATCACTGCTTCGTTGGCCGCCACGCTCGCCGCCGCACCACCGCTTGATCCGCCGGGTACGCAATTCAGGTTCCAGGGGTTCGCCGTTTTTTGCACGGAGGAGTTTTCAGTAGAGGACCCCATCGCGAACTCGTCCATGTTCAATTTGCCAAGCATCACCGCGCCCGCATCGTTCATCTTGTTGACGACCGTCGCGTTATAGGGGCTCTTGTATCCCTTCAGAATCTTGGATGAACAGCCCGTCGTGCCCGTCGTCGTCACGAGGTTATCTTTGAGTCCTATCGGAATGCCTGCCAACAGACCAGCATCGTCGCCAGCCTTGAACGCCGCGTCAGCCGCATCCGCCTGCTCCTGCGCCGATTCCTTCCAGGTTTCCAGATAGGCCTTCACATCGCCGTCAACCGCGTCAATGCGCGCATACTGTGCCGCAAGCAGATCGGATGCCGTTACGGCTCCGTTGCGCAAATCATCGTGCAATTCGTGAGCCGTCCTGTAAATAGATTCCTGACTCATCGTTTACTCCTGATCTAGAATGCGCGGAACGAGAAAAAATTCCCCGTCTTCCGCAGGAGCATTCGCCAGAACCACGTCACGCGGCAACGATTCGCCGACAATGTCTTCACGGTAAACATTGGTAAGTTCGAGCACATGCAGCATCGGATCAATGTCCTCCGTGTCCAATTCGTTCAATTTATCCATATACGAGAGAATATCGCCCATTTCCTGAACCAGCCGTTCTTTGGTATCATCGTCCAGAATCAACTGGGCCAGCCCAGCGACGTATTCAACGTCTTCGGTCGTAATTTTAGCCATTTCGGGTACCTTTTCCTGCCTGAATTAAGGGGGGATCGTAGCATATTGAGGGTGTTTTATTCCATGAGCACGCGAGATTGATGATTAATTCCGTGTGCATATTTGGCGCGTCCAGCATGACGCTCAGCGAAAGCTATCTCGGGCCTGCCCGCGCACTTGGTCGTTTGATGGGTGAGCAGGGCATCCAGCTCGTCTTTGGCGGTGGCCAGCACGGCATCATGGGAGCAGTCGCGGAAGGCGTGCATGAGCGCGGCGGATCGGTTCTCGGAATCATTCCCGACAAGCTCGATAAGGCGCACATATCCTACGCGGCGTCCGATGAATGGATCGTTACTGAAGATTTGCGTGACCGGAAAGCGATCATGCAGGAGCGGTCCGATGCCTACATCGTTTTGCCCGGAGGATTCGGCACGCTGGATGAGTTGATGGAAAGCCTCTCGATGAAGCAGCTCGACTTTCATCGAAAACCGATAATCCTGTTGAACACGAATGGCTTCTTTGATGCCTTGCACGCATTTTTTGATCACATGATCGCAGAGAACTGTCTTCGCAACGAGCATCTTGGGCTGATGCAGTGGGGGGATACGCCTGGGCAGGTCATTGCCTTGCTGCAATCCTACGTCCCGATCACGCCAACGGATAAATACAGCTCATGATTTCGCCTCTCGATGGGTTTGAAGTCATCGAGCGGGACAATGCCACGGCTCTGATTCGGGAAGAGTATGTGGACGCTCTTACACCCGCCCTATTCGACCGGACGGGACTTGAACCGGGGCCTGATGCCGGACGCGGCACGGTGCAGTTCTGTGACATACCCGGTGGCAAAGCGGTCGTTCGCGAATATCGGCGCGGCGGGTTCGTTCGCCATTTCGTCAAACGACATTACTTCAATGATAATCGTGCGCTCAAAGAGTTGAAGGTATGGAACCTCGCCTATGAAAACGATTTGAGTGTTCCCAAACCACTTGCAACATTCTGGAAAAAACAGGGGCCATTCTACAGCGGGAGCTTCGTAGCAGAGCATGTCGAGTCTATGCACCTGGAGGATTGGCTGAATGCGTATCCTGACAACGAAGAACGCGAACTGATCCTGAAAAAGGTTGGTAAGGCATTCGCTGATATGCATGCACTTCAGATCATGCACGCCGATCTTCAGGTTCGAAACGTTCTGATAGCGGCTGGCGGCGACGTCAAGCTGATCGATTTTGATAACGCCCGAATTCAGAACCCGTTGCCGAATCGTATCACCCAGCAGAACCTGCTTCGATTCGAGCGCTCATTATTCAAACGGGGGTTTTGTGTCGATCTAATGTTCTCCATATTTGAGGGTTATGGCGTCGACCCAAATACGATGACCCGAATGAACTACACGCCATGAAGCTACCCGATTCGATACGCATAGAACGTCGCGGCTTTCAAAAACTCTACTTAAGCGAAGGGGTCACCGCCGAAGAAGTATTTACCGCGCTTTCGGCGCCCGGTGAGATGCTCAAACACGGCAAGAAGCGTAACGTGCGACGGGTGGGGGACTGGGTGATTAAATCCGCTCTCTTCAACGCGGGCGTCGGGATCTTAAAACTCTCCGTCTATCGAAAACGCTATCGAAACGGCTGGCGGGCATCAATCGAATTGACACGTCGAGGCATCTCGGTACCGCGAACCATTGCATTTGTTGAGCAACGGTTTATGGGGGTCATCTGGGGGAACTCATTAATCTACGAATATATGAAAGACTGTATTCCCACACATATCTTCGCCCAATCACTGAAAGCGCGCGGGGGCGAGGCGGAAATCGATGCCTATTTCCAGGGACTCTCTGACGCATTGGGCAAACTGGCCGAAGCGAATGTCTTTCACCGTGACCTCAAGCCGGACAACATATTAACGTTGGATCTGAACACCTTCTACTTTATTGACCTCGACGAAATTCTGCTTGATGAACCCTTCCGTGTGGAACATCGTTTGCGCAATCATACGCAACTTGCCAATGGTTTTCAGCACGACTGGGAGAAGGTTCGTATTGACGATTTTCTGCAAAAAACCATACCGGAGGGTGAGGATCACGACAAATGGCTCGCGCAGGTCTGGGATGGCGTGGCCAAGTAGGAATCACACGAACTTCGCCCAATCAGAAATGCGAAGCGCCGATTTCGTCGGAAATTAGACATTTCCCTCCATTTTTCGTATGATTACCGTCCTTTTGTTCGCACTTATTGAGGAAGAAATGCGATGCCCAAAGTCACACGCGCGATAATCAGTTGCTACGACAAGACCGATGTAGTCGAACTTGCCCAGACCCTGAGTGATATGGGCATTGAACTCATCACCACCGACGGAACTCATCGAGCCCTGGAACAAGGCGGTATTGAATCCATTCAAATCGCCGATTTTACCGGAGTCCGCGAGATGCTCAGCGGTCGGGTCAAGACATTGCATCCGAAAATTCACGCCGGATTACTGGGCGTTCGTGACAACAAATTACATGGCGAAGAAATGCAGACCAACGAATTTCAATGGATCGATCTGGTGGTCGTCAATCTGCATCCGGTCGAGGATATCATCGAAAAATCATCCTCCAATCCTGAAGAAGTCATGGACCAGCTCGATATGGGTGGCATGGCCATGATTCGTTCCGCGGCAAAGAATTTCCGCTATGTCACCGTCGCCGTGAATCCAGAACGCTATTCCACCGTCATACACGAGTTGCAAGCCCACGAAGGCTCGCTCACCTTTCGCACCCGCTACAAACTCGCACAAGAAGCCTTCTCGGCAACGGCCCACTACGATAGAGTCCTCGCCGAATTCTTGCAGTCCAGTGAACCCCCGGAGGAGTAATCCGTGAAGGTATTGGTTATCGGTTCCGGGGGACGAGAACACGCCCTCACCTGGAAAATCGCGCAGAGTCCACTCGTGGATCAGGTATTTTGCGCGCCCGGAAATCCCGGCATGGCATCAATCGCAACATGTGTAGATATTGGGGTGGGGGATTTCGATGCGTTACTCGCCTTCGCACAGGAAAACCAGATTGAACTGACCGTCGTCGGGCCTGAAGATCCTCTCGCCGACGGTATCGTTGATCTTTTTCAAGAAGCCGGACTACGAGCCTTCGGTCCGAACAAGGCCGCGGCGCAATTGGAAGGCAGCAAAGCATTCGCCAAGCGGGTGATGGAACGCCACGGCATTCCTACCGCGAAGTACGCTGAATTCGACAATGCCGAGAATGCAGAAGCCTATGTCCGCAATCAGGGTGCGCCGATTGTCATCAAAGCCGATGGACTCGCTGCTGGCAAAGGCGTGACCGTTGCCCAGACTGTGGACGAAGCCGTCGAGGCCATTCGCCACGCAATGGTCGACAACGTTTTTGGCGATGCCGGAGCCCGCGTCATCGTTGAAGAATTCATGTTCGGTGAGGAAGCCTCCATCTTCGCGCTCAGCGACGGGGAACACCTTATCGCCTTGGCGTCCAGTCAGGATCATAAACCCGCGTACGAAGGCGATACCGGCCCGAATACAGGGGGGATGGGCGCCTACTCTCCGGCGCCTGTTGTAACAAAGGAATTGTTCGAGGAGATTCGGCATTCCGTTCTCGAAGCCTGCATCCACGGCATGAAAGCCGACGGAAATGCCTATCAAGGGGTCCTCTACGCTGGACTCATGATGACCGAAACCGGACCACGTGTGGTGGAGTTTAATTGCCGCTTCGGCGATCCCGAGACCCAGGTCGTGTTGCCCCGTATGAAGTCCGATATCGTCCCCCTGATGATTGCGTGCTGCGACGGCACACTCGCCGAGCAGGAACTGGAATGGGAAGACCGCGAATGCGTGACGGTCGTGATGGCATCGGGTGGATATCCGGGCTCGTACGAAAAAGGAAAAATCATCACAGGAATTGCCGATGCCGAAACAGCAGATTCCTGTATGGTTTTTCACGCGGGCACGAAGCATGTGGAAGGCGATCTGGTGACCAACGGCGGACGCGTGTTGGGTGTGACGGCGTTCGGGCAGACCATTGCCGAAGCCATCGACGCTGCGTATGAAGGCGTATCGAAAATCCACTTTGACGATGCCTTTCATCGAAACGACATTGGCAAGAAATCGCTCGACCGCCTCTAAGCCATGAAAGCGTGGCTCTACATACGCGACGAGTCTCTGGCGATACCGCTTGCATTGCTCATCCTGCTCACGATGCTGCTTGTTTCACCCGTCGGCGACTTCCCATTGAATGACGACTGGATTTTCGCACAGTCGGTTCAGGCAATTTTGGAGACCGGTAGCTATGACGGGCATCCCTACGCCGATCCACTCTTTATGATGCACGCTATGTGGGGCGCGGTAATTTCCAAACTCTTCGGGTTCAGCTTTACGGTGCTTCGTTTATTCACACTCGTCTCGCTCTTTATCGCGTCATGGTCCGCCGCACTCAGTGCCAGACTCCTCGGTGCGAATCGCGGAGTTCAGTTGCTCCTCGGCGTGGTGGTCACCGCAAACCCCATCGTCCTCAATCTCAGTTATACCTTTATGACCGACATTCCATTTCTCGCGCTGGCCCACGCATCACTCTACTGGTTTCTCCGAGCACACCGAAGCGAGGCAACCTTCCCGCTCTTTATTGCGTGTTGGTTCGCGGCCTTTGCCTACCTCATTCGCCAATTCGGCATTCTACTCCCCATTGCATACATTGTTTCGATAGGTCTCAGTTCCTACCGATGCGGCATTCAGATTCGCATCTCACGTGTCATCGCCTTTCTGGTGCCTTGGGTTTTTGTAGGGAGCCTGGTCGTCGCCCTACCCGAATCCGCACGCGGCCTCTCACCGACATTTGATCTCAACGTGCTTGGATACGGATGGCTTTCCCGTGGAGTTACGCTACTCCGCTACTTTTTCTTCATCCTTTGTTACGTGGGAGTCTTCATTCTACCGGTTCTGTTTGCACTGCCCCGCGAGACCACATTGGTGCAAGCCATACGCGAACGGGTAACCAGAAAACGATGGATTGTGAGCGTTCTGCTTGCGATTTGGCTTCTCTACGGGATGCCGGGCTACCAACTTCCGTTAATCGGAAACATTCTCTACGATCTGGGCGTGGGTCCATTGACCCTGCGCGGAATTCTCGTTGACGACCATCTGGCGAACCCGATTTCGATTGGCAACCTATGGTGGGTACTGCTCGCTCCAGGCCTTTTGGTGGCAATCTTCCTTCTGGTAACGTTGAACATTCAAATAGTTCTCGGCGCCTTCGTCAGCGATGCACCGCAATGCAAAAACGAACGCGATCCGCGCCCGTTTTTGACCTTGTTGTGTTGCGCGTACATCACCGTATTGATCTTTCCCGGCATGAGCGTACTCTATGACCGATATTTCATTATGCCCCTCTTGCCCATGGCCCTGTTGGTTCTGTGCGTAACCAAAAATCCGCAGGCGACTCGACTCGCATGGGCGACAGTAGCGGCGCTCTATTGTTTCAGTGTTGTCGGCATTCAGGATTACATGGCCTGGAACCGTGCGCGCTGGGATGCCTGGACCGTACTTGAAGAACAATACGACGCGACACCGGAAACGACCGATGGCGGATATGAGTTTCTGGGCTGGTACACGAGCGCACAATTCGTGACCGAAACCACCACGCCGCAGACGCGCTCGTACGGACCCAGAGGCGGTTGGTTGGTCGATGATCAATACGCGATCTCTTTCTTACGCCGCGACAACTTCACCATTCTTGAACACGTGCCCTATTTTTCCTGGCTCGGATTCGAGGAGCGCTCGATACTGATTCTGGAACGCAATTCCAAAGAAAACTCCCCTGAATAGGCGCTTTTCCTTGTATGACCGTGTGCGAATCAGTATAGTGCGCGATTTCCTAACCCGTGAGTCCCGCGTACCATGTCGAAATCCTCAAAACTGTTCAACCTTCCAAGGCGAGTTCCCTTTTTCTACGGGTGGCTACTCGTTCCTCTCGCTACTTTAGGTACATTATCCAGCATGCCCGGCCAGACGACGGGTGTCAGCGTATTTACGCCAGGGCTCATGGAAGCGCTGCACCTCTCCAGCCAACAACTCAGTATCGCCTATGGTTTCGGCACTATCTGTAGCGGAATCTTATTGGTGCGCGCAGGCCGAATGGTGGACCGCTTTGGTGTACGGCGAATGATGGTCTTCTCTTGCGTGGCGTTGAGTTTCGTATTGTTATACCTTGCGAATTCCGGGCGTATCGTGGATATCGGACTTTCCATCACCGGCGACCGCATTCCCGTGGCCGTATCGCTAAGCGTGGCCATGCTTGGTTTCTTCCTCCTGCGATTCTTCGGCCAAGGAATGATGGCCATGATTCCGCGTGTGATGATCGGTAAATGGTTCGACAAGAAGCGCGGTCTCGCTGCAGGAATCTCAGGGGTCATCGTCTCACTTGGTTTCGGGTTGGCACCCTTCGTTTTTAGCCTGTTGATCGCCAGCTTTAGTTGGCGGGGTGCCTATGGTTTGTTGGCGGCCATAATTGGGATTGGTGTCGCAACCACTTGTTGGATTTTCTATCGCGAACAGCCCGAGGATTCCGGGTTGACGAAAGATGGACTCCCGGAAGAGAACCTCTCAAACTCATCTTCCGGCGGCCGTGTTCGTCAGTTTACCTTATCGGAAGTTCGTCGCAACAACAGCTTCTGGGTCTATTCGCTCGGATTGGGCGGAAACGGCTTGGTCATAACTGCAATAAGTTTTCATATCTTGTCTTTGGCAGAGAACGCTGGGCTCACCGAGAAGCAAGGCCTTGCGATTTTTATCCCGATGTCCATTCTCAGCATGACCTCAAATCTAATCGGCGGCTGGATAAGTGATCGCACTAAGCTCAAATATCTGCTGATATTCATGATGATCATGCAGGCCATCGGTACCATAGCGATGATCAATTTTGGAGACCCCGTATGGCGTGTGGTCATTATCATTGCCTTCGGATTCTCCGGTGGCATGTTCGGCACCCTGATTAATGTGACCTGGCCGCGCTATTTCGGCACGCTGCATCTGGGCGCGATTAGCGGCCAAAATGTCTCCATCATGGTCATGATGACTTCTGCGGGGCCCGTATTGCTTGCCGCGTCGAAGGAAAATCTGGGAGGATATACGCCTGGCCTGCTCTTGTTTACCCTGATTCCAATCGCCGTCGCCATTGCCGCGACACGTGCGAAAAACCCCCAGCCCTCAGCCATGAAATAGTTCCACCTTGCGAGAGTGCGCATATCCTGCTGTAGAATGGGAAAATTGCTTAGACACATCTGGAGAGCGCAACATGAATATCGAGTCGTTTGATAGCGACAGGGACCGCGCACACGTCCATCGTATATGGGAAGAAGTGGGCTGGCTGGACCCGACCAACGAAGGCAATGTTGATGGCACCAATGCCATCATTGATGCGGGCAGGGCTTGGGTTTCACGCCTGAACGATGAAGCGGAATGTCTCGTGTTGTGTTCGGAAGGCACCATTCGCTATCTCGATGAGGACATCGCGTTTTCAGGTCTTACAGGCGTTACGACCAGTCGCGTCGGTCGCAAACAGGGCCTTGCGGCACGTCTCACATCCCACGCCATCGCTCAAGAAGCGAAAGACGGCGCATTGGTCTCGGGTCTGGGCATGTTCGAGCAGGGATTCTAGAACCGACTTGGTTTCGGAACCGGGCAGTATGAAGACCAGATAGCATTCGATCCACAAATGCTCACCTTTCGCGCAGGACTTCATGGGGAGCTTCGGTTATGGCAGTAGCGACAAGCACATCACTTCGACAGACGCGGACGGAGTGGCACTCGCTGCGATTCAGGGATTGAATCTGAAGCTTACGCAGGAACTTGACGCCAAGCAGGCCGAGATTGATTCGTTAAGAGAACAGTTCGCTTCCCTCGAGCAGCGGCTTCTTGCGATGGAAGCGTCGATATAGTAGAGTCGAAAACACACCGGGTTTGCAGGAATATCAATATTGCTGAATTGGATTTCTTCAAGTAAGCTATGACCGAGCAAGACGGAGTAAATCGTTGTCGGGCAACGTAACAGTGACAATTGGGCAGTAAGTTGGGTAAGAAAGAATAGCATCCGATGGCATCATTTCAGGCGTTCATAATTGATTCTATTCTGGGAGCGTCTTTCGCGATGAGAGACGCTCCCGTAGGGTCAAAAAACTCGGCCTAACTCTTTGCGCCCTGTGAATAAAAAGTATATACGTTCTTGAGCGGGAAATCTCGGCCTCTTGATTTCCTGCGTATTCTCGGGGAACGGACAACCACCAGCACCGGAAACACTGCTCTTTGAAAGGAACTTCCCAAATCAAAAACTTAACGCTATACTAACTTAACAACTGGTACCATTAACGAGGGCGGATCAAGAGCCTTTGCGACCGAAAGCAGTCTCTTTCAGTGAGGGGCTAATGTCCAGCGGATCGAACTTTTCTCGCAATCGGAGTTCGCCGGGGGTTAAACACCGATGCATAAGCGATTTAATGTTCTACTCAGTCTATCTATTTTGTCTATTTTATCGGGGTGTTCAGGGGGAAATGAAAAAGCTGCTAAGGAGCAGAGTACTGAATTTGATGATATCGAATTTGTATGGATTCCACCGGGTACTTTTCTCATGGGTAGCCCGAGGGATGAGTCGGAGTGGTACAACGAAGAACAACAGCGTAGCGTAATGTTAACTAAGGGCTTTTGGATTGGAAAGTTCGAGATTACGCAAAAGCAGTGGGAATCCATAACGGGAGAAAACCCGAGTTACTTTGTCGGTAAAAACAACCCCGTAGAAAGCATAAGTTGGGATGATATTAAACGCTATCTGACTAAATTGAATGCTCTGGGTGACGGTCAATATCGTCTCCCGACGGAGGCGGAGTGGGAATATGCTTGTCGGGCAGGCTCAACTAAGACATACGGTTTCGGTTCTGATGCATCGAAGCTAGAGGATTACGCTTGGACCTTTTGGAATAGTAATGAGACAACTCATCCTGTGGGCTCCAAAAAATCGAACGCGTGGGGCCTGCATGATATGCATGGAAATGTAAGAGAGTGGTGTAGTGATTGGTACGCTCCCTATTCAGATGACAATGTTGTAGACCCGTTGGGCTCAGACTCTGGTCATGAGCGTGTAACTAGAGGTGGTTCATTTCTTTCGGGCAATGACGATTGCCGGTCAGCTCATCGACACTTGAACCCTACGAACTACTGGCACAACAGTCTTGGTTTTCGCGTCGTGCGATACAACTAATTGAGTGCGATCCTCTAACCAGCAATGTAACTCTCAGTTTATTGATTCTATCCGGGGAGCGTCTTTCGCGATGAGAGACGCTCCCTTTGTTTGTGAACACTGAAATCGAGGGTCATAGCAACGCGGCTCGGCACCGGCTCCTTAGTATTTTCCAGTTTGTCACCCAATCGTCATGTAATTGACAGGGTTTCGCAATATATTTAGGTTATTATTCTAGTATTGTCTAGAAATGAAGATGCTTGTAAGCGTTTTTTAAACAGGAGTAAATCCATGTCGTATCGCAACTTGTTAGTCTTAATCCCTGCACTTTCTTTCGTGTTATGCGTATCCGCCACGGCGGACATCAATCTCACCGGCGGTGCGGACAT
>JAYGCN010000200.1:0-2181 GCA_046583315.1 Candidatus Hydrogenedentota bacterium
CCAGTCGCCAGACTGACTGCATATCCGACGACGAAGGCCGTGCAGAGGCCGATCATACCGTGCAGGAAGAAATGGATCTCCGCTTTATGGACAAACGACGCTATTAGCACTTGCAAAAAATGGTGCGCTTCCGACCTGGGAAAGCCCTGCGTAATCACGGTGTGTAGAAAAAAGTGAATCTGAGTCCCTGGCGTGACGAAAAGCATGGTGGCACCACTAATGAATGCGCCTGCAATCGCGCCGATGCCGTTTGCGCGTTTGGTGAGCACGCCGAGAATAAAAATTCCCGCGAGTCCCCCGCCGACGAGTCCCAGTAATTTCAAGAAGGTCAGAAACAGGGTTGACTCCTGGTTTCGGGTAGCGACGTACAGCGCAGAGAACGTTCCGATGACGCCGAGCAAGAGCGTGACGACACGAGCGACCAATAAGGCGCGTTCTTCGGAAACCTCCTTGATGAATCGTCTGTAATAATCATTCACAATCACAGCCGAGAGGCTGTTCATGCTGCTGTCGAGCGAGGACATGGACGCAGCGAACAACCCGGCGATGAGGATACCTTTGAGTCCGACAGGAAATTGCTGCACGACGAAGTAAGGCAGGATGGCGTTGGCCTGTAATTCGGGATCCAACTCGCCAGGATGCGTCGTATAATAAGCCCAGAGCGCCGTGCCAATGCCGAGGAACAAAAACTGGATTGGTAAGGTCAAAATCGCGTTGGTCCATAATGCTTTCCTCGCTTCCTTGACATCCGCCGTGGCGAGATAACGTTGCACCACCGTCTGATCAGCCATGGCGGGGTAGGCACTGGCGAAAATTCCGCCGATCACCGCAACCCACACGCCGGCAGAAAACACATCCCAAGTCCAGTTGAAGGTATGGAATTTGTCGGCGTCGTTGGCAAGAGTGACCATGCCGGAAAAGCCGCCGTCGATGTTCGTGATGATAATGATAAGCGCGAGGATGGCCCCAAGCACAAGCACGACCGATTGGATGACATCGGTCCAGATGACCGCTTCAATGCCTCCGAGAACCGTGTACAGGGTCGCCAGAATACCCATCGCAATGATGCACGCGGTGATGTTCAGTCCGGTCGCAGCTTCAAGCGCGATGGCGGGCAGATAGAGTACGATACCGATGCGGCCCATCTGAAAAATCGCAAAGATGAGGCTGCCATAAATTCGAGTGACGAGGTTGAATCGTTTCTCAAGATATTCGTAGGCGGTGACGTGGTTTTCCGCTCGAAGTTTCGGCAAATAGACGATAGCCACAAAAGGTGCGAGAAAAATGATTCCGATACTGTTGAGCAGGGTGACCCAGTCTTCAGCAAAGGCAGTCGCAGGAATGGCGATGTAGGTGATCGCGCTGACAGAAGTCCCGAAAATGCTGATGCCGACCGCCCACCACGGAATACGGCGATTCCCAAGAAAGAAAGCCTCGGTAGTTTTCTCCCGACGGGAAAAATAGACTCCCATGGCGATCAATACAGCGAAATAAATAGCTATCGCAGTGTAATCGATGAATCCGAGTCGTGACTCCATGTGTCCCCCTTGCTGGGAGCAACCGTAACGTAAACCTTACAAACAACACAAGTACACTTGACCCAATCAATATTTTCCTTTAGCATAGGTCGATTCACAACGCATTCAATCTCAAATCGAGAGGGGTACTGTCTCATGGGTTTTGTCAAAGGTCGACTCGGGATAATGATGTTTCTTCAATACGCCGTGTGGGGCGTATGGTTGACGATTCTGCCGGGGTATCTCACCGCGGAAGTCACGCCGGACGGTTTCGGAGGACTGGGATTTTCGGCCGCGCAGATGGGGATTATTTTGGGGGTGGCCGCTTCGGTGGGTGCGCTTTCGGCTCCTTTCATTTCAGGACAGATCGCGGATCGATTTTTTTCGGCGGAAAAATTTCTGGCCTTCTTGTTGTTTGCGGGGGGCATTGTAATTTTTATCATGTCGACGCAGACGACCTTCAAGATGTGGTTGTTTCTGTCGATTTTATATTCTGTGCTTTATATGCCGACCTTGACCTTGACGAATTCGTTGGCGTTCTCGCATTTGAAGGACCCGGATACTGAGTTTTCACGGGTGCGGGTGTGGGGAACGTTTGGATGGATCGCTGCGGGATGGATTTTTTCGTGGGTGTTTTTGATGTCGGATCTGAAGTTGACGGGTC
>JAYGCN010000314.1:0-39186 GCA_046583315.1 Candidatus Hydrogenedentota bacterium
ATGGTTACTTATTCTTGACGGACCGTATGAAGGATTTGATTATTAAGGGGGGTGAGAATATTTCGCCGCGCGAAATCGAAAACGGATTCTATAATCATCCGGCGGTGGAGGAAGTGTCCGTCGTTGGTGTGCCGGACATGACGTATGGCGAAAATATCGTTGCGGTGATGTCGATTAAGGAAGGGCATGAGGTGACGGAAGCCGAACTGCTGGAAACGGTCGCGCAACATATTACGAAGTTCAAAATTCCCAAACGAATTGATTTTCGTGATGAGTTGCCGCGTAATCCAAATGGGAAAATTGATCGGAAGCGATTGCGCGTTGAGGCGGCGGATGTATAGATGCTGAATAGACGAAATTTCTTGAAATTTGGAGTGGCATCGCCGCTTGTAGCACTGGCCGGATGTAATACGTTGAATTCCAGTTCGCTGAAGATGTCCTTATCACAGAAACGGTTCTTTTTTACGTCGCAGGGCAAGACGGCGATGATGAATGGGGACGGGAGTGGATCGTGTTATCTGGAGTTTGATGCGCCTGGTCAGGCGACGTGGCAACCGGGCGCGTTTTTTCCGGATGGGCGTGTTCTGATTTTGAGCATGGAGCCGCGGCGGGATGGGCCGGGCAAACCGTTTGATGAGTATTATCATACGACGCCGACGCACATCTGGATTCATGATCTGGATACGGGTTCGCTGGATGAAATTGCGACGAAGGAACGATTGGCGCCGTTTATTACGCCACAGTTGTTGTTGGCGGATGGGCGAATGATGATTCAGGTCGTGCGGGATAAGGTGCCGCAGTCGTTCAGTATTAATCTGGATGGAAGCGACCCGCGTCCGTTTACGCAGCCGGGTGAAGGAATGCCTTACGGGTTGAACATGAGCCCGGATGGGAAGCGGGTTGCCTATCATCTAGCGGCATCGAGTGGGTATGAAATTCGGGTGTCGGATGTTGACGGCTCGAACAAGACGCTGATTACGAAACGTCGGGGACACGTGTTCTTTGGTCCGCGTTGGTCGCCGGATGGCGAGTGGATTATTTTTCAGGACAACCATCATTGGGAAGATCCGGGCCATGACTGGGCGGATTTGGTGATGAGTCGGCCGGATGGGCCGGTGCTCCAACATCTTACTGAGGGGCAGACGCTTTGGTTTGGGTCGAGTTATGGGTCGCCGGGTAATCATGGCCGTGGATCGAACGTACCGGTGTGGTCGAAGGATGGTTCGATATTGATGAGTCGGCGTCTGCCGGATTCGAAGGTGGCCTGAGAATATCAGACGGATCAGGTGGATGTCGATCATTTCAATCGTGCGTACAAACCGGAGCTCGCACGAGGTGGCACGGAAATCTGTCGGATGAATCCGAAGACGCGCAAGGTGACTCGCATTACGAAATCCAATCCGCCTGTTTTGGATTTTCGCCAGACGGAGTCGGATGATGGTAAGCATATACTGTTTTGTCGCGCGGTCACGGGTGGAACCTCAAGCATCTGGCTCATGGATTCGGATGGAAAAAATCAGCGGTTGCTAACGACGGGTGTGGATAGGCTGGGGGCGGATCATCCGAGGTGGATACCCTAAGCGGTTCAGCGCAGAGCATCGTATCGGCTTTTCTTTGCTTCTTTCTTTTCACCGGAAAACAAAGAAGGGGGTTTGCGGTTCAAAAAGATAAGGGCGGGTTCAGGAAATCCTGAACCCGCCCTTTGGGTATTGTCTATTGGGGATAGATTTTATTCGTTGATGAGTTCGAAGAGGCCGGCTGCGCCTTGACCGCCACCGATGCACATGGTGACGACGCCCCATTGAGCGCCTTTTTCGATCATCTGGTTCGCGATGGTTCCGACCATGCGGGACCCGGTCATGCCGAAGGGGTGTCCGATGGAGATGGAGCCGCCGTTGATGTTGAGTTTGTCGTAGTCGATGCCGAGGGTGTCAGCGGACTGGATTACTTGTACGGCGAAGGCTTCGTTGAGTTCCCAGAGGTCGATGTCGGACACTTCGAGGCCGTGACGTTTGAGCAGCTTGGGCACAGCGTAGATGGGGCCGATGCCCATTTCATCGGGTTCACAACCAGCGGTGGCGAATCCACGGTAGGCGATTTTGGCTTTGATGCCGCGTTCTTTGGCGACTTCGCGGTCCATCAGGAGAGTCGCGGATGCGCCGTCGGAAAGCTGTGATGCATTACCGGCGGTTACTGAACCGTTGCCGGAATCGGGGTCAAAGTAAGGCTTGAGGCCGGAGAGTGTTTCAACAGTCGTTCCTGGACGGTTGCATTCATCTTTATCGCAAGTGACGGTTTCGAATCCGTCCATTTGTTTGGTTTCTTTGTTGAACAGTCCCATGCTGACTTCCATTGGCACGATTTCTTCTTCAAAGAATCCGCGGCCTTGAGCTGCTTCGGTGCGTTGTTGGCTGGCTGCGGAGAGTTCATCCTGACGCTGGCGAGAAACGTTGTAGCGTTTTGCAACAACTTCAGCGGTGTCACCCATGGCCATGTACAGGGCAGGTTTCTGCTCAATCACTTTCGGGTTGTGGTTTTGATCGCCACCGAGCATCGAGATGCTTTCAGCACCGCCACCGATTGCAGCAACCGCGCCGTTGTTCATGATTTCATGCGCGGCCATTGCGATGGACTGCAGACCGGATGAGCAGAAACGGTTGACGGTTGTTCCGCCGACGGAGATGGGCAGTCCGGCAAGAACGGCTGCGATGCGGGCCATGTTGTTGCCATGAGCACCGGAGGGATTCGCGCATCCGAGGATAACGTCTTCAATTTCGGCGGGGTCGAGGTCAGGGACTTTTGCGAGCACGTCTTTGATGACGTGTGCGGCCATATCGTCTGGGCGGGTCATGTTCATGGATCCGCGGAACGATTTTGCCAGGCCTGTGCGTGAGCTTGCAACAACAACGGCTTCTTTTGACATGGTGGGATTCCTTATTTGTGTTCTATCCGTACTTGATTGGAATCGGATGAACGCCTAAAGTTGAGCCTTAATGATAAAGGCCTTAAATACTTTTTGCAACCCGTTTAACACGGTATCGTGGAAAGGGTTCGAGTAGACTACTGATAAAGTTGTTCTAAAGTCAATTATTGAGATGAATTTGGGGCAGGAGGGGCGTACAATGGAGTTGGTTTGTCTCAAAGTGACAATAGTGTAAGAAAGTGGCGGTGGTTTGGAATGACTGACCGCACCGGATTGCAGATATGACCCCTGAATATCGATACAATTCCCAATTTTTTTCCGACATGCAAATGCAGGTGGGCAGTCCGACGAAGACCTTCTCGCTCAATCTTGCGGTGTGTTCGGATGTCACCTTGCGCGATTTCCTGGTGCAACAGCTGGAATCGGCTTATTCCGAAGTGGCTATCGTGTCCTTTTGGCCTTATTCAATCGATGTATTCGAGCACGTGCATGAAGCGACGGGGGCGGGCCCGCATGACGCGGTATTCGTATCGGGGCTTGACGATGTATTGGCATCGGGTCAGTCGCTCGAAGAGTTGTACACCAAGCTGAATCGGTCGCCGGTTCGCTGGAAGGCGTGGTTTGCGTGCCCGATTGTATTCTGGGTGTCTGAGCAGACGGCAGATACGTTGCGTGAGGAGGCGAAGGATTTTTGGGAGTGGCTGGAGTCGATTTATCGGCTTGAAGCACCTGAGTGATCGCTAAGGCTGCAGTAGCGCATTGCAATTATCGGGTACTTCTGATTTAATCGAATAGTATACGTTTAAATTTGTATTGTTACTGGTTGGCAGGGGCGAAGATGTGCTCTGCAAATGATGAGGTCGGGAGATTAGAATGTCGGGATTACAGAATCAGACGGGGAATGTGAGACCTGTTGCGCCACCGGGAAAACGAACTTCGGAGAAAGCGATCTTTGCTTTCTTGCTGGGGATATCGGGCTTGGCGCTCTGGTTTTTCGCGGCATTTCCTGCAATCATTTTGGGCGCGATGGCTCGCGGGGAGATACGAAGGAACGCACAGCTGAAGGGGCGTGGTTTGGCTACGATGGGGCTGTTTCTGGGGTGCATCGGAATGTTTTTCGCACCGATCGCGGTCGTTGCTTTATTCAGCATGGGAGGCTCCGCGTTCACCTCTGCTTATGATGCGGGGGATGATCGTATTGTGCACTTGCACTTGAGTGGTGCCTTCGCGGAATCCTATCAGCCGAGTCCGTATGGATTCTTTGGAGGCGTTCCGTCGTCGTTTCATGATCTAATGGCCTGGTTCGAGGAGATGGAAGATGACGATACGGTGCAGGCGCTGGTTGTGACGGTTGATATGTTTCAGCCGCAGGCAGCGCATCTGGAAGAGATTCATCATGCGCTCAGAAATCTGATCGATTCGGGTAAGGATGTATACGTGCATTCGGAAGAGGCGCTGATGTCGAATTCGATGTATGTGCTGTTGTCCGCGGGGTCGCATTTTAACGCGGTGCCGACTTCGATGATTGATCTTGTTGGACTTTACAGCGAAGGGCTGTATTTGAAGGCGGGTTTGGAAAGTATTGGTATTCAGGCGGACATCGTGCATATCGGCGATTATAAGTCGGCGGGTGATATGATGATGCGTGATGGTCCGAGTGACGAAGCGGCTGAGGCGATGAACTGGTTGTTGGACGGCATGTATGAATCTCGGGTAAATATGATCGCACATTCGCGCGACATGACTTCGGACGAGGTGCGTGCGGCGATCGACGGCGGGCCGTATACGTCGGAGCAGGCTGAAGCGGCAGGGCTGATTGATTCACGAATGTATCAGGATGAATTTACTGAGTTTATGAAGGACAAGTACGGGGAAGACATTTATTTTGATAATCATTATGGCGGGAATGGTGGGTCGAATTCGTCGATGGGATTTTCGAACACGTGGTTTTCGGGTATGGGAGGGGGAGGAAGTTATTCGTCGGGCACGATAGGTCTTGTTGTGCTTGAGGGGACCATTTATCCGGGTTATGGTCAGGGCGGCGCGTTCAGCGGAACGATTCGTTATGCGCTGGATCTGGCAGCGCAGGATGATTCGGTTGAAGTGATTGTATTGCGTGTGAATTCGCCGGGCGGATCGGTTACGGCGAGCGAGGTGATTTTGCGTGCCGTGCAGACAGCGCAGTTGGAGAAACCTGTAATTGTTTCGATGGGCAGCGTGGCGGCGAGCGGCGGGTATTACGTGGCGTGTCAGGCGGATTCGATTTTTGCGGATGAGCTGACGGTGACGGGTTCGATTGGGGTCGTGGGTGGGAAGATTGTCACGGCGGGATTGTGGGACGAGCTTGGTATTTCTTGGCACGCGACGCAACGTGGGGCGAATGCGGATTGGGGCCGTGGATCGGATGTGTTTACGGATGTGCAGCGTGCGCAGATTGTGGAGTCGATGGGGGCGGCGTACGCGACTTTTAAGGATCACGTTGAGAAAGGTCGGGGTGAGAAGTTGACGAAGGATTTGGAGGAGATGGCCGGCGGGCGTGTATTCACGGGTAAGCAGGCGCTTGCGCTGGGGCTGATAGATGAAATCGGCGGATTGACTGACGCGCTGGAGTATGCGGCGGAGTTGGTGGAGCTGGATGATTATGATGTGCGGCTGATTCCACGTCAGCTGGATTTCGGCGAGATGTTGCAGCAGGAATTATTTGGCACGGGCGATCCTTCGCGTCCGACGGATTTGGCGTTGGATGAACCGGCGGATTCGGAACCGCTTGCGGAGTCGATTCGCGGGGCGATGCAACCGACAGATGCGTCGATGGCGAGTGCTTTGCTCACGAAGTTTGATCCGGATCGTAGTCGTGAACTTTTACGTTTTATTGAATTCGCGACGCTGATAAAAGAACAGGGAGTCGTGGTGATTACACCACAACTCCCCGTGATTCGATAATTGTTTTTGATTTAGTCGGTACTGGAATTTTTCGTGAGTCGCGCACGGTCAGCATCGGACAGCGCGGTCGGGGTAATCCCGAGTTGTTCGTCGTCGAAGGTGTAGGAGCCGCCGGTGAAGGCCATTTCGTCTCCTGAGTAGAGTCCCCATTTCACGTCGGCGGTGGGATCCGGGTTATTGGGATTGCCTTCGGAGTTGTCGTGGACGCTACGCATGATGAACTTGGATCCCTTGGGGAATTTCCAAGGCTTTTCGAATGGATAAGTGAACTGCCAATCGAAGTCGTAGTCGGGAATATCGAGCATGAGCAACTCGCGATCGGAGTCGGGTAGTTTGGCGGTCTGGCTGATGCTTTTTCCGCGCAGGTGCATGTGTCCGCCAACCGAGTACATCGTCAGATCCTTGAAGGCAGTGAATGTGGCCGTATGTTCAGAGTTCGGGTCACCGGCCTTGATGTTGAGGTTGGGCTGCACCACCATCATCGCCCGAATCTGCTTCTCAATGGTTTCTTCCGGTTGAGCCAAATGCAAAGCGATTCGGGAATGATCGACTTGCTCAAGCCCGGTTGAATTGTAGTAATGAGTTTGAAGGATGAGGTCTTTTCCTTTGGAGAGCTTCAGCCCCACGCCTTCGGGGCTGAGGGGAGCCACGTTGCCCGGTGCCCACATTTGGACGATTTTTGCGCCGGCGAGCTTATCCATGTTCGCACATTCGCATCCGGGTTCGGGAGTTTCGGCATCGAGTTTGTCGAACACGCCACTGGTATCTTCGAACAGAATAAAGTGGTGAACGACTTCGCTATTGCCGGCTTGGAATTCGGCACTTTTCAGCCACAAATCTTGATCGGCGTTGAAGGGAATTTTGAAACAGTAATAGAGATCGGAAACATCGGCCCCAACCAAAAACGGTTCTTCGGGTTGGAGGACAATATCGGGTACACGGTTTACCCATCCACCTTCGAATGTTTTGAATACTTTTTTCGGCGGCAGATCAGCGGGATTGCCTTGTTTGGCGCCTTGGTCTACCCACGCGATAAACGTAGTGATTTCTTTCTCGGTCATGTTCGCGTCACCGTGGAATCCCATCTCGCCGGGTTTTCCGGGATAGGGCGGCATTTTACCCGCAGCGACTTGTTCGCGGATGGATTTTGCCCAGGGACGTGCCTGTTCGAAGGATTCGAGTGAGAAGGGTGCGACTTGTCCGGGACGATGGCAATTGAGGCATCGTTCCTGCACGATGGGCATGACGTCCTTCGTCCAGGTTATGGGCGCGGCGGTGGCAGTGATGCTGGTCGCCACAATGAGTGCGGCGGGCAGCAGTCTTGAAAATTCATTGAGTGACATGGATGTTATCTCCCTATTTCGGTTCGGTAGACGGTGATCAATACCCATCGTGTTCGGATCACGATACTCGAATCGGGATGGCGAATCAACAATCGGTGGTGGTGGGTGGGCAATCGGCTTGGGTTGACTGGAGTCTCTGTATGAATTGCGAACTAACCCCTTCCTCGAACCGCTCCGAGACGACCTGCGTTATTGGGCCTTCATCGACACACTCGATTTCTCGCCACTCCCGCCCGAACACCCCGGATATGGGGTAGAACAGGCGTGGAAAATCCAACACGCTGCAGAAAAGGTGATTATTGAGCGAGGTCTGGTGCCGCGTGAGGGGAATTAGGCGCATTGCCCTGAGTTGATGGGTGATTTGCTTGAAATAGGGCATTTTTCAGGTGCGATCTGGATATTTTGTGGAGTATGTCGTCTCAAGAGTTAATTGGCAGAAGCCTCTTTTTTGGTCAACTTTTGCCCATGATGAATTGCCCAATGTGGGCTAACCCAGTACATCCCGCATGGATTTTTGCAAAGTCGTTTTTACTTATTTTGCAGGAAAGGTGTAATTTTAGGGAGTTTTGGAAGGTATAGGTTATAAAACTGCTCAAAGTGTCCAAATGGCATGGAGATTGCTTAATAGAACACTCTGGTTGCGTGATGCGACTTGGTCCAACGTGCTGAGGAGATGTAGGCAGATGGATGGTGCACAGCAAAAGGTATTGCTGGAGTGGTTGTTGGATTATGAACTGAAGCTTGCGGCTCGTTTTCGCTATTACGTAGCGTTGGTCTACGTAAAGCCTAAGGACGAGGCTGGGGCGAAGCTTAAATTTGAAGATTTTTTTCAGCGTGATAAGCGTGATTGTGATCAGTATTTTCAGCTTGAGGATCGTAATGCGATATTGATGGCGCATACGTCTTTTGAGGAGGCGCGGCAGGCCATTGAGCGGTACAAAAAGTTGTGTAACGGAACTTTTGATCTGCGTTATTCGATAAGCCTTTACCCGAATTCGCCGACGGCTGAAAAGATGATGGAAACGGCTGACAGGCGTTTGAGTATGGCTATCGATAGTCAGTATGGGGCTGTTGTAAATAGTGATTTGACGTAGATACCAGGAGAGTCCCTTGTTTTGTAGAGAATTGAAAGGCCTGATTCTTGATGATGACGGTTTGGAGACAGTTGAATACGCGGTCATGACGACGTTGATTGTGGCCGCGCTTATTGTATCGATGGTTGCACTTGGTTCGGCGGTAGAATCGAGTATTTGAGACACGGCATCGGAAATTGGCGTTATGTAGTGTAAAGGTGATGTGGATTGGTTTGTATTTACGGGTATTGGAGAGCGGCTTTGCGGTCGTCTATCGAAGATACTTTTGGATAAGTTTGGGAAGCCGTGGGCGACTCAAATTGGAGTAATCGGATAGCCATGTGGCGGTCCGACAAATAGACAGGGAAGCCCCAGGCTGCCTAAAATTGGAGGAAGGTAAGATGAATAGCATTAAACGTTTTGTAAGCAATGAAGAAGGACTGGAAACGGTTGAATATGCAGTGATGACGGCTCTTGTGGTTGGTGCGCTCATCCTCGCTATCGGTACCTTGTCGGGTGCAGTGTCTGGTCGCATGAATTCGACAGCGAGCACGATTAACGCCATCCCTTAACCGTAAGTTGAAGTTAGGTATCGTTTTCGTATGACATTACACAATTAGGCGTAATGTATTCTGAACAGAGGCTGCGCGCATATGATAGTCGAACAATCTGAGAGTTATATGCACTTTATCCAGTGGGGTGCCGTAATTGGTGCCTCACTGGTTGCAGCCGTTTGGGATCTGCGTACCCGGCGTATCCCGAATATTCTAACATTTCCTTTGCTTTTAACGGGTATTCTGTGGTCCACGTATGTTGGCGGGGCATGGGGTTTTTTGGAATCTATTGTCGCAGGTATTACAGTTTCCGTGCCTTTTTGGGTATTATATGTATTCGCAGGAGGTGGCGCGGGGGACGTAAAGCTCATGGCGGGCATTGGGGCTTGGCTGGGTTTGTCGACTGGTTTGAGTGCTTTGACGTTTGTCGTGTTGTCTGGAGGCATTATGGGTATTGTGCTTGCACTTTCAAAAGGTCAATTGCGACCAATTTTGTTGCGTCTGCGCAAACTTGTCGGCGCTATGATGGCGACGGTATTGTTTAATCGAGGGCGAGGTTTTTCGGGAGCGGGTAACGCATGGGTGGACCATAAGACTATGGTTTATATGCCTTATGGGTTGGCGATTTTTTGCGGGGTTTGTTTGTCTGCGACGGGGTATTCTCCATGGCCATTTTAAGACCGCGGCACGAACGTGACGAGCGAGGATTGGCCTCTGTTGAGATGGCCATTGTTTCTCTTGTATTGGTGATGCTTACGTTTGGTTGCATGGAATATGGCTGGATGTTTTTCCGCTTGCAGCAGGTGAGTAACGTTTCGCGAGAGGCGGTTCGTACGGCTGTGCTGCCGGATAGTGTTGATGCGGATGTGACAGCCCGTGTTGCAGTTATCATGGGCGGGTTCGGAATGGGGTCTACGTCGTATACGCTCACGACGATACCGGCAAGTGTCTTGGACGCGGATGCTCAGGATCCGGTGACGGTGACAGTGGCGGTTCCTTATTCGCAAATTGGGTTGACGGGGATGCCAATTTTTCCGACACCTGCAAACCTAACCTCATCTGCGACGATGTCGCGTGAAGGACCTTAGTTATGATGAGTCATCAGGTCGAAAACATTTTGCCGAATTAGGGTTGGTTCACTTTTAAGGAGAAGCACGATGAAAATGTCATTTTCAGTTGTACTACTTATAGTCCTTGGGGTTGTTGCTGCGGGTGCGGCGGCGCTGTTTACGGCCACGTTGAGTGCGGGCAACATTGGAGAGGTGCTTAGTACGGCAACTCCGGATGTGGTCATTTTGGTGGCGAAGGAAGATATTGGGAAGACGATGTCGATTCGCGAATCGGATATTGTCTCGAAGACGGTGGCTGCGTCGGCGACTCCGGTGAATTATTACACCGATCCCACTCAAATTATTGGTCGAAGGGTTGTTTCTGACATGTTCTCTGGTCAGGCGTTCACCAAGGCTTCGTTCCCGACGGCTGGCTCGGGCGTACAATTGGCAACTCAGATTCCACAGGGAAAACGTGCGGTCAGCATTCAGATTTCGAGTTATGAGAGCCTCCAGGGGCTGTTGTATCCGGGAGCGATTGTGGATGTGTTGGCTTCTTTCCGGGTTTCGGGTTATAGGGATGGGAACGCGCTTTCGACTACGTTGTTGCAGAATATTCAGGTTCTGGCTGTTTCGAACATCATAGTGGGTGATAATTCGACCTTGGAACAGGAAGATGATCGTTTGAAAAATCGTGTTAGCAACCAGCCTTCGGTTACACTGTTGGTGACTACGAAGCAGGCTGAGGCGCTTCAGTTGGCGATGAAGTTTGGTCAGATTTCGTTGACGATGCGCAACCCTTCTGATGCAAAAACTGTAGACGATGAAGCTACGTTGTTGAGTGAGGGTATTATGGCCGAGTTGGCGACGTTGCTTGGCACTACGGTTTCCGATGAGACGACTGGAGAAGAGGAGATCGCCAGGGTGGTGAGGGATGAGCCGGTAGAAGTGACTGAAGTGGTACCGACGGTCAAGGTTGCGGCGATGATGCGTGTTAATGTCATTCGAGCTTTGCAACTTGATCCCAATGGTCCTAAGATCTTTCCATTAGAAGACTAAAAACGAGAAAAATAACACCGAGAGGAGTTCAACGTGAACACCAGCACACACCATCAGGTCACGAAATTCTGCACCGTTAGGTCACGGGCTCGATCCGCATTTTGTTATGCGATTTTAGGGTGTACGCTTTTGTTCACGTCGCTGGTCAGTGCCCAGTCGTCTCCTCGACTTATCACGACCAAGGGAACCATTGATAAACTTGATAGCGGTGATTGCATCAATATGGAGATTGGCCGTTCGGCAGCGTTGCAGACGGATTGGACCATTACGGATGTCTCCGTGGCCGATCCTGCGGTGGCTGATGTGGATGTGTTGCATCCGAATGAGGTGGTTATTGTATCGAAGTCCATGGGGACTACGGACCTTATCCTTTGGGGTGATAATGGTGAAATCTGGATGTGTGAAATCAAGGTTGATATTGATCCGCAGCGTCTTAATGATGACCTTAGTCAATTATTTCCCAATTGCAGATTAACGGTTACGCGCTCTGAAGATGTTTATTTTGTTAAAGGGATTATGCAATTTGCGGATCAGGTGGAAAACCTGCACAAATTTTTTGAGGTGTCCGGAATCAAGTTTGTAGACATGACGAAGGTCGCTGGCCTGCATCAGGTGCAATTGAAAGTTCGAGTTGCTGAGGTGAATCGGTCGAGAATTCGGAACATGACGATTAATGCATTGTATGGTTCTGATAGTGTGATTGGCGCTTCGGTGACGGGCACGGCGGATGGTGGGTCCTTTATTCCTTTCGCCGCAGCGCATACATTAGGAAATGGTTTGGGGGCAGCTGCTGCTAGTAATCCGCTGGTTAATTTGTTTGTCGGGTTGCCGCGCGCGGATCTTGCGTTTTTCGTTCAAGCGTTGGCTGAGAATAAGTATGTGTCCATCCTGGCGGAGCCGACGTTGATTGCGCTGAGTGGGGAGGAAGCGAATTTCCTTGCAGGTGGTGAGTTTCCTGTACCGTCCAGTACCGGTGGTAATTCTGATGCGATTCAAATTGAATTTAAGGAAGTGGGGGTACGTCTTACCTTTCGTCCTGAAGTTCTTGGTGATGGAACGATTCGGTTGACCGTGGATACGGAAGTGAGTGAAATTTCTGATTTCGGCGCCATCGAAGTTGAAGGATTCAGTATTCCTTCGATCGTTACGCGCCGTGTTAAGACGACATTGGAAATGAAGAGTGAGCAGACCTTTACGATGGCTGGCTTACTGAATCGTGCGACCAATGTGCGGAACACCCGGGTGCCTTTGCTTGGTGACCTTCCTGTAATCGGGGCCCTTTTCCGCTCGGTGAGTTATTCGTTGGGTGAAACGGAACTGATTATTATGGTAACGCCTAGCCTGGTTGAGCCGATGTCGTATGCGAATCAGCCGTCATTGCCGGGTGAGCGCTTTGTTGCACCGAACGATTGGGAACTTATGGCTCTTGGCAAGATTGGATATACCGAAGGTGGCCCGGATTCGCCTGATGCTGATTCGTTGAATGAACTTAAAGGCCCGGGTGCGTGGGATTCGAATGAAGAAGAGAAGTAGAGTAGATCGATTTTGATTCGGTAATCCCGAATTGTATTGAAGTAGAACTATAACTAAGGAACCATGGCACTATTATGAGTGGATACAACGAGATCATACTGCTCTCCGAAGAACAGGCGTTGCGTGAACGCATATCAATTCTTCTTGCGAAGAAGGAGGGTGTGTTCCCGCCGGTGAATGCTACGGCTGATATTAATGAGCTGAGTAATCGTCTCGAAGAGTCTAATGTGCCTTTTGTCATTATAGATTACACGAAGGCTGCGAACGGCATATTGAATGAGATAGAACCGATTGCTACGGGTTTTCCGATGACGCGATTTGTCATGCTTACGGATGATTTCGATAGTGAGTTGGTGATGAAGTCGATGCAGTGCGGAATACGCCATGTGCAGATGAAGAGCAAGATAGAGTCGGGGTTCAGTGATATTCTGCAGCGCTTAATGCCTCCTGTCGTTAGTTCCATGAGTGAGAATCAGGGACAAGGCATCACGATTCTTTCTGCGGGTGGTGGATGTGGTGCGACTACGTTAACGGTAAATTTGGCCAATGAACTTCAGTTGGTCTCTGAGGAGTCTGTGCTTCTCGTAGATATGGATTATCATTATGGTGCGGTCGGGACTTATCTGGATCTGCATGGTCAGTATGGGATTTCTGATGTTTTGGCGCACACGGGTCATATTGACGCGAACCTTATTGACACGACTGCGGTGAAGTATTCGGAGAAGTTGCATGCGCTGATAAGCCCTGCGAGCATTCATTTTCAGGAGACGCGTCCGATTCCGAACAGTCACATTGAGGCGGTCATTGGAGCGTGCAAGCAGGGTTATGCTTATACGTTGATTGATGCGCCGCGTATTCCGATGGATATCGCTACGAGTTTGGCTGAGTCGAGTGCTGGCACGCTGATTATTTTCCAGGCGTGTGTTAAGGATGTACGTATTGCGAAGTCGATAATCACTTCTCTGAATAACCGTGGTATTCCGCTGGAAAATATTTATCCGGTACTGAATCGTTATAAAAAGCGCGGTGAAATGGTGAGTATTGAAGAAGCGAAGAATGCGCTTGGCGGTCTCAAGATCACGTGTATGGCGAATGATTATAGTAGCGCGGTCAAGGGTATTAATTTCGGAAAACCTCTTTCAAAGAGTGCACCTCGTTCGGCGCTTCGCAAGGATTTACGCGATTTAGTCGGGCGCATTACTGATAAGGATAGTGTTTCGTTTACGTAACCCGGGGCAAAATTATGAATCTAAATGTCAATTCCATATCGAATCAGGGTAATCAGCGCTCTGCTGAGGACATAAAGCTTCATGTTCATGAGCGGCTGTTGGCCACGCTTAATCTTAATGAGGCACGGCTTTTGCCGCCGGATCAGCTTGAGGCGGAGTGCTCTCGTCAGGTCGAGATTTTGCTGAATGAGGAGAATCATCCGCTTTCTGGTCCGGAGAAGAAGCAGCTGGTGCGTGAAGTTCTTGATGATGTGTTTGGCCTTGGTCCTTTGGAAGCGTTGATGCGGGATCCGAAGGTGAGTGATATTCTGGTGAATGGTTGCGACACGATTTACGTGGAGCGCAATGGTCGGTTGAATCGGTCGGACATGCGTTTTCGGGATGACGAACAGGTGATTCGAGTTATCCAGCGTATTGCGGCTCAGGTGGGAAGGCATATTGATGAGAGTTCGCCTATGCTTGATGCGCGTCTGAAGGATGGTTCGCGGGTAAATGCGATCATTCCGCCGTTGGCGCTTGATGGACCTTCTTTGAGCATACGTCGTTTCGGTACGATTTCTCTGACGGTCGATAATATGATTGATCTTGATGTATTTTCTCCTGAGATGGCGGAGTTTTTGCTCACGTGTGTTAAGTGTAAAATGAACATCCTTATTTCGGGTGGTACGGGTAGTGGTAAAACGACCATGCTGAACCTTATATCGCAGGCAATTCCGGCGGATGAACGTGTGGTGACGATTGAGGATGCCGCGGAACTTCAGTTGTTGCGCGAGCATGTGGTGCGTCTTGAAACGCGACCGGCGAACGTGGAAGGTGTCGGAGCGGTTCCGGTTGGGGCGTTGCTAATCAATGCCTTGCGTATGCGTCCGGATCGAATAATCATTGGTGAGTGTCGTGGCAGTGAAGCGTTGGATATGTTGCAGGCGATGAATACGGGTCACGAAGGTTCCATGACCACGGTTCACGCGAACAATCCTCGTGATGCGTTTATGCGTCTTGAAAATATGGTGAGTCTTGCTGGGACGAATTTTCCGGTGACGGCGATTCGGCAACAGATAAGTTCTGCGTTGAATATTCTCATCCAGGTGAGTCGTATGACGGGCGGACGGCGTCGGGTTACGCATATTTCTGAGGTGAGCCACATGGAAGGGGAGATCATCCTGATGCAGGATCTTTTCCGGTATCGGCAGACGGGTATCACGGAAGATGGGCATGCGGATGGGTATTTTGAAGCGTGTGGTGTACGTCCTAATATTTTGAAACAGTTTGAGTCGGAAGGTGTTCACCTTCCCGATCACTATTTCCAACATCGCGCTCTGGAAACGGCTGCGACGTACGGGGAGGGAGCTGCTCATGCCTGAACAACTTCCGTTTATGAGTATTGTTGCGGGTTTGGCGATGTTTGCGCTTATCGCTTCGATGTGGTTGATGGCGATTGTGATTTGGCGTGCGCGTAAGGGCGTGCAGGAGGAACATGTACGCGATCGTCTTGCGTCGCGCACAACGCGTGCAAGTTCTCTTGAGTCCAAGGGACAGGTTCTCAGTCTTTGGCATCAGGGTGAAATCAAAACGACGATTGTGCAAGGGAAGCAACACGTGAGTCGTCTGGTGTCGATGATTGATGATATGCGTAATGCGTTGGGGTGGACGATTCCGTTACCGACGTTTATTATGGGCATGCTTGGTATCAGCGTATTTTCCTTTTGCGCAGTTCTGGCGATGACGTCGAGTTTGCTGTTGTCTGCGATAGCTTTATTCATGCTACTGTATTTTGTGCGTAGTTATGCGGCTAACAAGTTGCACAAAACGGATATGCTTTTTGCCCGGCAGCTTCAGGATTCGTTGGCATTGGCGACGCGTTCGCTACGGGCGGGTCATCCTCTGACGGGCGCATTCCAGCTAATCGCGGATGAGTGTGAACCTCCTATCTCGACGGTCTTTGGCGAGATTTTGCAGCAGCAAAATTTAGGGAAAAGTCTTGAAGAGGCGATTGTTGAGACATCGAACAAACACCGTAGTCCTGATCTGAAACTTTTTGCGGCTTCTACGGTGATTCAGATTCGTAGTGGTGGTAATGTGGCGGATATGATGGAGCGTTTGGCGCATGTGATTGGTGATCGGATGCGACTTGATCGTAAGGTGAGAGTGCTTACTTCGCAGACGCAGCTCAGTAAAAAGGTGTTGATGGCGATTCCGTTGCTTCTATTTATTTATATGTATTTTGTGCAGCCGGGATATCTTGAGCCGATGTTTAACACAGAAGTAGGAAGAATGCTCATCGTTATTGCGCTCGTCCTGCTCTTTGTTGGTAATCATGTAATGAATAAAATTGCAGAGCTTGACTATTAATTGGGGGTTGGTGTGATGATGGAAAATTTATTTGCAGACTCCAGCATAATCGTTCCCGGGCTAATTTTCATGGCGGTGATGTTTATGGGCGGGGCGTTCATTACGGGTACGATGGCGTACCGTGATGTGATTAAGTCTCGTTTGAAGAATGAGCGTACCGAAACAGCGCCTGAGAGTTCCCAGAATAAGCGCAACTTGCCGGGTGAATTTGTTTCGAAAATTGGCAGTGCTGTTAGGGGTAAAGGTCTTGAGTCATCTGATCTGCGCAAGAAATTGACTGCTGCTGGATATTCGGGGTCCAATGCTGTGGCGGGGTTCTTGGGAGTAAAGATGATCCTGCTTGTTTTATCACTTGTTTCTGTGGCGCTGATTTTTTATGGATGGGATACGGATTTTACCAAAAAATGGTTGGTTATCTTATTTGTCATTGCTGTTGGCTTCTTTTTGCCGAATTATGTTGTTGAAGTGATGGTAAATAAACGCTCGAAAGTGTTCCGCAATCATTTCCCGGATGCGATCGACTTGCTTGAAATCTGCGTTTCGGGTGGTATGGGCATTGATTCTGCGTGGAATGCGGTCTCGGAGAATATGCGTCCTCTGTGTCCGCTGCTTGCGGATGAGTTGTCGCTGACGAATCTTGAGATGCATCTTGGTTCTACTCGCGCGAGTGCGATGCGTAACATGGCGGACCGAACGAGTTCGGATGATGTCGCGTCATTGGTTACGTCGATGCTGCAGTCGGAGAAGTTTGGTACGAGCATTGGTGAGACGTTGCGTGTGTTTGCGTTGGCGTTGCGTATTGAGCGTAGTCAGAAAGCGGAGGAATCTGCTGAGAAGATGGCCGTTAAGATGCTTTTTCCCATGGTATGTTTTATTTTCCCGGTGGTCCTCATTGTAGCGATTGGGCCGGCAGGGATTACTATGGTCGAAATATTTTCTGAATAAATAAACCGAATATAGATTCACATCAGGAGACAAGACAGATGAAATCGATTACTCCCTTCGTTATGGTTAGCGCAGTAGCCATTTTACTAACCGGCTGTCAGACGAAACAGGACAATGCACGGGACTATGATAATCACCGAGTTGCGCACGTTGAGGTGTCCAATAAGTTACACCAGGATCCGGTGAATCAGGCGATCATTACGACGAGCACGATTTTTACGCATCATTTCGTAACGCATACGCCTACGTTGAACGAGTTGGGCATGAAGGATCTGGATGTTTTAGCCGATCATTATATCAATGATGTGATGCCGGTCAGTATGCCGGTCAATATTGTCTCTGACGTTCATGTTTATTTTGATTATGATAAATCCGATATCCGTCCAGATAATATTGCGGCGCTTGAAGCCGCTATCAAGGTGCTGGGTGAAAATCCTGATGCGAATATTTTGATTACGGGGCGCACGGACATTCGTGGTACGGATGATTACAATATTGCGCTTGGAAATCGTCGTGCGAATGCTGTGGATTCCTACATGGCCGCCAATGGTATTGACCCGACTCGTATTCGTATTCTGAGTCGCGGCGAAATGGATGCGTTGTCGGCGGAGACAAGTGAAGAGGGGATGCAGAAGGATCGCAATGCACATTTTGTTGTCGCGGAAGTCAATCGGTATCCGCTTCCTTTGAATGTGCGTCAGGGCGGTGCTTCGGATGACCTATATCGCGCGCGCAAGAAGAATACGCTGGCCTACCTGGCGGAGAAGGGTGTGGATACTTCGTTGCTTCGGATAGCGGATGATTTCGCGGGTGGTGAGGGTTTGGCTGCAGAGCAAGTTGTTGTGATTGTCACGTATGAAGCGCCTGAAGGTGATGGCGGTGAATCCTTTACCATATCTTCGGGTGGAGGCAATTAAATGTTGTTGAGCAGCCGAAAGTCAGTTGTACGTATCCGACTAGTGAGCATGCTGTGTGTGCTGGTGGGTACGGTGCTGGTGACTTCTGGTTGTGTGACTTCACATGGTGTTACGTTGGAGCCGGTTGCTGCTGAGGAACCGAAGGAGCTGGCGCCGTCGGCGAATACGCTTTACGCGTTGTCTCGGCTTTATCTTGCGCAAGATAAGGATGATGAGGGTGAAGCGGTATTGGTGCGTCTTTTGGCGGAGTTTCCGGATTACACGCTGGCGTATTCAGATCTTGCCAGGGTACGCCTGAAACAGGGGCGTTTTGAGGATGCAGTCGAGATTATGACGATCAGCCTTGAGTATGGTGAGAAAGACCCGGTGTTGCACAATAATCTGGGGCTTAGTCAGATGTTGGCCACTGAATATGAGCGCGCGCTTATGAGTTTCCAGACGGCGAAAGAGCTGTCCCCGCATAACAAGAAGTATCAATCGAATATCGCGCTGACGTATGGGCTTATGGGCAATACGCAGCAGTCGGCGGATGCCTATCGAGTAATCATGTCGGAAGAGGACACTTTACACAATATTAACGTCATCAATGGCATTCGCGATCCCGATCATGGGTCGGGTGTTATTAGCGAGGACTTGATTGATGTGCTCATTGACGAGGAACAGCCCGACACCACGGTTTTGGATGGGCCACAGGCAGGTAGTGTCGAAACGAATACTGAACTGGTAGAGGATCTTCAGGCGGCTGTTGGTGAGGGAAACAAGAAAGTTATTATTGAAGATTTGCAGGCTATTGCAGAACAAGATAGTGAGGGGTCATCTGTGAGTACCGGGAGCGCCAGATAGGCAGATTGATAGGCACCATTTTTTCAGGTGTGATATCATATTGGGTAACGGACATTGCCTGTCGTTGGGGAAAACGATACGCGGGAGATGGAATCATGAAACAGTGCATTGGTCGCAAACGGGGCAAGGAAGGGATCGCCACGATTTGGACGGTGATTTTCTTCCTGGTGCTCGTCATGTTTTTGGGTCTGGTTGTGGATACGGGCTATCTTGTATTGACGCGCCAGAAGATGCAGACGGTTGCGGATGCTTCGGCTTTGGCAGGGGTCTATACCATCAAAACGGACGCGGTGGCTTCGCGAACGTATGCGCGCAATATTGGCGGTATGAATTATGCGGCCGGCGTGTCTATTGATCTGGAGTTGAACCTTTCGAATGATCCGCTCGGCGATATTGTGATTGGCGAATACAATGCATCGACGAAGACTTTTACGCCAACGATGGTCAAACCCAATGCGGTAATGACTACCGCGCGACGGACTACGGCCCATGCGGTCAATAATCCTGTGGATCTGATTTTCGGCAACGTTATGGGCAAAACGCAGCAGGATGTTGCCGCGACGGCCATTGCCCAAGGCCATGGGGGATTGGGCGCTGGTGTCATTGCGCTGAATCCGACCGCAGAATGTTCGTTTCAGCTGAGGGGTACGGGAAATACGGGAATATTTCAAGTCAACAATGGTGTCGTCTATGTTAATTCGGAGAATAGCGAGGCTATGTGCCATTCAGGGCAACCAAGACTTGACACTAGTGAAATCTATGTCGTTGGCGGTACGGATAAACACTATGAAGACAAAGTGAGGTTGTCGGGCGAGGTAATTTATACAGACGACCCTGTTACTGATCCGCTTGCTGATTTGCCGGAGCCGTTTTACGACCCTTCCGCGG
Source organism: Candidatus Hydrogenedentota bacterium (assembly GCA_046583315.1). Taxonomy (GTDB): domain Bacteria; phylum Hydrogenedentota; class Hydrogenedentia; order Hydrogenedentales; genus DTSJ01. The sequence goes on from JAYGCN010000314.1 coordinate 19,649, forward strand.
CACTACCGCCGGGTCAACCTGCTCAAATAACGTCGGGCACAGGTCAGCCTTTTGAGCCCGGATATTATCCGGATGGACTGGACATGCAGAATGGCAGCATTGATTTGAATCCGGGTGTATATATTCTGGATGGTCAGGGCTTGAATATTACCGGGGGCGACTTGTATGCTCTGGGCTGCATGTTCTTCATTGTGGACACTACGCCATCGGGTCAACCGACCAGTAACGTGGATATACGTGGAGGCGGAGTTATCGATATATCGGCACCGAACACGGACCTGTATTCTTATCCCAGCAGCCCTGATATAGCGCCCTATGTCGCTGGCGGAGCATCGATATTCCAGGCAAGAGACAATTTTCATCAATCCGAAATAAATGGTACTGCCAGTACGTCGTTTGGTGGAGCGATATACATGCCCTCAAACAAAATACTTGTAAGCGGCGTCAGCGGAAACTTCGCCACGGGTCTTATTGCGGATATGATTGAGACGAGTGGGAACGGCTCGATATCCATCAACTATACAGGACAGTGGGGGGTTCTCCCGCGGCATGTATACCTCGTTCTGTAGGGTATTGCTGATTTGCCTGAGCCGTTTTACGACCCTTCCGCGGCATTGCCACCGGGTCAGCCTACTGAAATAACGTCGGGCGCAGCTCAGCCTTATGAACCTGGATACTATCCCGGTGGCCTGGACATGCAGAATGGCCGGATTGATCTGAATCCGGGTGTTTACATTCTGGACGGTAAGGGTTTGAATATTACCGGGGGCGACTTGTACGCAGAGGGTTGCATGTTCTTCATTGTGGATACTACATCGGGTCCGCCGGATAGTAACGTGGATATTCGTGGAGGCGGAGTTCTGGACATCTCAGCACCGGATGTTAACGAGTATACTTATCCCGGTAGCCCCGATATCACGCCTTATGCGGAAGCCGGCGTCTCGATTTTTCAAGCGCGGGACAACACACATGAGTCGTACATAAAAGGCACTGCCGATACGAATATCGATGGTACCATCTATATGCCTGAAAACAAGATCAAAGTTGTCGGCGAGAGTATTAATTCGCTACAGGGCTAATCGCGGATAAGATTGAGGTGGATGGTAACGGTTCCATAATCATTAATTATCAAGGGCAATTCGGCATTATTACGCCTACCGTCTATCTTGTCCAGTAGGGATTATTTTTCGAAGCGGGGTGTGTGAGCGGTCAATGGCTCGCAGATTGCGTGGCTGCCGGAATGCCCGACTACGTGAGTGAGTACATGGCGATTCGTCGGCGCAGGGTGTTGTAGCTCATTCCGAGCATTTTGGCTGCTTTGCGGCGATTCCATTGGGACTGTTCGAGCGCAGTTCTGATTAGTTCGCATTCGTTTTCTTTGATGAGGGCGACTTTGGGGCCATCGGATTTACTTTGGGAAACGTCCCCTTCGGCATGGCGCAAGAGGACATCGTCGTGGCGTGTGAGGGCGTATTTACGGATGACAGATTCGAGTTCGCGGATGTTGCCTGGCCAAGAGTGTTGTGTCAGGCGATCCATGAACTTTGGTGATATGGTGAGATCGGATTGTCCGTAGTTGCCGCCGTACATGGCCAGGAAGTGCCGGGATAGTTCGGGAACGTCTTCGAGGCGTTTGCGCAACGGGGGCAGTTCGATGCTGTATTGATTGAGACGGTAATAGAGATCGCGTCGGAAGCCTTTTTTGTCGAAGAGATCCTCAAGTGGCACATTGGAGGCGGCGTAGAATGACAGTTTGACTTCGATGGGTTTGGTGGAGCCCACCCTCATGAAAGTTTTACTTTCGAGGACTTCGAGTAGTTTTGCCTGGATGTAGGGGGGCATCTCGGTAATTTCATCGAGGAATACGGAGCCGTTCATGGCGAGTTCGAGGCGGCCTGGTTTTTGTCCGATTGCGCCGGTGAAGGCGCCTGATTCGTGACCGAACAATTCTGATTCGAGCAACTGCTCGGGCAGGGCCGGGCAGCATATTTTTACGTACTCACCTTTTTTATTTCCGACGTGGTGGAGTGAGCGGGCGATGACATCTTTTCCGGTACCGGTCTCTCCGAGGATCATGACGGACATGTCGGTTGCGGCGACTTCTTCGATTTCGTGTCGTAGTTTTTGGATGGCTTCGCTTGAACCGACCAATGCTGGGCCGCGACCTGGGTGGATTTCCGGGCGCATGGATTGGATGTTGATGGTGGAGAGTGCTTCGTTTCGTTTCCTGTCCATTGATTTGCGTAGTTCAGTATTTTGGACTTGCAGATTGTGGCATCGCGCGTTGAGTTCGATCAGGCTGGTTAGTAGCGGCCCAGTGGATTCTGTGGGAATGTAGCAGATGCCTTCGATGCGATGATGTGTTTCTTGCTGCTGACCAAGAATGATGATAGGGGCTTCGCTATTGTGCAGGCGTATGGACGTTGCAATTTCGAGGGCTGCCTGACCCTCAACATATTCTGAGAGCAGAATGGTATCGAAGGAGCCTTCGGCCAGGAGGTCGAGGGAATCCTGTACGTTAGAGGAGCAGACGGCCCAGAATTTATTGTTGTTGGGTGTGCGGATTTCGCGGGAGGCTTCCACCGCTGCATCGCCCATGATTAGTATTCTCATCGTTGCCATAATTCTAAAATCCTTAAACCATTTCGTTTGACTTGCGCATCAACGTACGTAATGAAGAGAGCAAAGTCCATGCCAGATCCCGATTTATTTAGGAAACAGGCATATTGAAACACGTTAGACAATTATAGCCTATTTATGATGTAAAGAAAAGTGGACAATTCGCGACTAAAATGGACAATCAGTGACAAAAATTGTCACTTTTGGGCCTATGTAGCCCACATTATTTGCCCAGAAGGATACTGTCGAGGATAGGGCCTATTGCTTGGGCCATGCGGAGGAAGCCGAGGTCGGTGGGGTGTACGCCGTCGACGGTTCCGAGTTCATCGTCTCCCAACAGATTGTCTCCTTTAATATAGTGTAGATTCGTGATGCCCTGGGTGATGAGACGGTCGTAGGCTTTTCGCAATTCCAGATTTTTGTCTTGGTAGCGTCGTTTTGAAGAGTCGATAAACCAGCCGTTTTGATAGACGATGTTCTCGATGAGCACGATGGGGGTATTGGGGTGCGAGGCGTGTAGCATGCGAACGAGGGGTCCGGTACGTTGGGCGACCATTTCGGAATTCATGTTGGGAACACAGTCGATGACGTACATGGCGGGGTCGAGTTTGGCGATCAGTTGGACGATTTCAGGGTCCATTTTGCCGTTGCCGGAAAATCCGAGGTTTATTGTGGGGCGATGCAGGTTGCGTCCGATAATGGAGGGGTAGGCCATGCCGGTGCGGGATGCGCAGCCGCCTTGGAGGATGGAGCTGCCCCAGAAGAGGATCGGTTTGGCGTGGTCGGGGGCGTAGTCTGGTGCGTGTGCGAGGGTGGACTCCGGATCGAGTCCTATTTCCAGTCGCTGGGTGCCGTTATATAAAGGAAGGTAGAGCATGTACTCGTGCATGCCATCGGGAGATTGGGAGATGAGCAGGGTTTCATTGTCGATTTGTTTCTTGGGTCGGCCTGTTGCAACCCAACGCCAGGTGTTGCCGTCGCGCACGTATAGGTCGAGTCCGCTTACGCCGGTTGCGGGCATGTGATCCATGGCGAGTGATTCTTTGCGTAGACTCCAGCGAGCGGAAACGCGTCTTGAATCGGAAAGGAAGCGCAGGAAGAGTCCGGCGGAATTTCGGGACAGCGACCAGACGGCGGGGCGCACGATTTCTTCGGCTTCGATGGGCATGCGGTCGTAAGGGTGGGCGAGATTTTGCCAGGCTTGGCCTTCGAGTCCGATGTCGAGCGCGTTGAACCAGTGGACATTTTTGTCAGGCTCGATGACGGCCATGTCGGGGTCGATTTTTTCGATGGGGAGTGGTGCGGGGTCGGTGTATCCGTTTATGGTGATGGCGCAGAAGAGAACTAGTGGGTAAAGGAAGCGAATCATGGAGTACTCCTGTTCAGGTTCGGATGCCTTGCCAGTAGGTGGCGGGATCTTGGGCGTAAAAGTGACTTAGTGTTTGATAGAGGTCGGGATGTCGGTCTTTGAGCTTGATTGATTCTTCGAAAAAGGATTCCGAGGCGACGGCGAAAAACTCGGCCGGGTTTGTTGTACCGTAGTCGTCCAGGATGGTTTTGCGGTTTCGTTTTACGTCTTTGAGTAGCTGGGCGTAATGTTCGGAGAATACTTCTTGCCAGCGCGCGTAGTGATCGCGGTGTACGAGGGTGGGGACGCCGTTTGCGTTGCGATCTTCCTGGTCGAGTTGGTGGGCAAATTCGTGGATGATGACGTTATAGCCGTCGTGTTTGTGGCGCAATCCGCGTAAAATTTCCTGCCAGGCGAGGATGACTACGCCGATGTCCCACGATTCGCCGGCGTGTGCATCGTTGGACACGCTGATGAGCCCGTCTTCGTCGTATTCCTCGCGGTTTGCGTAAAAGGCGGATTCGTATACGAGAATGGTTTTGAGTTTTCGGTAGATGTCGGTGTTGCGGTCGAGGAGTAGGATGCATGCCTGCGCGGCGATGGTTACGCGCACGTCATCGGTGATTTGGAATCCGGCGCAGCCTTCGAAGCTTTTTTCCGCGATGAAAATTTGGCTTAGGTCGAATAACTCATCGCGCAGTGGTGCTGGCAGGGCGGCGACGTAGGGCAGTCGTGCATCGATGATCGCGCGCCATGCATCGGGAAAGGGCTTTTCGATGATCCGCTTTCGTCTGCGATTTTTGAACCAGTTGAGCATTGTAAGAATCCTGAGGCGCTAACTATTTCGTAATGACCACGGCGCGCGGTAATGGGGTGTCATTACCCGTCTAGCGGCGCGATTATCGATGGGGCGTTCGCGTTTTGCATCCCAGCGGACTTCTGAGCCTGAGCGGTAGGAGATGTTGCCGAGGTGGGCGATGGTGGTTGCGTAGTGGGCTTCGTCCGGATTGTATATGGGTTGGGTGCGGTCTGCAACACAGTCCAGGAAGTTGCGCCCGTGAAAGTCCCGGGGATTCTCTGTGCCGGGTTTGTGATCTTCGGCTTTGAAATCGCCCACGCCGGGCTCGGGTGTTGCGCGCCAGCCGTAGTCATCGGCGACGACCGTGCCTTTTGTGCCGAACCATTCCATGCCGAGGGAGGCACCCTTAAACCCGAGGCTGGATTTTTGACCATGTTCCCACACGAGCGTATAGGAGGGGAAGGTGACGGTGCTGATTTGGGTGTCGGGTGTTTCGGTATTGTCGTTGTAGGCGTATTTTCCGCCGGATGAACTCACGCGTATGGGGGCTTCATTGCCCATGGGCCAGAGTGTGACGCCGATGAGATGCACGCCGTTGTCGGAGAGATTTCCACCGCCGTAGTCCCAGAAGTATCGCCAGGAACGGTGGAATCGATTTTTGTTGTAGGGACGTTTGGTTGCGGGTCCGAGCCATAGGTTGTAATCGACGGAATCGGGCGGGCCTTGTACGGGAACGAAGTCGGGGCTGTCTGCTCGGTTGGGTGAATATTGCCATGCGCGTGCGCTTCGGACTTTGCCGATTTTTCCGGAGCGGACAAAGGCGACGGCGTCTTGGATGTGGGAGGCACTTCTCCATTGGCTTCCCATTTGCACGACGCGTTTGTATTTTTTTGCGGCGTCGACCATTGCGCGACTTTCGGGGATGGTGTTGGCGAAGGGTTTTTCGACGTAGATGTCTTTGCCGGCCTGGCATGCCATGATGGTGGGCAGGGCGTGCCAATGATCGGGTGTGGCGATGAGGCAAATATCGATATCTTTGCGGTCGAGCACGTGGCGGAAATCCTTGACGACTTCCGGGGTATCGTATTTCGCGCCCTTCAGTTGCTTCACCAATCGCCCACTTTGGGAGTCGTCGACGTCGCAGATAATGGGAAAGGCTACGTTTCCGAGGCGGTGGAACATATTTACGTCGCCGCGGCCCATGCTTCCGCAACCGATCACGCCGATCCGGATCTGCTCATTTGGGCTGGCGGAAAAACTCTTGGCGGCGAGCGTTGCTGCTGCGGTGGTCATAAAGAATGTTCGGCGTGTCATTTGTTTCATGGTAATGCTCCTGAGCCGGAAGGTGTTTGTGCAATGATATTTTGAGTAAATCAAAAATCCCTTGTTGAGTCAAGGGAGTGGAAGCAATATACTCATTGATTGCGAACGAAACGGAGGATGATCGTGCAAATCTTGAAGGGTCTGTATCAGTTGGGCGGAGATATGAACGGCCTTAGTTGGGCCGGGGTTGATGCGGGTTATGAAGACGCGAACAGCTATCTGCTTCAGGGGTCGGACGGCGCTATTCTGTTCGATTGTGGTTGTGGCGATACCTGGGGGCAGCTGGAAGAGCGTTTGGCTTATTGGGGCATCTCTATTGACTCGATCCATGCCTGTTTTTTGACGCATGCGCATCTGGACCATGCGGGTGGGGCGGCACTGGTTCAGAAAATGGGGATTCCCATCTATGCCCATAGGGAAACGGCGGAGGCGGTTGCGGCTGGTGATGAGCGTTGTGCCGGGTTTCTTTATCACAAGGAATTCAAAGTCTTTCAAGTTGATCACGTTGTTGAAGATGAGTTGCCGGTCAAGGTGGTCGGAATCGACATTGACGTATTTCATTTGCCCGGTCATAGTCGCGGCTGCACGGCCTTTCGATTCAATCATGAAGACAGAAAGGTAGTCGTTAGCGGCGATGTGATCGGTACGCTACTCGCGGGAGACTTTGGATGGGATGGTTCGATTGATTTTGATCGTGAGGCGTATTTGCAGTCGTTGATTCGCATGAGCAGTATTGACATGGACATCATGTTGCCGGGCCACGGGATGATTTACTTTCACGAGCCGCGTCGACGCGTGGAGTCGGTGCTCAATCAGGCGCTCATGCAGTGGCGTCGAGCGTGATGAGATCCGTATGAAGCGAAGGGTTACATTGAATACGGGACAATGGGCCGATTGTCCCGTGGATTCTGTGTTGGATAAAGCGAGGGCCTACGGATACGATGGAGTCGAACTTTGCTGCTGGGGTGATCAATTCGAGGTCGAGCGAGCAATCGCGGAACCTGACTACTGCAACAGTTTGCGAGAAAAACTGGAGGTGCACAAACTCGGTTGCTGGTCCATTTCTAATCACCTTGCGGGTCAACTCGTATGCGACAACCTTGACCAGCGGCATAACGCCTTTGTTCCTGCCCACTTGCAAAACGACTGGCCCGAGATGCACGCATGGGCGATTGAGGCGATGAAGAACACGGCGCGGGCGGCGCAAGGATTCGGTGTTCCCCTCGTAAACGGATTCACGGGTTCGTCTATCTGGCATTTTCTCTATTCGTTTCCTCCGGTGTCTGCCAAACAAATTGAGCGGGGTTTCGAAGAGTTCGCGGAGCGCTGGAATCCTATTCTTGATGTGTTCGATGAATGCGGCGTACGGTTCGCGTTGGAGGTACACCCGACGGAAATCGCTTTCGACATTTATTCCACGCACCGTGCGCTCGAAGCGATTGGGTATCGTGAATCTTTCGGGTTCAACTTTGATCCGAGCCATTTCATCTGGCAGGGCATGGATCCGTGTGCTTTTATTCGTGAATTTCCTGACCGGATTTACCATGTACATATGAAGGATGCGGCGGTGACTCTGGACGGCAGGTCAGGAATCCTGTCATCCCATCTGGCGTTTGGGGATGCGCGTCGCGGCTGGGATTTTCGTTCGGTAGGTTGTGGCGATGTGGATTTTGAAGCGATTGTCCGGGCGTTGGACGATATCGGTTACGAGGGGCCTCTTTCTGTGGAGTGGGAAGATTCGGGGATGGACCGTGATCATGGTGCGCGCGAGTCCTGCGCTTACGTAAAGTCGCTGTGAAACCGACCTCGAATCAGTATTGAAAGTTGCGGCGATTGATGTTGTCACGGGGAGACGCTATGGGTGCATGATCCGAGTTTCCGCCGGTGGCTTGTCTGAGCCGGCGGAGTTGCTGGCGTTTGGATTGAATTAGCGGATTACTGTGCCAGGATGAGAGCGGTTCCGATATGCGTCACGTGGCGGGGTAGTACGTCTACGTTTTCGATTATCGTGAGTTTGGCCCAGTTGCCGTTTTCGAACTGCACTTCGATATGAACATCGCCTGTAATTGCGGGGAAGCCGTCACCTATGGCAAAGGTGACGTTCGCGTCGGTGGTTGTATTTAGAGAATCGACGTTGATGTATGAGACTTGGTCAACTTTTACGCCTTCGGCGCGGTGGGCGATTTTGATTCTGGCGTTTGAGAGTGGTTGAGCGTTCGTGGCAACGAGAATTCCTTCAATTCCCCCGGATGGGTAGAGTAGCAGCGTTTCTTCAGGATATTCCTCGGCTGGCTCGCCTATGATGGGGGTTGAGCGCACGGAGGTGTAGCCTTCTTTTTGGACGTAGTACCAGGATTCGAGGTTTGGAACGAACTCGCTCGTGTGGCGGCCTTCTGCATCTGTCTGACCGCTCCCGTATGTACCTGTTCCGTTGGGCGTGTTGCGATACCAATTTGCTTTTGCGTAGTGGACAGGATTTCCGTCGGGGTCGACAACACGAATGGGTAGTGTAAAATTGTCGGGGAGTATGAAATTGACTTCTCTCTCGTCGCCCGTCGTTACGGCGACTTCAACGCCATACTTTTCGATTGTCAGATCGCGAGACCACGTATTAAATTCAGGGAAAATATAGTAGGTACCGGGCTCGAAGAAGCGTAGTTCGTAGTTGTTGCTGCTGGAAAGCTGAGAACCTTCGGTAAATATTCCGTCGGTCAGATATGAAATTCGAACATTCGTGATTGGTTTACCTGTCTGTTCACCGCTCACCGAGCCGAAAACGCGTATCAATGGTTTCAGTGTAAAGTCCCAGACTTTTTGTTCGCCGTCTTTGAAAGTGCCCAGTTCCTGTTGGAAAGAGAGGGATGTCTTGCTGGCGGTTTCGATGCGGGCAAAATAATTCGTATTCGACACGAGCTGGGAGAATTCGTAGAACCCTTGGTCATTGGTCAGTGTGTTTCGTTGATCGGAGACACCTGCCGCACGTGCGGGATTTCCGGAGGGGTTTGTCCACGAGACTTCGAACTGTCCATGCAACCGAACGCTGACATTGGATGCTGGTGAGCCGCCTTCTCTGGAAATTGTGCCGGAGAGGGAGGGTGAAGGACCGATCCGGAACTCAAATGTTTCATCTGATCCTACGGGTACATTTGAGAAGACGGATGCCCTGTTGTCGGGTGTCGATATTCTAAGGGCGGCGCGACCGTCATCGCGAAAGCCGATAGAGAATTCGCCAGCTTCATCCGTGATGGCGATATTGGTCTTGTAGCCGATACCACTGCCTGATCCACGTTCTTCTACAGTACCCAATGGCGAGACCAGGGCGCCTGATATGAGAACGCCAGTCTCGGTGAGGACGACTCCGCGCAACATGACTCCCTGCGACAGCACAAATTCAACATCGTCGTAGGTATGCTGCGCTTCCAGGTTCATCCTTTTTGATTCAGTCTTGTAGCCCTCGGCGGATGCGCTCAAGTACACATACCTGGCTGGAATATTCTTGAAGCGGTAGATGCCATCGGCATCCGTGGATGTGGTGTGAGGTAAGTCGAAGGGGTTCGAGTGTTGGTTGCCGAGTATCATTTGGATTTCTGGAGACGTGGCCATGGAAATAATCGCTCCCGGTATTGGGAACGCATGTTCGTCATAAATTTATCCGGAGAGAAATACCGTGCCTTCGCTGTGCGTACTTTCTTCAGTCGATTTGTCGTCATCTTTCGGGGGCAATTCAGGAGTTTCTATTGAGCCTGTGCCGATACCCATAGATATTTCGGGGGATGCGACGACCGGGGTTGGCGCAAGTGCATTGGCATTCTGGGTCGATTCGCTTTCGGATTCGGCGGGTTGTTGGCTGGCTATCGGGATAGGGTTCGGGGTTGGGCCGGAAGATTGAGGAGGTGTCGAACGCCAGAAAGTAAAGGCCAGAATGATCGTCAGTAGTGCAAGTGCTGATGCGGCGACTTTGATGTTGCTGGCGAGGAATCCGAATACGGGGATTGATGAGGTAGCTCCTTTTTCTGCGGCGATGGCTCCAGTGATTGCGAGTTTTCCTAGTGCCGTAGAAAGCGATGATGGGGGAGTCGCGGAAGCCTCTTTTGTGAGTAAGGCGGCAAATGACACGGCGCCGGTTCTGATTCCCTGACGGCTGAGGGTCTTTCGGATCGATTCGACACCGGTGCTAATTCGATTGGCGGCTCCTTGGCGCGTCAGACCGAGATTTTTTGCGATAGATTCCTGTGTTTGGTCTTCGAAGAAATAGGCGATGACTGGCGCGCGTTGTGATTCGGGCAATTTCGCGATGGCTTCATCGACGAGTGCGAGTATTTCACTGTCCGGGGAGGTCGCGGCGTTCTGTTGTGCCGCCTTTTGTGACGACTCTCGATTTCTCTTGCGCGATTCTGTTCTGATCCAATTGAGGGATAGATTGGTTGCCACGTGGTGCAACCAGGGGCCCAGGTACGCGCCTGGAGTTTTGGAGGTGCGAGCCAGTGACACGAAACATTCCTGAGCAACGTCTTCGGTATCTGCATCGTTTCCCAGAATTCGGCGGCAAGTGGCGAATACCATGCCTGCGTAGCGCGAGGAGAGATCCTTGAAGGCTTCGGCATCCTGGTTTGAAATCCAGCGTTCAAGTAATTCCTGGTCTGACGTCAACATGGTCTGTTTCGTCCCTTCGAGTAGTCCATTTTACTCTAAGAACACCGCATGGTTTGGAAACGCAAGTAAAAACTGTCGGGACGCATACGAGGTTATTGAAGCTGCTCTTCCATTGCGAGCCTTTTTGGAAATAGGATGTTGTTTTCCTTGTGAATGTGTTGATGCAGATCCAGCTCAAGCGTGCGTAATCCGTCGATACGGGCGCGATAGGTGTTGCCCGCCCAATCGGGTTCTGGGTGGTCGTCTGTCAGTTCGCGAATTCGTGTCAGGCCGCCGCGTGCTGCATCGTGTTCGGATTCCATCATTCGTCTCGGCGCATGGATATTTATCTTGTACTAAAAATAGCATAGTTCCGGCCACCAATCAATCGAGTGAGGATGCCTCGCGCAGCATTTGGGCGATCTCGTGAGGTGAACCATCGTAGAGACGGAGTATGGTGACTACCCCGTCTGTGAAGTTGGTCATGATGGGAGTGGGCTCAAGGCCGAGGATGCGCGTCGTGTATGGGGAATTTGATTCTCGTTCGAAGAAGCGACGAAATCGTGTATCCCATTCTTTGAGTGGCATGGCTACGGTGTATCGATGATTTGGATTCAGGTTAGAGAGAAAGACCCGTCGTCCATTGACCCTTTTTGTCGAACCGGAGAATCCGCTCCAGTGTGTCTTGCCCCAGTCGCTGTTGAGCAGGCCTTCGACGTAGGCATCGATTTCCGCGCCGGTGAGTTCGAGCTGAACGATGTCGTGGCCTCGTTGGCCGCCGGTGCGAAAGATGGCGTTGACATCTGCGGGACCGGGATGAAGTGAGTCGCGGATGATTTGTGAGCCGTGGCAGAAGGCGAGGTCGGCACCGGCGTGACGTCGAATCCCCTCGGCGCCGAGATAGGCGAGATCCATGAAACCGACGGTTCGGTCGACGTTGACTACGAAATCGTTGGCCTCGGACGCGAGCAGTGCTTCTTGATCTGTGAAGTACCTTTGCAACGCGGCATCGTGCGACACGGTGGCGTGCTGCATCGGAATCAACTCGCCGATTGCTGAAAAGATCTCTCCGGATTCGTCATCGACACTCAGCTCTAATCGCCCAACGTATTCGGCATTGCTCCCGGCTTGGACGAACAGCGCACCGGTGCTGGCTTGGACGATCGGCTTTTTGATGGCTTGATGGGTGTGGCCGGTTACGAATACGTCTACGTTTGTTGCAGAGGTGGCGATGGATCGGCAGTCCTGTACACCGAGGTGCGCGACGACGATGATCAGATCGGTTTCGTATTCGAGACGATTCGCTTCGATCACGACGGCCTTGATGGTTTCATCCAGTGACAGCGCGTTTTCATCGCGTGGTTTGAATACGCCAATGACGCCGATTTCGAGTCCGTTGCGTTGGAATATTGCGGACGGCGCAAAAACCAACTTGCCGTCATCGTCGGTCAGGTTTATGGCGAGCACTTTCACGCCGGTAGCAAGTGCTGCACAATCGACGAGGTGTTCGTCTCCATAGGCGTCGTCATGGTTACCCGGTGCGATGGCATCGTATCCCGCTTGAGCAATGGCTTCATACATGATAGTACTCTTGGAGCGAAAGGTTACCAGGTCGCCCTTTTCCATCACGTCGCCCGCGTCGAACACGAGAACGTCGTCGCGAGAGGCTTTCACGCCTTGGATGTACCCGGCGACGTAGGCCATTCCGCCTGCACCGTCGTAATCAGCTCGGACGTGGTCGTGGAGATCGTTTGTATGGAGGATGAGGAGGGATCGTGGTTCTGCCCAGACGGATGCGCAAAAAATGACAAGCGTGGCGGCGAAGGTTGTCAAGCAAGGCGGCATCCAGAGGCACCTTTTGCGGCGTATGATCAGGTCGTTCATGAAATAGCACTCCGCTAGAATTGAACCATGATCGTCAACGTATCATGTGGGTTGCTAAAGGTCAATGTAGCAAGAAAAAACCTGCTCCCGGAGTGATTTCCGGGAGCAGGTGAGAATTACAGTTTCTTGAGCCGTTTAGTCGATTGGCTCTTTGGCGATGAGCTTCTGGAGCTTGTCGCCATCTGGGTCGAGTATGGAGGATACGCGTTCGCCGTCGACGACGGTGACGATGATGTCACCGACTTCGCTGCTGACTTCGGAGTAGATTCCCAGGGCCATCATGCCTTTGGTCTGGAATTCGTTGTCTTCCGTCGGTGTCAGGTAGTGAACGGCCTCTGCTTTGTAACGGTGTACGAGGAAGAGATGAATGAGCGTCATGAGGCGCTTCTTGCGGTAGGTTGTGTCAAAGGTGTTCTGATCACGAACTGAGAGGATGCAACGGTTGCGGCGATCCTGGATGGTGTCGAAGATGACGTCGGCCACTTTTTCACCATTTGCGTCCTTAACCGTGAGCGCGAGTAGTTCGGAGCCGGCGGTGTGTGGACGTATTTTCGCGCGCAATTTGTCCAAGCCGTTTTGCTCGGACCAGATTTTGAGCCAGGTGTCGAGTAGGCTGACGGGTACCTCGGTCTGGATGAGGTGCTGGAACTGGGTCGAGCCTTTGCCCATCGCTTTGGTTGCGGCGGTGCGTCCGGAGGTGGCCATGAGTGCACCGTCGAGTCGCGGTCCACCGACGTGGGCCTGAGGCGTTTTGAATGGTGAGTTTGTCAGGCGCAGTTTGCGTTGGAGTCGTGCCAGGGCGAGCATGCCGTCTTCGAGCAGGGCGGTCGCGAATTCTTCTGCGGCCAGTCCGTCGAGTTGGTGTCCGCCGTAGGTAATGAAGTTGAACACGAAACCGAGTTTTCCGATTTCTGCGGGGAAGTCACTCATTTCCTGTTCGGTCATTCCGGTGGTGTCCCAATTGAATGATGGTGACAGGTTGTAGGCGAGCATTTTTTCGGGGTAGACCTCGTGAATGGCATCGGCAAACCATTTGGCATCGGTCAGATTCGCGGTCTTTGTTTCCATCCAGATGATATCGCAGAAGGGTGCGACGGCGAGTGATTTTGAGATGGAGTAGGGGATGCCGCCTTGAATCTGGAAATAGCCTTCTGGTGTACGGGCGAGTTCGCAATCCCAAGTGATATTCAGTCCCAAGGAAATGGCTTTTGCTTCGGCATCACGATGGGAGGCCTGCATGGAGAATGCTGTCCATTCCTCGATGGTCATATCGATTTTCATGCCGTCTTCTGTTCGGACCTTCATCACGTCAGCGATGGCTTCTGAGTAGGTTTTCATTCCTGCTTCTGCGTCCCATGCATCAAGTATTTTGTTGGAGAGTGAATCGAGAACTTTTTCGAAGATAGCGCCGGCGGCATTGCCGAGTTCGATGTGTTCTTCGATGACGACGTTGAGTCCTGCTTTATCAAACCACGCTTCGACGATTGCATAGGTGTCGTCGGAGATGTTGTAGAGTTTGAAGCCGTTTGCTTCTTCTACGCTGCCGTTGTACAGGGCTCTGAGAATAGCAATGAAGGTATCCTTGAAGGGGGGCAGGTCGGTATTGGTGGCACCGAGAATGAAGGGTTGGTCGCGTTCGTCGTTGCACCCGTCCAAATAGGTGGCGGATTCCGCATCGGTACGCGATACGATGATGCCGGGGGTCTTCATGATGTCGAGTTGGAATCGCGCCGCATTGAGGCGTTTGATTTGGTCGTTTTGAGGGACGAGTACTTTGCCGCCCTGGTGCCCGCATTTTTTCACGCCGGGTTTTTGATCTTCGATGTGGTATCCGGGGACACCGACTTCGACGAAACGGCGAACGAGGTTCATGACGTGTGCTTCTCCGCCGTGTCCGGTGTCGGCATCGGCGATGATGAATGGGCGGTAGTCTACCAAGGGGGATTCGGCGCGTTCTTCGTCGGTCATGCGTGCACGTGCGTAACTCTGATTACGATCGGCGGTCAAGAGCGCGCGCACGATTGGGGATGCTTCGTCGGGAACCTGGCTCAGGGGATAACTTGCCAAATCAGGACCGGGATCTTCGGTGATTGAACCCTTGGCTGAAGTTGCCCAGCCACCGAGGTAGATGCCTTCGATTCCGATGCGTTTGATGGTGACGGCTTGTCCCGGAGAGTAGGGACCGAAAGTTGTTACGGATTTTTGGTCGCCGAACATTTCACGCAAGCGTGCATAGAATCCACTGGCCGCATCGCGTGCGACGGTGTAGTCCTTGGCAATTGTTCCGCGTTGTTCAGCCACTTGGCGGGCGGTATAGAGTCGCGTGATTTCTTTGAATCGCGGCGAGTCCATGTAGGCCTGGGTTTCCACTACTTCGGCTTCAAGGCGCTCTTGCTCGTTTTCCGGGGTGGTAATGTCTACCGTTAGGTCGTTGTTGGTATCTGTTGAGCTCATGACGAGTCGATCCTTTTTTAATTTGGCGGTCCAATTAGCAGTTACTATATTAACAATAGTCCGATATGCGTATGACTGAATTAATCATTGTGAGTCGGAACTATAATCAGCAGCAATAGTGGGTAGTGCGCTGCGCGATTCAATTGGTGATGAAAATCAACTATACAATACGAAACGCGCAGCCAGCCTCGAAGATCCGCACATTCTATCGGAGTCCGAGGCAAGGGATCTAGTTAAGAGGCTAAATAACTTTCAATACCTAGTATTAAGATTGGTAGGGGATAGAGGCTTCGTCTATTTGCTTTGGTCGTGGTTGCAACGGACCGGATACTTTGCTTTAATGGAGGTTTTCCACTGAGAGTTACCCGAATTACATCGAAAGGCCCTGTTTTCATGCGTTTTTTACTCTCAATACTGGTCGTTTTAGCGTTAATGATCCCAGTTTTTGCTGAAGATTACCCGCTGACGGTGGATTCGTTGCCGCAGGACGGGGTGCCGAAAGGTTCGGTGACGCAGCATAGGTGGGATACGAGTGAGGTCTTTGCGGGTACGACTCGGGATTATTGGGTGTATGTGCCGGCGCAGTATGACGGGTCGAAGCCGGCGTGTGTGATGGTGTTTCAGGATGGCGGGAACTACGTAGCCCTGGATAAGAGTTTTCGGATTCCCACAGTTTTTGACAATCTGATACATAAGGGGGAGATGCCGGTGACGATCGGGATTTTTATTGACCCGGGTGTGTTTCCGGTTGAGGGTGATAAGCCGAAGCGGAACCGGAGTGTGGAGTACGATACCTTGTCGGATGATTATGCGCGATTTTTGTTGGAGGAGATTATTCCTGAGGTGGGGAAGACGTACAAGTTGATAGATAATGCTCAGGGGCGCGCCATTTGCGGAATCAGCTCGGGCGGCATCTGCGCGTTCACGGTTGCGTGGGAGCGTCCGGATGCGTTCCATAAAGTGATCAGTCACGTGGGGAGTTTCACAAACATTCGCGGCGGGCATGTGTATCCGGCGTTGATTCGTAGAGCGGAGAAACGGAATATTCGCGTGCATTTGCAGGATGGCGAAAACGATCTGGATAATGCACATGGCAGCTGGCCGTTGGGCAATCTGCAAATGGAGGCGGCGCTGAAGTTTTCGGAGTATGACTACGCATTCGTGATGGGTACTGAAGGGCATAACGGAAAACATGGCGGTGCGATTTTGCCGGATCAGTTGCGGTGGATCTGGCGGGATTATCCGGGGGGACCTGCCGGTCGGTAAATTGAGAGTGGGGGCCTGCATATCTAACGTGCGACGGTGAAGGTGATGTCGTCGATTCGTTTGTCTTCGGTTGAGCGGAAGCCTCTTTGGTCGATTCCATCCCGGCCGACGCTGTAGACGACGTAGCCGCCATTGTCTAGTTTTCGATATCTGAGTGTTGCGCCTGCTTCGCCGTAGTGGTCTTGGGGGACTTCTTCGAGGAAGGTGGGGATGAGTTGGTTGAGTGAGTCCGGCAATCGATCATTGACAACGCAATACCGTTCGACGGCGATTCCGGTTTGGGTAATATCGGAGTACATCTGTGCAGCACCATGGTTGACGTTTAGGTAGCCGGGCGCGCGAAGTACAGACATCGGTGCCATAAACCACAGTGTCCATAAGCGCTCACCAGATTCCTCGTGATAATTGATAGCCTCTCTGGCACTCATCTTTGGGCGCTCCAATGCTCTTTGCACTTCAACGCCGGTGACAATTCGCTCGGCAGCAATCGGCATCATGAGTGATGATAGCGGAATGACAGGCGTGTAATGGGCTCGCCACTTTTCCGAATTGAATGAGTAGGAGATTAGGTCTGGAGAAGACATCATGATAATGCGTTCGCCGATAACGGCGTTGTTGCGTGCCTCATCGTATTGGTCTTCCTGGGCTTGCAACTCTGCCTGAAGGTGTGAGAGTTGTGAATCGGAAAGTTGAAGATCGTTGAGCAGGTATTGCGCGCTTCCTCGAGCGATGCCTGAAATGGCCTTTCCGACCATGGCCGAAATCAGCACAGGTTCTTGATACAAGGAGTCTGCGATGGTATGAATCGAGTATAGGCTGGCGAGCGCTTTTTCCGAGTTGCCTTGGCTGGCCCAGTACCATGCATCCAGGCGCATTTCACGTGCGAGATGCCGAAGCTGCGCCAGATGCTCCATTTCCATACTCATTCCATTACGAAAGTCGATTGGATAGCGACTTCTCGGATTCTCTTGTTCTGACAGCGCTCGAATTTCTGGCGCGATGAACGAAGTGACGCCTTGCCAGTAATCGTGAGTCGAAGACAAGACCTCGTCGGGAATGATGTCCCCGGGTTCATAATACTCGTGACCCATGAAGAGCAGGTTTTCCCAATATTGAGGGCGATCGTCTTGTTCACCGGGCGTTTTGGGATCGGGGAATTGACTATCAAAGTATGCGATGTGCTCCTGTTCTTTCTGTTGTTGCAGTTGGATCAATCGGAGGAAGGCCGATGCCAGATTCTCTTCTTCGGGAACTTCGGCGTAATGCTCATTCAAATCGTCCAGGTTGGTGGGCATGTCTTTTGCGCGGTAGGTGGCTTCGTATGCTGGGCGTGCGGGCCACCCGAGCCAGAGGGTGAATAGGGCGATTGCCATGAGGGCGGCAACTTGTCTGGGCATCGGACTTAAAGCGGTTGTTGGTTGATGGAGTTTGGTGGTCGTCCCGTGGCGACGTCGGTGGAGATCGAGTGTGGTTGCAAGGAAGGGAAGCGGGACGAGGCTTGCAACGGCAATGCAAGTCCATAGGCCAGCAAGATACCATTTCGGAGCGGGTGCGACGCCTGCCATGCTGATGGCGGCCTGTCCGTGTATGAGCCAGGCGGTCAACGCCCAGAGAAACAGCCAGAACGCGATAGTGCGACTAGATAGAAGTCCGAGATGAATGCACCGAATGGCTGTTGCAAGGCAGATTACAATGGAGATCGTCGCCGATACGAGTAGAATGTCGGAAGTATCGTTACCCTGGCTTAAGAGGGATAAAAGCAACGTCGCGATACTCAGGATGAGTGAGAGAATGAGGAGTAGACCGGTTACGCGCGTGAGCACAGCCATGAGCGCCCAGGCGATTAGGCCGATGAGGAGGGCGCGGCCAATAAGCACCCAGATGACTTCGCGGATGGAGGTGACGCCGATGTTGAGGGCTTCGGGGATGTATTCGGTGATGAATCCGCTTTGCGGCCAGGCGAAGTGGATGATGTTGGCGATGATGAGTAGGGGCAATAGCAGCATGGCGTTGGAGAGCATGCGGGCGTTGGCCATTTGTTCGGTGGTGAGGGGTTGTAAGTGGTGGAACCCGGGCAAACCTTTGGGGCTGCGGTACCAGAGTATGCCTTTGACGAGTCCGTGGGCGATCGCGCCGGTGAGGACGCCTGCGAAGGGTACGAATGCGCCCCAGACGGCGTAGCCGGGCATGTCGACGTACCCTTCGCGTGAGGCTGGATATTTTTGGGAGACGTACCAGATGCCGATGAAGAGCGCGAAGGGCCAGCCTGTTGCGACGATTGGCAACAGGAAGATTGATCGTCTTGTTTCCCACCAGGCTTGGGCGGCGATGGGTGAGCGGAAGGGGTTGCGGTTACGGGTTCGTTTGGAGCTGAGGTCGAACTGTTTATGCCATTCCCAGATTTCGGGGATACCGTATTGACGTCCAGCGCGTGCTGCGCGTACGGCGAACAGTGACACGCCGAATGACAGGATGCCCAGAATAATGAGTGCGATTAGGTATTCGTTCGGATGTTTGTCTACGTGTACGGTGAGGTCACCGAAGAATTGAGGAATTTCCCAACTTCCGTCGCCGAGCAGATACCACGCGAGGTATCCGAGGGCGATGGATGCAACGACGCTGCTTATTCCTTTGAATTGATTGCGGGTCCAGTCGAGCACTTGCAATGCCAGATAAAACGTGACGATAAACAGTGCGGCCTTGTATCCGATTTGATATTCGAAGAGGGTGCGGGACAAGGCGATGATTCCGATCGATGCCAGGGAGACGAAACTTGTCCGCAAGACGAATGCGATTGTCACAGGGATGAAAGTGGAAACGGGTAGTTGCAGGATTCGCGCGGAGAAACCTGCCTGCATCGCGCCCGTGTAGTCAATATTCAGGATTAGTAATGCAGCGATGATGACCGGGGCTGCGCAGACGTACCACAGCAGTTGTTGAGGATCCCGCTGGAGATATAAGTCAACGCCGCTTAGGTTGAGCCAAACCAACGCGATGCAGCCCATTAGTCCGCAGGTGCCGGCAATTACGCCGCCTACGCGGAGTTCTTCCTTGATTTTGTTGGGGAGGGCGGGATCAGTCATGGGTGATGGGCTCGTGGTTGGCGTTGACGCGTGCGAGGAAGACGGTGTTGAGGGAGGGGGCGGATTCGTCGAGGATGCGTGCGCCAATGGATTCGAGTTCGCGGCGGGTATTGTCGGCGTTACCGTGGCA
>JAYGCN010000331.1:0-6110 GCA_046583315.1 Candidatus Hydrogenedentota bacterium
CATAGATGACGAAACTCGAAAGTATTGTGAACACGGTTAGCGGCTGGAGCCACCATCGGTCGGTACGTGAAGTTTCACCAAATCGTCTCGGCTTAATAGCGTTCGTTTCTGACACTGCTTTCGCTCCTTCGCATGTAAGAATGATCGATAATGCAATTCAGGTGGGCTACATCAACAAGCTATATACTGCGGTCTAACCGACTACTACCCTTTCAAAAACATCCGGACTTGCGGATGTGAAAATATACCTCGAACGAATGCCACTTCAACGGCAAGGGTCAATTAAAGCAAATCGAATAGGATTTTTCAACCTCGGCAATTGTCTATAATAAGTCCTATTGGAATTCATTGTATTGTTGGAATTTCGCGGCTGGTCGATAACTGTCTATCATTCTCGCGTTTGAGACCGGCGGCCACAAACTCAAATCCTCCTGCAATTGCGGCAGATCCCTGCAAACTTGGACAGAGGCACCGGGTCGACGTTTCGTTTTTTCGAGGCCCATCGGGTATGCTTTCTCAAACCATGTTTTTTGCACGCTAATGGCAATCGGAGGCACTCGTCATGAAGGATATCTCCCGTAGACGATTCTTGCACGGTACTACCGGTGCGATGCTGGCCGGATCGTTGACCCATCCCTGGCCATTTCCGTCAGTGCATGCCGAGGACATCGCAACCGCGGCTAGACCCGTACAGTTTTCGGACGAACTGGAACCCATTGTCCGTCTAATAGAAAATACGCCACGCGACAAGGCCATCGAGGTACTCGCCCATCAAGTCCAGAACGGCTTGAGCTACGACAACTTCCTTGGCGCGATGTTTCTTGCCGGAATTCGCAACGTCGATCCGCAACCACCCGGATTCAAATTTCATTGCGTATTCATTATCCACTCCTGCAACTACCTCGCCCAGATGGGGCCGCCCGAAGAACGTTTCGTACCCTTATTCTACGCCTTGGACGATTTCAAAAAAGCCCAGGCCAACGACGTGCGCGAGGGCGACTTTACACTTCTCGAAACAACGGGCTCAATACCAGCCGGAGCAAAGGCGTGGGCCGAGTTTGATGTCGCGATGAAGAATTGGGACGAAGCCCGCGCGGACAGGGCTATCACCGGACTGGCACGTAGCGAAACGCCTGAACGCATCTTCGAAGGCCTTTGGGAATACGGCGCACGCGACTATCGCAACATCGGTCACAAAATAATTTTCGTCGCGCATGCATGGCGCACGCTGGAGCAGATTGGATTTCAACACATGGAAGCTGTCCTGCGCTCACTGGTTTTGGGACTGCTCGATTTCGGCCAAAACGAAACGCTCAATGGTTTCGCATTCAAAGATCAAACCTATCGCACGAATCGCGAAACCGTGGTAAGGCTGGCGGGCAGTTTACTCGACGGCTGGACCGGCACCAAAGCGAACTCCGAAGCCACGCAAGTGGTCGTGGATAGCATTCGCGAAGGCGACCGAGCTAGTGCCTGCAACCTGACCGCAACAATGGTTGCTTCAGGAAAATGTGAAGCTCAAGCCGTGTGGGATGCCATTCACCTTATCAGTGGAGAATTGATGATGCGTAAACCAGGCATTGCGGGCGTACACACGGTGACATCGTCAAACGCAATGCATTTTGCGTTTAGAACCTCCAAAAATCCGCAGACGAAGCTACTCCTGTTGTTGCAAGGCGTCGGCTGGATGGGCCAATTTCAGGAATTCATGCTCGGAAATGACCGCGACGGTCTGCATATCGAAAACCTTGAGCCTACCGACATCAGTACGACCGAAACCGAAGCCGTCGAACAAATTCTCGAAACAATCTCCACCGATCCCACTGAGGCCGCGACCTTAGCCTTGGCATACGGAAACACATTCAAGGAACCCGCCCTCTACTTCGATGCGGCGCGCCATCAGATAAATCGAAAAGCAACCGAACATCACATGGTGAAATGGCCAGCGGCCATATTCGAAGATTATCACCACATCAGCCCGCAATATCGCCCCCAGCTTCTCGCAACAAGCGTGTATTACTTGCGCGGAACCGGACACCGAGATTCACCGATACTTAAACGTGCAATCGATGCTTCGAGGAAAGTCTGACGTCAATTATCAAGTATTCAAATTCATACGAACCACGATGCAGGCATTGAAAGAAACTGGAGCCAATGGATATCGATTTTGACCAGGGGCTAAATTCAAGGGACAACCGGGAGTCAACAACGATGCACGACGATACACTCGATCCATATACGGTACGCCATGGAGAGTCCCATTCTCCTCCGCAAAACTTCCGCAATCGAATCAAATATCTCGGACCGAGTCTTATCATCGCAGGCACCGTCGTCGGCTCTGGCGAATTGGTACTGACAACAACTCTCGGTGCCGTTGCCGGCTGGGCGCTACTATGGTGGATAATCTTGTCGTGCTGGTGCAAGTCCATCGTGCAGGCAGAGCTTTCCCGGTACACAATCATTTCTGGCGATACCTATCTACGCGCATTGAACCGTGTTCCGGGTCGAATCTGGAGAGTTTCCTGGCCGATATGGCTGTCCATCATCGCTTGGTTTCCAGCGAACATGGGCCTGGGCGGAATCCTTGGCGGTGCCGGTCAGGCCTTATCCTTTCTTGCCTCGATCGCTGGCATCACCGTTGGCGGCACGTTGTGTACCGGACTCATCGCGGTCACCGCATCCATCGTACTGTCCACCGGTTCCTACAAATTACTCGAACGAATCATGCTCGTGCTCGTAGTCAGTTTCACGATCACAACCTTGGTCTGTTCCGTCGCCATGCAGTTCACGGAGTATCGATTTACGATGACCGATTTCGCTGGCGGACTTGTTCCAGATTACGCTCTGTTCGTATCCCTTGCCGTTCTAGCCTTGTCCGCCTACGGCTACACGGGCACAGGCTCCAGCGATATATCCCACTATACCTACTGGTGCATCGAAAAAGGATACCCCAGCTTCGTCGGCTCGGATCGCGATGACCCCAATTGGGAATCTCACGCGCGCGGTTGGATGAAGGTGCTCCATACCGATGTAATCCTCTCCGTGATTATTCTTACCTGCGCGACCATTCCCTACTACGTTCTGGGCGCAGGCGTGCTCAACAAAATGGGCAAAATACCAGAAGGCAATTCCGACACCATTTCGACACTGTCCAACATTTTCACGCAGACGCTCGGCGGCTGGGCCGTATGGGTATTCAGTATCGGGGCCTTCTTTATTCTGTTCTCCACCGTACTTTCCGGTGTAGGTGGTGGCGGACGTTTAATCCCAGACTACCTCATCGAACTCAAATTGATTGATCGCTCGAATCTCTTCCTGCGCAAGAAAATTCTCCGATGGTACCTGGCCATCCTTCCGCTCGCCGCCTTTCTCGTCTATCTCGCAAGCCCAAGCTTCGTGTGGCTTATCAAGATAGGCGGACTCAGCTCGGCCGTCATGATGCCCATACAATCAGGCGCGACGCTCTGGCTGCAATCACACAATATGGACCCCAGAATCCGTCCACGCACACCCGCGCGAATCGCACTGTGGACCGTCTTCTTTTTCCAGGCATTAATGGCTGGATTCGTCGTGTGGTTCGTCGTTTTAGGTATGGGATCCGACTAGACGCTCCAGGGATCGCGGTAGCTACGTGTCAGCCATTCCGGCTTGCCACTGTTGCCCGCAAGACGCATGCGTTTCGGTTTCCAGCGGATGGGTTCCTGGTTGTAATACACCTGATTCATCAAGTGACAACAGGTAGCGGTTCGACCACCGACCTCTTCGTTCGTGATCGGTCGCGTCCGCGCCTCAACGCACTCCAGGAAGTCGCGCGTATGCCCTCTGCTCTCATATAGTTTGATTCGTGCGTTCGCCAGATATTCTTCTTGGGCAAATTTCAAGGCCCCCTGCAATGAGCCGTCCTCGCGATTCACGAAACCGGCAACTTTTTTGCCTTCCCGATAGAATTCGAATCGACCGCGATTGACTTTCACCTCACCCTCATCGCCATAAAAATGAATGCCGAAACCGTCCTTGTGTTCGACCGTTACACCATTACCGTAATGCAGCTTCGCGCCACGCAGGTCGTTCTGATTCTTGGGTGGAGTCGCCAGAATCGGGCCACTATTGTCCATGCCCAGGCCCCACTGCGCGATATCCAGGTGATGCGCACCCCAGTCGCATACCATGCCACCGCCGTACTCTTTGTAATTGCGCCAATCCGGGAAATGATCGTGGTTGCCGCGCGGACTCAACACAGAACTGTAGGGCCGCATCGGTCCGGGACCAACCCACATATCCCAATCCAGACCCGGCTCCATTTTCTCCTCCGACAGATCGCAAGGGATTCCCGGAGGGCCGAAACTGCACTCCACATGACTGACTTTCCCGATAGCACCATTCTGCACGAGTTCGCAGGCAATACGGAATTCTCTGGACGAACGCTGCATCGATCCCGTTTGCAACACACGTTTATTTTTCTTTACCGCCTTAATAACGGATACAGCCTCGTGAATGTTGTGGGTCAATGGTTTTTCGCAATACACATCCTTGCCGGATTCAAGAGCGGCGATTGTCGCGATCGCGTGCCAATGGTCCGGCGTAGCAATACACACCGCATCAATATCATCGCGTGCGATGATTTCTCTGAAATCCACATACGCCTGGCAATCCGGAGCGTTGCTTTCGGAACGAGACGAATAATGCTCCAGCACGCGTTGATGCGCTGTCTCACGGCGGGTGGTATCGACGTCACACACGGCGACCACCTGAACCGATTTCTGATTCAGAAAGTTATTCAGCAAGCCCCTGTTTTGCTTACCCATGCCGATAAATCCCATGACAATACGGTCGTTGGGATTCACTTCCGCGCCCCAAACACTGGAGGGAAGAATAAATGGAGCAGCCGAAACAGCGGCTACCTGTTTAATAAATGATCGGCGTGTCGTTTTCATGATTACCTCTTACTTTCGTTGGTTAGGTGGTGTAGAGTGGTACAGTATCCTATGAAAAGGGGCCGAATCACAAGGCCCGCGATCTCCCCACAAATTCAAGCGGCGCGCTTCATCTCTACAGAGTATGTAGCCTTGACTAACCGAGATGGCCTAAGTATTCTGATTCTTTCGATGCATGCTGAACAGGGGAGAAATCGTAGTGCCAGAAGAAACGGAAAACAACCTTCGTAGTCAAAAATGGTTCGGCAAAGACTCAGGAATGGGATTTGCCACGCGCAGCTGGATGAAAAATCAGGGCCGACCCGCCGACATGTTCGAGGGCAAACCCGTCATCGGCATTTGCAACACCTGGTCAGAATTGACCCCCTGCAACGGGCATTTTCGCCGTATCGCCGAAAGCGTAAAACAGGGCGTACTCGAAGCCGGCGGATTCCCGTTGGAGTTCCCGGTGATGTCACTCGGCGAAACACTCATGCGCCCCACCACCATGCTCTATCGCAACTTGGTGAGCATGGATGTCGAAGAATCCATCCGTGCCAACCCCCTGGACGGCGTCGTGCTGTTGGTAGGCTGCGACAAAACCACTCCTTCCTTACTAATGGGTGCGGCCAGTGTCGACCTGCCCACGCTCACCCTGTCCGGTGGCCCCATGCTCAATGGGCATTTCCGCGACATGACCATCGGCTCAGGAACCCACGTCTACAAATTCAGCGAAATGATTCGCGCGGGCGAAATGTCCATCGAAGAAATGGCCGAAGTCGAAAGCTGCATGTCCCGCTCGCAAGGCCACTGCATGACCATGGGCACGGCATCAACGATGGCCTGCATGGTCGAAGCACTCGGCGCAGGACTACCTACCAACGCCGCCATCCCCGCCGTGGACGCGCGTCGCTATTCATTGGCGCAAATCGCCGGAAGACGCGCCGTTGAGATGGTGGAAGAAGATCTCCGCCTGTCCAAAGTATTGACCCGCGAGGCCTTCGAAAATGCTATTCTCGCCAATGCCGCCATTAGCGGCTCGACCAACGCGGTCATACACCTGCTCGCGCTGGCTCGACGTGTCGGCGTGGAACTGACTCTGTCCGATTGGGATGAACTCGGCAAAGACGTTCCCTGCCTGGTGGACATCATGCCCGCTGGCAACTTCCTCATGGAGGATTTCTATTACGCAGGCGG
>JAYGCN010000341.1:0-4107 GCA_046583315.1 Candidatus Hydrogenedentota bacterium
GGGCGTACACGCGGAGGCGTGTTCGGAAACTGGGTCTTTCATCGGATCATTCAGGTGTTCGGGATGATTCCTGCCTATTCCTTACTGGTGTTTGTTGCAGGCTATTTTCTTATTTTCGCTCCGAAAGCGCTACGTGCCTCGCTTCAGTACCAGAAACGAATTGGTTACAACGGCCCGGGTTTCTTCAGTCGCATGTGGGGCGCGTATAGACATTTTTTTTCGTACGGCATTACTTTGCTCGATCGCTCAGCCATCCTGATGGGATTTGCCGACAAATTTACCATCGAGCTAAATGGGGAAGAGCAGGTGTTTCGCGCATTGGAGCAAGGAAAGGGACTTGTCCTAACCGGGGCCCACTGCGGCAACTGGGAAATCGCGGCCCATTCACTTGCTGCCATGGACGTACCCGTGCATATCCTGATGTTCGAGGGGGAACGTGAAAAGGTGCAACGCTTTTTCGATTCGGTGCTCCGGGAGCGTAACGTCAGAATCATCGGGGTCGATGGGAGTGATAGTGGAATTCTGGAATGCATGCAGGCACTCTCGAAGGGTGAAGTGGTAGCTGTACTGGGTGATCGAACTCTTAATCCTGGGCCCAAAAATACGGTTTTGGTGCCGTTTCTCGGAAAACCGGCACGATTTCCGGTAGGCCCTCATCTGTTGGCAGCTCTAACGGGTGCGCCGATTATTCATGTGTTTGCAATGCGTACGAGCCTTTACTCATATCGTTATTTTGTCTTTCCGACTGAACATCTAAAACTGACAAAACGCTCGAAACGTTTCGAAGAACTAGGCGAGTGGACCGCCCTACTGGTGTCGCGAATCGAATCGCTGTTACACGAGTATCCACTGCAATGGTACAATTTTTTTGAGGTGTGGGATGAAGAATAAGCGGCCTCGGAGCGATTATCGACTCTTCACAAAAGCGCATCGGGTATTCCGATTATCAGTCTGTATTATTCTCAGCTCATTTTCTGGAATCCAATCGGCCACGGCTGAAGAGTCGGAATCTCGGCCTAATATCGTCCTCATTCTTATCGACACGCTCAGAGCAGATCTACTCGGCTGTTACGGCAGGCCTGGGGATCCATCACCCGAGATAGACGCACTCGCTAGGGACGGAGTTCGTGTGGAAACTGTGATTAGTCAGAGTAGCTGGACTCGTCCATCTGTTGGTTCCATGCTCACCTCCCAGTACCCGCGCACGCTGGGGTTGTATAAAGAGCAAAATGAAATATTGGACGACGACCATGTCACGTTGGCTGAGCGCTTGCAGGAAAACGGATATACGACGATTGGCGTGACGGCAAACCCGGTAATTAACAGTGCGTTTAACATGCACCAAGGATTCGATTCTTATTCTGACAGCGATGTCATTTTTTCTTGGATGAAAGAGCCGACGGGAGACGGGAAGAAAAAGGAATTACGACGCTTCCGTCAGCTACCGACCGCGAACGAAGTATTCGAACGAGCTTTTGAACTTCTTGACGCGCGTGCGGATGAAAGCCCGACTTATCTTCAGCTGAATCTGATGGAAATTCATGAGGCGTGGCGCCCTTGGAACTCGCTAACCCGCAAGGAGTTCAAAAAACTGTTCAAGGGACAGAACGGAAAAAAATATCTGCGAGCCCTTCGCCAAACCTCACTCGATTTGGATGCCTTTATCAGTCGCCTTCGAAAGCGCCCCGGTTTTAACGACACGCTATTCGTGATCACCAGCGATCACGGGCAGGGTATGGACGACCACCCCCACGTTGCGATGTCATCTTTTCACGGTCGTATGATTTACACATCCCATGTGCGCGTCCCCCAGATTTTCTACCATCCGGGCGGCGAACTTCAGCCGGGAGTCATGGAGATGCCCATACGGTTGCTTGATCTGCTTCCGACGCTACTGGGCTATGTAGGGCTGGATTTACCTGCAGGACTGGAAGGCGTGTCATTTGCGCCGTTATTGAAGGGGGAGGCGTCCATCCCCAATCCTCCGACCGAATTTGTCACGGAAACTTCATACAGAAAGTATCGCAAGATTGGGCTGTACACACCTTCCTGGATCTACATTGAAAATCGAGACGGGCATCGTGGAGTGAACCCGATAGAACTTCAACCGCGAGGTATTCAGGAGGACGGGCAAAGAACAGACGAAGGCGAAGAAAATCCACGCGTTCTTGCTGAGTTGAAGGAGGTTTTAAGCCGATGGGAATCACGTCATCCTGAAGTCGCACCAACCCCCTACCGCTCCGGACTCTCCGAAACTCAGATCGAACAGCTCGAATCAATAGGATATCTCGGACGATGAAAACGGGGGCACGCATCCATGCGGTATTGTACTTTAGCATTGGCCTCGCCGTGGCGGGATGCCAGACCTACCCATACTCATCGCGGGACATTCTCGATGCCCCCGACATCTTGCAGGTGCTTCATGAGTCTGCCGAGTCACGGTCACCGAAATCATTTGAAGCCGTACATCGAACGCTACTGACCGTGCGAGGACGGCAGTTTAATCTAGACGGTTATTTGCGAGTGGACACTGAAACAGGTTATCACTTTCTGGTAACTTCAGGAATGGGTAGTGCCGTTTTTGAACTGTCGTGCGCGGTGGGTGGTGAGGTCACCGTCGACCGCACGAGCGGACTGATTGACGACGCGACACTGTTGGCCGGGCCGGGTGTGGACATTCTAAGGATGTATCCAACGAATCCGGTTTCGCTAACAACATTGTATTCTCACAGTGCGGATACTTATGCGTTGTTAACGGCCTCGGACGACGAGCAGACCATCCACCATCTTTTCGACAAAACGACCTTGAACCTTGTAGCCTATCACTCGTTACGGAAGGGCAGAGTTCGGTATAGTATCGAATACAGTGATTTCTCCAAAGAGCTACTAGATGATTTCACAATACCGACCACAATCAGAATCGAGAATAGTCAATTGGGTTACCGCCTCGACATTCGTCTTATTGACATTCGGGTCGACCGATGATTAACGACGCCCGAAATGCGATGATAGATACGCGCTTCGATCGGAGTAACAATACGGTCGAGGCGACCTTTCGCTTCGCAAACGACCTCGCGCTATTTGACGGACATTTTCCTGGAGATCCCATCGTGCCCGGCGTTTTGCAAATTGAAATTGTACGAACAACGATGGAGGCCTATCTCGAGTCACCACTTCGCATCCAACGAATTCAGTCTGCTAAATTCGCCCGAAAAGTGTTACCGGAAGAAGAACTGGTTGTAGCGATTCTCAATGTTGACGAGGCCGAAACGATTCACGTAAAAGCCGAGATACGGGTCGAGACCGAACTTGCGTCAAAAGTCACCCTCCACCTAAAACGAGGCCGCCAACGAATGGAAGACAACACCAATGAAGAGTGATATACGTTCGATAGCAATCATCGGGGCCGGCCCGGCCGGGTCAACGCTCGCCACGTTGCTTGCTCAGAACGGCAAAGAAGTTGTGGTCTTTGATTCCGACAAGCGTCCTTCCATAGTCGTCGGCGAATCGCTGATTCCTGCGGTCATACCGATTCTGCGCAAACTCAATCTGGAGGACGAGGTCAAATCATTCAGCATGCTCAAGCCCGGGGCTACGTTTTTGATGGACGAAACAGAAAACCATTATGGTTTTCACGAGTTTGGAAAAAAGCTACCGGGTTATGCCTACAACGTACCGCGTGACCAATTTGATGCGGCCGTTTTGAACGCTGCGCGCTCTGCAGGGGCAACCGTAATACCCCAATCGGCACGTTTGGAGCTCGATGCGAAAACGGGTCAACCGAAACTTACAGATGAATGTCGCGCGATTATTGACGAACATGTATCGACAGACGGCCCCGATCTGATTGTTGATGCAAGCGGACGTAAGCGGTTGTTTTCAAACATGATGAAAATTCCCTCGCGTTCCGGAAATCGATCCGATGCTGTGTTGTTTGCACACATCGAGAGCGCCGACACGACTGTACCCGGCAATATTCACATTGGGCGTCTTCAGCATGGATGGAATTGGTTCATCCCCTTGCCCGGGCGTATGTCTGTCGGGTTTGTGATGAACCATGAGCGGCTGCAAGAATATGGGGACAGCAACGAAGAGCGGTACGACAAT
>JAYGCN010000354.1:0-5170 GCA_046583315.1 Candidatus Hydrogenedentota bacterium
ACGAAAGCCCCTTCGCCGCTTTTGGGGAGATAGATGACCGTGGGACGGCCCGGGTCACGGAAGTACACCGAATAGGTGTTATCCGCGTCCATCGCGATTGTTTCGTCCATTACGATGGCTTTGTATTCTTCGCGGGACATCGGGCGGATACCGTCGTCGACGATGAAGTCGAGGAAACCGATCATCATTTCGTCATAGGACTCATTGCCGAAGGTGATGTCGCGAGTCGGATCCGGGTTTACCGGGTTATCGACAGAATTATCGAAGTGCGCGACGCATTCAACCGTTGTACCGGCAGGAATATCAATTGGCGTCTCTAACAAGTAATTCGTCTGCCAGTTAAAGTCGTAGTTGTCAACGGAAAGCAAGAGTTCCTGTGTACCGTCCGGGTACGTTGCCGTGTATCTGAAGTCTTTGCCGCGGTAGTGCATGTGCGGTGCGAAGGCCATGATTTTACCGTCCTGACGGAAAAGCATGGAGGAAATGACTTCGTGGTTGGCATCGCCAGCGGGAATTTTGAAACCGGAATTCATCACCCACATGTTTGTGAGTTCTTTTTCTATCCCGTCTTCTTTGGTGGCAAAATGCAGGCCGATACGGGTCTGATCGACTTCATCGGTTTCGGTCGGGTGATAGTGCATGTTGCCGATGATGCTGTGGCCTGTCTTCATTACGCGACCGGTGCCTTTAGGGAACATCATCGGGTCCGTGCCGGATGCCCACGCGCCGAGCCAACCGCCGACGGGATCGGGATTGAAACCGCGGGACTGGAACGCGATGACGTGGTGGGCGACCTTTGTGTTGCTGGGAAGAATTTCGATGGCCGTCATCCATTTTTCTTCTTTAAGGTTGACGATGCCCGGCAGATTCTTGAAAACGTCAGGGCCGCCACCTGGAACTTCTACTTCTGGAAGGTTCACGACGAGGTCGGGATCGCCCAGTTGCCATGTGCCCGATTTCGGGAATTTCGTAGGCTTCGGCATGTCAGATCGTTTGCCGCGGTTCACACCGGTGTCGATCCACTCGGTAATGGTAGCTATTTCTTCGTCGGTCAGGCTACGGTCGTTGGTGAAGCCGACTTTGGATTCAGTTGCGTGCCAAGGCGGCATCGAACGCTCTGCCACCTGTTTACGAATCGATTTGGCCCAGGGACGTACTTCTTTGTAGCTCATCAGGGACATCGGACCCACTTGACCCGGTCGGTGACAAGTCACGCAGGCC
Source organism: Candidatus Hydrogenedentota bacterium (assembly GCA_046583315.1). Lineage (GTDB taxonomy): Bacteria > Hydrogenedentota > Hydrogenedentia > Hydrogenedentales > DTSJ01. Next base: position 1,222 of record JAYGCN010000354.1, read on the forward strand.
TTGTTCAGGATAGGCGCGACGTCTTTGGTGTAGGTCAGGGGCTCGGCAAAAGTGCCGGAGGTTGCACTAAGGGTTCCCGCTAAAGCGATTCCCATCAATGCGTTACGACGGATGTTCATGGATAATTCTCCTGCGTTGGGGTGATTCGATTCTGTAAGTGATGTAGCTTGGACTGCGTACGGAACGAATTGGTTTACATGTTAGCATCTACGAAACACGGGTATCCCACCGAATGTTCCTTATCCCAAAAGACTACAGTGTGTACGAAGAGAACAGCGGTTCTTATCGTAACAATTCTTCGGCGATGATGTTTCGACGGACTTCACTGGTCCCCGCACCAATTTCGAGCAGTTTGATGGAGCGATAGAGGCGGTTGATTTCGGATTCCCACATGTAGCCGAATCCGCCGTGGATCTGGAGGGCGTTGTCGAGAATGCGATTGACGGATTCTCCCGCGAAGAGGGCTGCCGATGCCGTAAGTTTGTGGATTTCGCCACGTCCACCACCACCCACTTCGACCTGTTCCGCCGCAGCCAGTGCGCGATAAACAAAGGTCCGCATCGCTTCGAGTTCAGTGTACATATCCGCGAGTTTCCCCTGTATCATCTGAAATTCGGAGATCGGTTTACCGAATTGTTCACGCATTTTCGCGTATTCAATGGAGAGTTGCAACGCGCGTTCACCGATGCCGATAGCAATCGGCGCGATCATGGCGCGTTCGATATCGAGGCCACCCATCATCACCGCGACACCCGCGTTCTCGCCACCGACGAGATTCTCTGCCGGTACCACGCAATTATCAAACAGGAGTTCGCCGGTCTGCGATCCACGGAATCCCATTTTGACCATTTTCTGCGCGACAGAAAATCCCGGCATATCTTTTTCGACGATAAATGCCGAAATGCCGCGCGAGCCGAGTTTCATATCTGTTTTCGCGTAGATTAGGATCACGTCCGCGATAGGGCCGTTGGTGATGAATGTTTTGCGGCCATTCACGATATAGTCATCGCCGACACGCTCAGCACGGGTAGCCATGCCACCCACCGCGTCCGATCCAGCACCCGGTTCGGTCATGCCGAGCGCACCCACCCATTCGCCTGAGTTTAGCTTGGGCAGATATTTCGCGCGTTGTTCGTCATTGCCGTTGCGTGCGATATTGTTGGAGCAAAGATTGTCATGCGCCAGCACGCTCAGGCCGATGGCGTGACTGTAGCGCGAGAAGGCCTGCAAGATGACCCCGCCGCTGACCATATCCAGTCCTGCACCGCCAAATTCTTCCGGAATCGTCACGCCCAGATAACCCTGCGCGCCGATTTTACGAAACAGATCCTCCGGCCACCACTCCTCGTTGTCCATCTGTTCGGCGATGGGCAGGAATTGCTCGCGCGCAAAGCGGTCGGCATGCTCCAGCAGGACTTTCTGGTCATCATTCAGGTCGAAGGTCTGGGGGTTAAGCAGTGTATCGGAGTCCATGGGGAGTCTTTCTAAAAAGTAGGGGTTAGGGTTCATTATCCTGAATGAACAGGGATCAGGTCAATAATTTTTGAAACCCATGCACAAAAAGAAGTCTCTCGCCCGTGGTAGTGTATATCAGCATGAATCACGCGGACATCGAACATATTCAGGACACGTATCGTGCCCACCGGTAGGCGTTGTACACCTATGCCTTGTCGATGACCCGTTCAAAAGAGGCGGCCGAAGATGTGGTCCATACGGTTTTTGCTGAAGTGTTGAGTCGAGAGGTGTTGCCGCTGGAGTTGAGGCCCTATCTCTTCCGAAGTATTCGGAATCGCGCGATTGATGCGATGCGAAAAAGGTCGCGGGAAACGCTGAGCGACTCGATATTTGAATACGGCTCCGATGACGGCCTCGCGGAGACGCGAATTTTAATTGAAGAAGCAATGGAAGCTCTGGGCGATGACGAACGCGAAGCCGTCGTACTCAAAGCCTACAGCGAGTTAACGCTCAACGAAATTGCCGAGGCACGCCGCGTGTCCATCAACACCGCCGCCTCGTGGTATCGAAGAGGATTGGAAAAAATGCGAAAACGAATTGAGGAGGTACCTCATGAATGACGACGAACTCGAAACGACGCTGAGCGAACAGCAATTGGCCGAGCCCAGCGAATTGCACGAGAGACGCATGCAAAAATTGTTCGACGACACGCGGAAATTAAACAGCACCTCGACGCGGCGTTGGAGCCTGCGTCCATGGCAGGCCATCGCGGCGGCGATGCTGTGCGTTGGCTTGTCGACTGTCACGCGAGCAGTGTCGGCACCGGTTACTTCCCCGTCGGAACCGAACACCGTCTACATTATCGAGTCGCCCGACTACCCAACCTTCCGTCCACGCCCGGCGATGGATGCCGCTTTCTGGGCGAACCCTCCCGAAGCGACAATCGTCGTTCGCGACATTAAAGGCAATCCGGAAGTCATCACCATTATCACCGACCTCTCCCCGAAAGGAATCGTACAATGAAACTATTCCGTACAATTCTCACACTCACATGCCTCATCGGCACCTCCGCGCTTGCCGAAGAGCATGCCTACATAATTACCACCGAACTCTACCGTGTCACCGGCGATTCGGACCTAACCGCCGAAGACGACTCAAAAGGGTCGACCCTGGGTTTCCTGGAAGAGTCTGATACCGATCACGCCCTTGATTTTTCCGGCAGCAGACTCACCCTCAAAGACGGCGACCTTCATTGGACCGGAACAGCCCTAAAAGAAAACGATTCCATAAGTCTTCTTGCCAGGCCGACTATCCAAACATTCAACGGAGCTGAAGCACGCATCGAAATGACCCAGGAAATACCCATGCAAATGCTCAAACCTGTCGAGGGGGATATTGCCGAAGAAGAATTTGAACTCACCATCGTCCAAGTAGAGCAAGGCCTCAAGGTTTCAGTAATCCCGAGCGGAAGTCCCGACTCCGACACGATTATCCTTAACCTCAAAGTAGAGTATAGCGCGCCGGCTGGTAACGCTCCCCTCGCCGACACCGAACTCGAAGCCGGACCCGTTATCATGAGCAAATCCGTCCTCGATACCACACTCCGCGCAACGAACGGGGTATGGTTCGTCAACACCATCAAAGCCGGGGAAGATGACCACATACTCTTCTTCGCCAAAGTCGAACATGTGGAGAAATAATATGCGAATATCTACAACTCTCACACTTGCCGCGATTTTGATTGGAGTCCCCACTGCCAATGCGGAACGATACTACAGCAAAATTCAGATCATTGAATTCCCGGAAGCTGGGGAATCCGCAGCCTGGCTACCAAATCCTCTCACTCATTTGGTAGTAGAACAACATAATATCGATGGAGAGTCTGTGATCGAATTCGGAAAATATCCCGACTACCGTAAGCTTGTTCTCGGCGAGACGAAGCTTGTCATCGCCCCCCCGGGAACACCCCTTCCCAACTTCGAAAATATCTCCTCGGCGAATGGCATGATTGGAGCCATGTCCGGCCCTGGTGAGCGACTCAGTATACCGACCTACAATTCCAAGAAAGATCACTACCTCGAAAGAATCCCCGAAAGCGACCCGCCTCGATATCAACTCAAGACCATCCAAGCCGAGCCCAAGAATACGCTCGAATTCCAATGGGACTACGGTCAAACCAAGCAAGACCTCAAATTCACCATGCGTATCACCAAGCATACAATCGCCGATCGTGATCCGGTTAAGGGCACGGCTCTTCCAGTAGGGAAACCCGTATACAGCCGCTCGATTTCCAAGCACACAGGACAACTTGAATTCGGAGTGGGCACGGCGTTCCTCTGGAGAGACGCCCACGATAAACCCATGCTCGCTCTCCTGCGAATCGGCGGACGCGAACACATCTTCTACGAAAGCGAAGACTATTACACAGTAGATTCCCTCGTTATTCGCGTAAACGGAACGCTATCGAGAAGCAACAGATTCGCCAAACTGGATA
>JAYGCN010000224.1:0-4878 GCA_046583315.1 Candidatus Hydrogenedentota bacterium
TGGAGGAGTGTAACCGGAGCGACTGCGCGAAAAAAATGGAGTCCAAGTGGATCCGAAAAAACTTTTCTTTGACGAACGTTTAAGGGGGATGTGCATTTATTGCGGCTGCACGCCCGAGACGCGGGATCATGTCCCATCAAAAGTTCTTCTAGACAAGCCTTATCCGCAGAACCTACCCGTTGTCCCTTGTTGTGCCCGCTGTAACGCAGACTTCTCGTTGGATGAAGAGTACACTGCTTGCTTTATTGAATATGTTATAACAGGCGCGAATTCGGCAAAGGAAATCGAGAGAGCGCGAATTCGAGAAACCTTATTGCGAAATCCAAATCTTGATGCACGGATTCGAGCAGCGCGGCAGGAGTCTGATACAGGAGAGATTCAATGGAGTCCTGAAGTTGTTCGTATAAGAAATGTAATGCGAAAATTGGCTGCAGGACATATATACTTTGAGTATGGTATCTCCATGCTACCCCAAGATCCGATAGTCGAAGTATTTCCAATCGCTCAATTGGACAATCCGAGTGAGTTCTTCGACACAGTCGATTTTCCCCTTTGGCCTGAAATCGGAAGTCATGCATTTAATCAGGTCGTAACCGGACGTGGGAATTCGGGAACTGACAACTGGTACGAAATTCAGGCCGGAAACTCCGCGTATTTGGTTAGTCAGGTCGGCGGAAACTCCGCTCGAATATTCTTACGCGATTACCTAGCTTGCGAAGTGCGCTGGTTAGGCTGAGTCCATGCGATAGTCAGTGACGATATCGGCCTATCGATTCAATCAGAACATCTCTGAGGCAATATCCTTTGCGCCTCTGCGTCTTTGCGTGAGACGCTTTTCGTTCTTGGTGGTTTTCGGTTTCTTAATCTGTGTTTATCTGCGTAATCTGTGGTCAGGAGTTTTTAGCGGTTAAGCTTTTTCTGGATTCGTTCGAGTCTTTTTTGGAAACCCGCCTGCTGGTAATCGGCGGCGTGGAGGGTGCCTAGTTGGGTTCTGGTTTCGATGTAGGTTAGGGCGTCTTCACACAACTTGGCGGCTTTTGGGAGGTCTTTGGCTCGGTGTTCGTAGTGTTTGGCGAGTTCTAGGCGGGCGGTGAGGTCGCGGGGGAATTCGGTGAGGCATTGTTTCCAGATTTGTTCCATGCGGGGGAAGTCGGCGCGTCGTTTGGTGGCGAATCCTATCATGTGCAGGCATTCGCGGCGCAGCCCGGTTTCGGTGAGGGTGTCGAGCAGGGTCTCGGAGAGGTGCAGGACGTCGTCGTATTTTTTTTGCTGGTAATGGATGCGCATGAGGGAGAGGCGGTCTTCGTGGTGGACAAATCCTTCGCCGTCGGGTTGGTCGATGCATTGGGAGAGGTGGCCGGTCAACGTGGCGAGGCTGAGGATGTCCATCTGGTGATGGTAGAAGACGCCTTTGAGTTTGCGCGCGTCGCGGCTGTGGAGGTATTCGAGCCAGATGGTGGGGATTTCGTAACCGGGTACGTCGCCGACGCGTTGGATGCCCATGATTTCTTTTTCAATGTTGCCGAGGCTGCAATCCTTGAGTCGTTTTTTCCAGAAGCGGCGTGAGGCGTGTACGAGATCGAAGTGCAGGGTGGATTCGAGTCGGAAGGGGATGCGGTTCGTGATGAATCGCGTGCGAAGCAGGGGTAGATCGAAACTTTTCCCGTTGAAACTGACGAGGGTCTCGGCTTTCTGGAAGAGTGTGTCGAGATATTTGAGCATGCCTTCTTCGTCGTCGTAGTCGCGCATGAAACATTGGTCGAGGCGGAACACGTCGTCCACGAAATAGCCGACGCCGACGAGAAACGCGACCGTGCCTGTGCCGCCCATGAGTCCGGTGGTCTCGGTATCGATGAAGACGGCGGTGCGGGGATCAAATTCGGCGAGTTCAGTGTCGTTGGCGGACAGCGAGATGTGGCGGCCTTCCACGTTGAGTCCGTCGCCGAGGGTGAGGTCGCCGTGTTGGGTGGACAAGAGGAAATCCTGGCGCACGAGGTAGAACTCGTCTTCTTCGACGACGTGGACTTCGCCGGGAACGATGCGGTCGATCTCGAAGCCGCCTTCGTCTCGGGTTACGATTTCTTCCTTGGCCTTGCCTTTCCATTGTGCGCCCGTCATTAGGCCTTGCATGGAGGATAGGGTCGCGAGTTTTTTCTGCACGTCGCTCTTTTGCACGTCGCTCTTTTGCTCATCGGACATGGGGCTAGAAGGGGACTTCTACATTGGCGGTTTCGTCGCTTCTTTCGGTGAGGGCGAGTTGTGCGAGTTGGAGGGCGGCTTGTTTGCCGTGGGCGCCGGATTCGAGGGCGGTACCGACGCAGCTGGGGCAGCCTTCTTTGCAGGCGCAGTCGCTGAGCAGGGAGATGGCGGCTTCGAAGAGGCGCGTGTGGTGGGACATGAGTTTATCGCTGAATCCGACGCCGCCGGGGTAGGTCTCGTAGAGGTAGATGGTGGGTTTGGCGGAGAAAGGGGATTTCAGGTTGGCCTGCGCGCGGATGTCGGAGAGATCACACATGACCTGGACGGGCGCGACCTGGCGCAGAGTGTTGCCGAGTGCGTTGAGGGCCGCGCCGAGCTCTTCTTTACCGAGGCCGAGTCCTTCGCCGCAGTCCTCTTCAAATTCGACCCAGTAGGAAGTGGTGTGCATGGTCGTTTCGGGCAGGTGAATTTCGCCCCAGCCGACATTTTCGTGCGTGCCGAATTTTATCTTTTTGTACATGGTGGGTAGCCAGGTGACGGAGAGTTCGCCGGAGGCTATCGTTGCGTCGCCGATGTGTTCTTCGCGGAATGATTCGATTACTTTGAGGTCGACTTTAATCTGCGCGTCGGTGTAATAATCGGTCTCGACGGGTCGCGCGTAGGCCTTGCGGTCTTCGAGGTCGAGTGTGTCGATCGTGTACTGAACGCTTTGGTGGATGTAGATCGCGTTTTCGTAGACTTCGGTGGGTGCCGCGAAGAGATCGATCTCGCCGATGACGCGGCCGTGGTCCGTGGTGTCGAGAATAACGACGTTGCCCGGTGCTGCGGTGCGCAGACTGACTTCTTCGGCGGGGTAGGTGTCTTCAGACCAGTGCCATTTGTTTTTGACGTGGCGGATGATGCGGTGTTCGCCTAGGAAGTTGAGGATTTCCTGGGTGGAGACCTGGTCGAGACCGAAGGCTTCGTCGTCGAGGAAAGGCAACTCGAAGGCCGCGCATTTGATGTGGGAGGTCATGACACTGAGGTTGTTGGGGTCGATGGTGGCATGTTCGGGGGATTGTTCGAAGAAATATTCGGGGTGATTGATGATGTATTGGTCGAGGGGGGCACTGGTGGCGACGAGTACGACGAGGGAGGTGTTCGAGCGACGACCCGCGCGACCGGCCTGTTGCCAGGTGCTGGCGATGTTGCCCGCGTAGCCCGTCATGATGCACACGTCGAGGCTACCGATGTCGATGCCGAGTTCGAGCGCGTTGGTGCTGATGACGGACATGATGTCGCCGTTGCGTAGACCCTTTTCGATGGCGCGGCGCTCGGTGGGCAGGTATCCGCCGCGATAGCCTTTGACCAATTCGGGGGATTTGCCGAGTTTTTTGACGGCGGCCTTCAGATAGGTTGTGAGGATTTCGACACGGAGGCGACTGCGTGCGAAGATGATGGACTGTACGTCTTTGGAGAGGAAATGCGATGCCAGACGGCTGACTTCTTTGACGGCGGATTTTCGAATACCGAGTTCCGCGTTGACGACGGGGGGGTTGTAGAAGAGGAAATGGCGTTCGCCGTGGGGGGCGCCGTTGTTGTCGATGAGCGTGACGGGTGCTTCGATGATTCGTTCGGCGAGCTCTTTGGGATTGGCGATGGTCGCGCTGCAGCAGATGAATTTGGGGTTGGAGCCGTAGAATGCGCAAATGCGTTTGAGACGGCGGATGACGTTGGCGAGATGGCTACCGAACACGCCGCGGTAATGGTGTAACTCATCGATGACTACGTACTCGAGGTTTTCGAAAAGGCGGATCCAGATGGTGTGGTGGGGGAGGATGCCGGCATGTAACATGTCGGGATTGGTGACGACGATGTGTCCGGCCTGGCGCACGGCCTTGCGTGCGGAGGCTGGCGTGTCACCATCAAAGGTGTAGGTGCCAATTTTCACGTCCAATTCGTCGATGGTGGATTTGAGTTCATGAACCTGATCCTGCGATAATGCCTTGGTCGGGAAGAGGTACAACGCCCGGGCATTTGGATTCTCCATAAGGCGATTCAAGACCGGAACGTTGTAACACATAGTTTTCCCTGACGCAGTAGGGGTCACCACGCAGACATTTTCATCTTGCAGGACGGCGTTTATCGCGCTGGACTGATGGGTATACAACTTTTCTATACCGCGTTCCTGAAACGACTTGATCAGTTTCGGATTCAGGCGCTCCGGAAAGTCAGCATGCTCGGCAGGTTTGGCGGGCACGGTGTGCCATGTGGTCAGATGGTTTTGGAAACTCGCGTCTTGGCGCAAGGTATCCAGTATTTGGGCTACATTCATGGTTGATTCCCCTCGATCAATACGCTGAATATAACATCAGGTGTCGATTTTCGCAAGGTTTATTTTGCGCCCCGCTGTTTTGGAGCGGGAGTATAATGAAGATACCGTTTTAAGAGAAAGAGTACTATGCAATACGCATTGGCAATGGTAATCGGCGGGGATGAGACACAACGGTGGCCCATCGCTGTGGATGAAGTAACGATTGGACGTTCCGACAAAGCTACGGTTGTGGTGGATGGCGGAACGGTTTCGCGGCAACATGCACGTTTATGGCTGGAAGACGGCATCGTTGCGGTGGAAGATTTGGGATCGCGGAACGGTGTCAAGATCAACGGCGTGCGCACCCGAAGCGGCAGTTTGCACGA
>JAYGCN010000245.1:0-2678 GCA_046583315.1 Candidatus Hydrogenedentota bacterium
GGTGGGAGAGTAGGACGTCGCCGGCTTTATCCTAAAACCCCGCGCTTTGATTCATTTCGATGCGCGGGGTTTTTCTTTTTGTGCTCAACTGTGCAAGAATTGAGAGCGACAATACCCCAAACCACAGGATGCCCCCATCGATGAAGCTATGTGTTGCATTACTCTTTTTGTTCTCGGCCACGATCGGCGCCCACGCGGCGCCGAATATCATCACCATCGTCACGGACGACCAGGGGCGGTGGGCGATGGGGGCGTATGGGAATGAGGATATTCATACGCCGGCGATGGATCGGATTGCGGCCGAGGGTGCCTTGTTTACTCGCGCGTTTGTTGTCTCGCCGGTGTGTTCGCCTGCGCGGGCTACTTTTTTGTCGGGAAGGTATCCGACGGAGCTGGGCATTACGGAATGGATTTCGCCGGAGGAATCGGCCGCCGGACTTGGGCTGGATGCGCCGACTTGGGTGGAAGTCCTGCAGGAACAGGGCTATGACACCGCGCTCTTTGGTAAATGGCATCTGGGTTCGGCACCCGATCATCATCCCACCAAAAAAGGGTACGATCACTTCATGGGTTTTCTGCTCGGCGGCACGAAACCGGTGGATGCTGTACTTGAGGTGAACGGCGTTGAAGAAAAAGTCGAAGGGCCGCTTCCGGATCGGTTGACGGACGCCGCACTTGCCTGGATTGACACGGTTTCGAAAAAAGATGCGCCCTTTCATGTATCCCTCCATTTTCGCGCGCCGCATTTACCGTATGGGCCCGTGCCGAAAGAGGATACCGCGCCATACGAAGGCAAAACCCCGCGCATTCCTTCATTTCCCGGTGTAGACAAGGAAAAAGTGCGCCGATCCACCTCCGCCTACTACGCCAGCATCACCTCGGTCGACCGGAATATCGCGCGATTACTGGATTACCTCGACGCGAATGACCTTACTAAAGACACCATCGTGTTGTTCACCTCGGACCACGGCTACAACGAAGGGCGTCACAGCATCAACACCAAGGGTAACGGTCACTGGATTGCCGGCGGCGTGAGTGGCCCGAAACGTCCGAATATGTGGGATACGTCGATCGCCGTACCGCTTGCGATACGCTGGCCCGGTGTTGTCGAACCTGGAACAGTCCACACCGCGATGGTTTCGAATCTCGATATCTATCGCACCATCACGGGAATGGCCGAAATAGAATTGCACCCTCAATCAACGGCTCATGGCGCAGACTTTTCGACGCTACTGCGCGGCGAGGATTTTCCCGACTATCGCCCGCTCTTCGGTCAATACGATCTACACAACAACGGTCTCGCCTACATGCGCATGATTCGCACCGAAAAATACAAATACGTTCGCCACTTCCATGCCAATATGATGGACGAAATGTACGATCTCGAAAACGATCCCGACGAAGGCAACAACCTCTATCGAAAATTGAAACGTCAAGGCGATCCCGATGGACTCATTGAAGACCTCCAAAAACAACTCCTCGAAGAAATGAAACGAATTGACGATCCCTTGCTGAAGGATGCATACTAGTTCCAATCATGCGAGCACTCCTCACTCATCCCGCCGTTCAGCGCGCCCTTCCTTATATAGGCATCTTTGTTGTTGCGTATACGACACATTTTTTCAGTGGCGTGATCGCTTCGGGTGATTCTCGGTGGTCGATTCCCATGGCGTATAGCCTTGTGTACGAGGGCGATCTGAATCTGGATGAGTTTCCGGAGTTGCTCGATGAACACGAGTACTATTGGGTCGAGGAGATCGACGGGCATTGGGTTAACCGTTTTCCAATAGGCATCGCGGTGTTGTCCGCGCCGTTCGTGTTGGTGCTTGATCAGGCCGCGCAGTTCATGTTTTGGATTGCTCCAGGTATTGAGGAACGCATCATCGCTTCCAGCGTGAAACCGCTGACCGAGGTGAACGTCATCACGATGTATTGGCGCATCGAGCTGGTTATCGCGTGTTTTTTCATGTCGACCGCTACCCTGTTCATGTTTGGAACCGCGCATGAATTTCTGTCCATAAAGAAGGCCCTTATCATTACGTTCTGGTTTCTGTTTTGCACTTCCGTGTGGTCCGTGGGCAGTCGCGCGTTGGGTCAGCATTGCGGATCGATTCTGATGTTGAGTATCACCTTGTACTTGATTGTCATCGCACGAAAGCATCCGCGCTGGATTCAGTTCGCCGCGTTACCCCTCGCGATGGCATTTGTGATACGACCGACGAATGCGCTGCCGATCATCGCAATCAGTGTGTACGTGCTCATCCAACACCGCGACTATTTTCCGAAGTACGTGGGCTGGGCGTGCATGATCGCGATTCCTTTCTTTATCTATAACTTCTCGATTTACGATGCGCCGTTTTCTCCCTATTACATGCCGCAGGATCAGCTCGGGAGCGAAGCCGTCTATGAAGTACACTATTTCACCGCGCTCGCCGGACTCTTGATCAGTCCTGCCCGCGGATTGCTGGTCTACTGTCCATTGTTTATCTTTTCACTATACGGACTCTGGCTCGCACGGAAACAGGCACACAAGGACTGGCTCTATCCGTTGCTCGGCGGCTGCATCCTCGTGCATTGGTTGCTCATCGCCAGTTTTGGCGATTGGTGGGGAGGACATTCCTATGGCCCGCGCTATTTTTCCGATCTGACACCGTTTTTTGTTTTCTTGCTGATTCCTG
>JAYGCN010000278.1:0-3912 GCA_046583315.1 Candidatus Hydrogenedentota bacterium
CTGGAAAAGGCGATGTATTGATCGATATCCACGCGACGGGTCTTAATTTTCCGGATACACTACAAATTGCGGGCAAGTATCAGTTCCAGCCACCCTTTCCCTTTACGCCATCCTCCGAAGTGGCGGGCATCATCGAAGGGGTGGGTGAAGGCGTGACCGAGGTCGCCGTGGGTGATCGCGTGATGGCCATGATCGGCGTCGGAGGCATGGCCGAAAAAGTCGCCTGTCCCGTGGGTGCGGTCACAAAAATTCCGGACAGCATGGATTTCGCAGTCGCCTCCGGTTTCGGCATGATCTACGGAACCTCCTACCACGCACTCAAACAACGTGCGGACATTCGACCCGGCGAAACCCTGCTCGTGCTCGGTGCCAGCGGTGGTGTCGGGTATGCGGCTGTAGAATTGGGTAAAGCCATGGGCGCACGGGTAATCGCCGCGGCCAGCACCGATGAGAAACTCGAAGTCGCAAAACAGGCCGGCGCGGATGAACTCATCAACTACGGCGATGGTCAACTTAAGGATAAAGTCAAAAAGCTTACCGGTGGCGTCGGCGCAGACGTGATCTACGATCCTGTCGGCGGCGACCTCTTTGACCAAAGTGCGCGCTGCATCAACTGGAAGGGTCGCTTATTGGTCATCGGATTCGCCAGCGGCACCATCCCCAAATACCCCATCAACCTCGCACTGCTCAAAGGCTGCGATCTCGTCGGCGTGTTCTGGGGCGACTTCCGACGTCGGGAGCCGGAAGTGCACGACCAGAATACCGAAGAACTCTTCGCGCTCTACGACGAAGGCACACTCAAACCGCTCGTTTCCCAAAAATTTCCGCTCGACCAATACGTCGATGCGCTCAACGTCTTCGTCAATCGTCAGGCCGTCGGTAAAATCGTTATTCAAATCAAAGCCGACTAACAGCAGCTAACCCTCAGCAAAAGAAAACCGGACCTGCTCCATGGAACAGGTCCGGTTTATTTTTTCGTATTGAATCGCGCTTATTTCGGCAGCGGGGATTCGCCTTGATGATGGAAATCCACATACGGCGTACCTAGTCCGAAGGTGGGGTTAATATAATCTACCAGCACGAAGGTAAAAAAGATAATTAGCCAAGCTACCGCGCCGATGGCAAATACCTTCACCAGCGGGGTATTCCACCACACGCCCATGAAGATAGCACCAATACAAGCCGTCTTCATGATGGCGATAACAACTGCAATAAACAAATTCAGCCCGTTGGGATGACCGAAATCAAACATCGCCGCAACCACGGTCAATATCATGAGTACTGTAATCACTAGCGCGTTGACTATGTACAATTTCCACGAAACGATATGATGCGCGGCGTGACCTGCGTCATCTTCTGTGTGTAGTTCTTCACTCATATGCGATAACCCTTATACAAGATAGAGCATGGGAAAGAGGAATACCCATACGATGTCAACAAAGTGCCAATAAAATCCAAAAAATTCAACCGGCAAATACATATTGGGGCCGAACTTTTTCATCAAACAAAGTACGATGTACACGGCACCGATTCCGAACCCGATAACCATGTGGAAGGCGTGCATGCCCGTCATAATGAAATACATCGAGAAAAAAAGCTCACCTTTTACAGGGTCCAAGCCTTCAGCGTGCGGATGCCAGTTAAACACAGGTACCAGACCATGATCCCATTTTTCAGAGTATTCAACCCACTTCACGCCAAGGAAGATGATTCCCAGCCCGATTGTGGCGCACAGAAAGCCAACCTGCCGTTTCCAATATCCCGATTGAGTCGACCACACACACAACGCCATGGTCACGCTACTGGCCAGAAGCACGATCGTGTTTCCTGCACCGTACCATACGTTCAGCTGTCCACTACCCGCTTCCCAGACTTCGGGATACTTAAAGCGGTACACAGCGTAGGCCACGAAAAGCCCGCCAAAGAACAAGGCCTCCTGTGCCAGAAAAAGCCACATGCCGATGAAGCTCGTTTCGTTCTGTTGTTCCCGGCTAACAAAGTGATCGGAAACGATAGGCTCCGCTGGCCCCATAGTGACATCAGACATCCATCGTCTCCTTACCCGTGTAGGCGTAGGCTTCTTCAGTTACAATCGGAATTTCGTGGAAGTTGTGAGGCTCAGGCGGTGAGGTACACACTTCCCATTCAAGTCCCTTGGCACCCCAAGGGTTCTGCGGCGCTTTCTTGCCCCAGAACAACGACCAGATCATGTAGCAGATGGAAAACGTGAAGCCAATGCCCAAAATGGACGCGCCAGCGGTGGACATGACGTTCAACACGACCCATTCTTCGGGATACGAGTGATAGCGCCGCGGCATACCCAACCAACCCAGAATGAATTGCGGGAAGAAGGTCGCATTAAATCCCGCGAAAACCAGAAAGGCGGAGAGCTGTCCGCAGACTTCAGGATACATTTTTCCGGTCATTTTCGGCCACCAGAAGTGAATCCCGGACATGAACGCCATCACCATGCCACCAACCATCACGTAGTGGAAGTGCGCGACCACGAAGTAGGTGTCGTGCAGGGGAACGTCCATTCCCATCGCTGCCAGGAACAAACCCGTAAGACCACCAACCAGAAACAACCCCATAAAGCCCATCGCGTACAACATCGGCGTCTCGAAGGTAACATTACCCCCCCAGAAAGTCGCCGTCCAGTTGAAAACCTTGATCGCCGAGGGCACCGCAACCAAAAACGTCAGGAAGGAGAATACGACCCCAGTATAAAAAGATTGCCCCGTCACGTACATGTGGTGGCCCCACACGAAGAACCCGAGAATCGCAATCGCCAAACTTGAGAAGGCGATGAACTCGTATCCGAAAATGCGGTTTTTCGAGAAACAGGCGATAACTTCACTAATAACCCCGAATCCAGGCAAAATCATGATGTACACGGCGGGGTGAGAATAAAACCAGAACATGTGCTGGAACAAAACCGGGTCGCCGCCGATGGCCGGGTCAAAGATTCCGATGCCCGTCGCGCGTTCAAAGCCCACCAGGAAGAGCGTGATTGCGATTACGGGGGTACCCAGCATCATAATCAGGCCAGTAGCATAATGCGCCCAGACAAAGAGCGGCAGGCGGAACCAGGTAAGCCCCGGTGCGCGCATTTTATGTACGGTTGCAATAAAGTTCACACCCGTGAGAATCGAAGAGAATCCCGCCAGGAAGGCTGCGAAGGTTGCCAGGAATACCTGCGTATTCGCGTATTCCGTGCTCAACGGCGCGTAAAATGTCCAGCCCGTATCCACTCCGCCTGTACCCAGGGTTGCAACGGCAAAAAGGCCCGCAGCCACGTAAATGTAATAACTCAACAAGTTAATCTTGGGGAATGCCAAATCTTTGCAGCCCAGCATAATCGGCAGGAAAAAGTTGCCCAATGTCGCCGGAATCGAAGGAATCAAGAAGAAGAAAATCATAATCACGCCATGCAACGTGAAGAATTTATTGTACTGATCCGCGCTGAACAGATCACCTGCAGGGGTCACCAACTCAAGACGAAACAGCATGGCGAACATGCCACCAATCATGAAAAATACCATGATACTGGCCAGGTACATCATGCCGATGCGTTTGTGGTCTTTGGTGAGAAGCCAGGACAGGATTGTGTATTTCACATTCCAGTAATTTACTGGCGCATCGTCGTGTGCCGGTGGGCTGACTTCTTCTTCTGGTGCAACAGCCATATTCTTCTAAGCCTCTTATCGTTTCGAACAGTATGTTCTGAATGAGTTCGTGTTATTCGTTAATAATGATCAGGATTCGCTCTTAAGCGATTTAACGTATGCCATCAAATTAAGGACATCTTCATCGGTCAATTGGTTCTTGAAACTCGGCATCAGCGGAGTGTAGTCCTCCACAACAAACCTGGTCGATTCCATGATGGATTCGCGCAAGTATTCCTCATCACGT
>JAYGCN010000301.1:0-2477 GCA_046583315.1 Candidatus Hydrogenedentota bacterium
ATGACAACGTCGTCATCGTCTGTTCCATCGAAAACTTCGACCCGATGGGCGTACACACGGGCGACAGCATCACAGTTGCCCCGGCGCAGACCTTGAGCGACAAAGAATACCAACACATGCGCAATGCCGCTCTCGACATCATTCGCGAAATCGGCGTGGATACCGGCGGCTCCAACATCCAATTCGCCACGGACCCGAAAACCGGCCGCATGATCGTCATCGAGATGAACCCGCGGGTATCCCGTAGCTCGGCTCTGGCTTCGAAAGCCACCGGATTTCCCATCGCGAAAATCGCAGCAAAACTCGCGGTCGGGTATACGCTTGATGAAATCCCGAACGACATTACCAAGAAGACACCGGCATCTTTTGAACCCACCATTGACTATGTCGTCACAAAAATTCCACGCTGGGCTTTCGAAAAATTTCCCGGCTCGGACAACTTGTTGACGGTCCAGATGAAGAGCGTCGGCGAAACAATGGCTATTGGTCGCACCTTTAAGGAATCCCTGCAAAAGGCGATTCGCGGGCTCGAAATCGGGCGCTCCGGACTCGGTGCAGACGGCAAAGACAAACCCTTAACCTCCAGCGGTGATATCGAAGAAGAAAAACAGGCTTTACTTACCGCCGTCAAGAAACCCACCCCCGATCGCCTCATTCAGCTCGCACAAGCACTACGCATCGGCCTTACGGTAGAAGATCTAAATGCCGCGACCGGTATCGACCCGTGGTTCCTGCGCCACATGCGTGACATTGTCGCAGAGGAATCGATCATTCGCGATGCCGAACCTGATGACGCAGCAGTCTTGCGCAACGCGAAAGAATTCGGTTTCTCTGACATCCAACTCGGACATCTCTGGGGGAAAACCGAAGCCGAAGTCCGCGAACTACGCAAAAAACACGGTGTAATTCCCGACTACAAACTGGTGGACACCTGCGCGGCTGAATTCGAAGCGTATACCCCCTATTACTACTCCACCTACGGCGACGAAGACGAAGTGCGCGACACCGACAAAGAAAAGATCATGATCATCGGGGGCGGACCCAACCGTATCGGACAGGGCATCGAGTTCGATTATTGTTGCGTACACGCGGCCTTCGCGTTGAAAGAGGATGGTTACGAAACCATCATGGTCAACTCAAATCCCGAGACGGTCTCGACTGACTACGACACCTCGGATCGACTCTACTTCGAACCGGTCACCTTCGAAGACGTTTTGAACATCGTTGAACGCGAAAAACCCAAAGGCGTCATCGTGCAGTTCGGTGGGCAGACACCATTGAACCTTGCAAACGCTCTCGAAGCGGCTGGCGTACCGATCATCGGCACGTCGCCAGACAGCATTGATCGCGCAGAAGACCGCAAGCGATTCCGCGACCTGGTAGAAAAACTCGGTTTGAAACAACCGGACAACGAAACGGTCGTCTCGGCTGAAGAAGCAATCGTTGTCGCGGATAGAATTGGCTATCCCGTTGTTGTACGCCCCTCCTTCGTGCTTGGTGGACGTGCCATGGAAATTGTGTACAATCGCGAATCGATTGAGCGGTACATGAAACATGCCGTAGACGCTTCACCAGAACGGCCTATCCTAATCGACAAATTCATTGAAGCAGGAATCGAGTTGGATGTTGACGCGTTATGCGATGGGAAACGTGTCATCGTCGCGGGCATCATGCAGCACATCGAAGAAGCCGGCATTCACTCAGGCGACAGTGCCTGCATACTCCCGCCCCACGATCTTCCGGATACGATTCTCGAAGAAATCAGGCGGCAGACGCGCGCCCTCGCGTTGGAGCTGAACGTCATCGGGCTCATGAATATCCAATTCGCCGTGCGCGACGATGACATCTATCTCATTGAAGTAAATCCCCGCGCCTCACGCACCGTCCCCTTCGTAAGCAAGGCCATGGGATTACCACTTGCCAAAATTGCCGCACGCATCATGGCCGGAAAAACCCTGGACGACCTCGGCATCATGAAAGACCCGGAAACGTGTTTCGTATCCGCCAAAGAAGTCGTGCTGCCCTTCATCAAATTTTCCGGTGTCGACACGCTGCTCGGACCCGAAATGCGCAGTACCGGCGAAGTAATGGGCATCTCGCGCGATATGGGCAGCGCCTTCGCCAAGAGTCAATTGGCGGCTGGTAACGACGTGCCTACGGAAGGCACCGTCTTTCTCAGCCTGAACGAACGAGACAAGCCCGGAGCGAAACAACTGGCCCAAGAACTGGATGCACTCGGATTCAAAGTCATCGCTACGAAGGGCACGGCGGCGGTCGCTTCCGAGAGCGGCGTCGAAGTCGAAGAAGTCTTCAAAGTCGGTGAAGGGCGCCCCAATATCGTGGACCGCATCATCAATGGCGATGTCCATTGGATCATCAATACACCGCTCGGCATTCAGTCCAAGTTTGACGAGCAAGCCATCCGCCGTAACGCGCTTGAACAAGGCATCCCCACAATGACCACACTTGCTGCCGGA
>JAYGCN010000328.1:0-15316 GCA_046583315.1 Candidatus Hydrogenedentota bacterium
CCTCCACGCCTTGGGACTCGCCCGGGAAGTGGGCATCCGCCAATACCAGCTCATCCCCGTGGCCCATCGCGTAGATTGTAGTCAGTAATTCCGGGCTGAATAGTGATGAGATCCCTACCAACATTTGCCGCTCCTACGCTAATTCCGCCTGCCAAATCGCGCCATCGGGGTACGAATAGTCCCGTATGGACGTGGGTTTCATCTCTATACTATACCCCGGGCGCCGTGGAGCCAAATAGTTCCCGCCGCGCATCTGAATGGGGTCGAGGAAGTGCTCGTGGAGGTGGTCGACGTATTCGATCATGCGGCCCTCCTGCGAACCGGAAGTGGCGATGTAGTCGAACATGGAAAGATGCTGGACGTATTCGCAGAGACCTACCCCGCCGGCATGGGGGCATACGGGGATTTCGAATTTTGCCGCCATTAACATGATCGCGAGATTCTCGTTTACGCCTCCGACCCGGCAGCTATCGATCTGGCAAACGTCGATGGCTTCGAGCTGCATGAGCTGCTTGAACATGATGCGATTCTGGCAATGTTCGCCTGTTGCGACTTTAACGGGGGAAACAGTTTTGCGAATCAACATGTGGCCCAATAGGTCATCGGGACTTGTCGGTTCCTCGATCCAATACGGATCATATTCTTTCAGTGCGTGCATCCAATCGATCGCTTCGTTAACACCCCAGATTTGATTCGCATCCATCATCAGCAAATTGTCGGGTCCGATTTCTTCGCGAATGATTGCCGCTCGCCGTCTATCTTGATCCAGATCGCGCCCGACTTTCATCTTGAAGGCCGTCCATCCTTCCGCGAGCGCTTCTCGGCAGAGCTGCCGAATTTTGTCATCCGAATAGCCAAGCCAACCGACAGAGGTCGTATACGCGGGATAGCCGTTGGCGAGCAGAAATTCTTCGCGGCGTTGCTTGCTGGATTCGTTTGCGCTCAACATTTTGGTCGCCTCTTTCGGCGTGATCGCGTCAGTGATGTATCGAAAATCCACGCACGCGACCAACTTTTCCGGTGTCATGTCCGCCAGCAATTTCCAGAGCGGTTTCTTCTCGACTTTCGCCCATAAATCCCACACAGCGTTGACCATCGCGCCCGTAGCGAGGTGCATGATGCCTTTTTCCGGTCCAAGCCATCGATATTGCGAATCGCCAGTTATATCACGCCAGAATTGCCCCATGTCGGAGGTGAAATCGTCGAGTTTCTTGCCCAATACGAAGGGTTTCAGCGCATCAATCGCCTTCACGCAGATGTCGTTTCCGCGACCGATCGTGAAGGTTAGCCCGTGGCCTTCGAGTTCGGAATCCGTCTTCAGAATCACGTAGGCCGCCGAGTAATCCGGGTCGGCATTCATCGCGTCCGAACCGTCCAACGTCTTTGATGTCGGGAAACGAATGTCGTGTGTTGTGATGTCTGTGATCGTCATATCGTTTCGCTACACGGGCTCGACGACGGTTTGTTGCGCCGTGCCGAGACCTTCGATGCCGTACTCGATGACGTCGCCCACATTGAGGTAACGAGGCGGATCAAAACCAAGCCCCACGCCTGGAGGTGTGCCCGTGCTGACAACATCGCCCGGTAGCAATGTCATGTAGTGACTCAACATTTCGATTTGATACGCGACATCATAAACCATGTACGACGTGCTTCCATTCTGTCGGTATTCGCCGTTTACTTTCAGCCAGATATCGAGATTCAGGTAGTCGTGTACTTCATCCGGCGTGACCAGTTCCGGGCCGAGTGGCGCGAAGGTGTCGCAGCTTTTTCCTTTGACCCATTGACCACTTGTTTCCAGCTGGAATGCGCGTTCGGAGTAGTCGTTGTGCAGACAGAATCCCGCGACGTGATCCATCGCGTTTTCCTGTTTAACGTAGCTGGCCTTCTTACCGATGACGTAGGCGAGTTCAATTTCGTAATCGAGTTTTGTGCCACCGCGCGGCATGATGAGATTGTCTTCGGGTCCGCAACATGATGATGAGGCCTTGAAGAAAATCACGGGTTCATCGGGTACTTCCATACCGCTTTCCTTGGCATGATCGCTGTAGTTCAGGCCGATGCAGACAATCTTGCTTGGACGGGTGGTAGGGGGACCAAGTCGTGTAGTTTCAGGAACTTGCGGGGCCGATGAGCCGTTGGCATCCACCCATTCCCGAAGCCGTATCGGCGCGTCTCCGCCGAAGAATGTTTCGTCGTAATCCTGACCAAATCCTGAGGTATCGATGCGTGTTCCGTCGGACAGTACCACGCCCGGTTTCTCCGAACCTGCATCGCCAAATCGTATCAGTCTCATACGGTATCCTTTAACGGCTCATCTTTATTGTTGGATGACATTCGTTCATACTAAGATCAACATGAAGTATACGATACTACGAGGGTGTTCTGTAAACCGAATTCAATGGATTTACATAGGACATCCGATGCCTTTTATCGGGCTTGCAAACACAGGCTTAGGCGACGTTGAAGGATTCGATGTTGTTGGGTGTTTTGCGGAAGAGGCGGATGTCGCCGTAGCTGGAATGCTGATTCAGCGTGATGAGATTCATCCGGCACAGCTCGAGAATGGCGAGGAAGGTGCAGATGATCTCGACTTTGCCTTTGCAGGTTTTCAGCAGATCGAGCCATTCAACGCTGTCTTGAATTTCGAGCACGGCCTGGATGTAGTCCACTTTTTCATCCACCGAGGATTCTTCTTCCTCGACAATGTGGACCACGTCTTCTTTTAGATAGCGCAGCACATTCTTGAAGGCCTGGGTCAGGTCGAAGAGCGTCGCATCAATATATTCCGCATCCGGGTCGGGTCCAAGGTCTTTTATATTTGGCTTGGCATTGCGCATAAACCAGTTTGAACGTTCTTCCTCGAGATTTTTCAGCCGTGCTGCCACATCGCGATACATACGATAGGCGATCAGTTTCTCAACCAGCTCCATGCGCGGGTCGCCTTCGTCGATTTCTTCGTCATCTTCATCGGCTTCAACGGGAATCAGCATTTTCGACTTAATCTGGATGAGCGTTGCGGCGGTCACCAGATAGTCTCCGGCCACTTCGAGGTTCTGTTCCTCCATTAATTCGAGGAACTTCATGTATTGTTCGGTGATCTTGAGGATGGGGATATTGAAGATATCGATTTCCTGCGATTTGATCAGGTACAGCAGGACTTCCAGCGGGCCTTCGAATTCGTCCAAATGCAGGCGCAAGACCTCATCGGTTGCCTCATCCACGATGAAATCGGCATTCGTGGGCGTTTTTGTCGGCTCATTCACGACCGGCTCCGTTTGATTTTCGACTTCTTCCATCGATTCCTGTACTTGAGACATCGCGCGCAATCCCCCTGCAAGAGACTGGTTCCTCACAGCAGAAACCCCCCGTTCTCTTGTGAATTAGATTACAGCATGATCAAGAGGAATGTCTAGGGGAAATGTGAGTAACTTGGGGATATTGTGTTCGATTGTCTACAATTTACCTTCAATATATAGACTTTTCGCGTATCCTGTAACCGGGGACTACTTTTTAATCACTAGCTAATAAAACAGCCCTGCGGATCGTTTAAAGAACGCGGGAAATCACTTCAACGCTGTATCAACGATCAGGAGAAGAACCATGCAAGCAACACTAAATGTAGTATTCAGATCGCCGGGACGCATAGGCATGTGCGCAATCATTGTCATGACGTGCCTCATCACGATCAAAGCACAGGCGCAACGCGGAGGCGGCCCCAGGTTAGCACCGGAAAAACTGGACGCGGCGTGGTCGGCCGAAGCCAGTGGTGTCGCCCGCGAAAACGGTGTATCCGCCGACAATACCGCCAAGCTCGTCGCGGCTTACAAGGTCAGTCGTGAAGCGCAAGGCAAGGAAATGCAGGAAATGATGGCCACGGCACAGCGCGGTCCCGGCATGTTTCAGGAAATGATGGAGATTAGCGAATCGCAAGCGGCTACTTTGCGCAAAAATGTTTCTGCGTTCCTGAGCGACAAAGAGATTGAAGGGGTCATGACCTCCCTGGGTTCCTACAATCGCAGTTGGGATCGGTTTGTGGATACCTTGCTGGGCTTTGAGCTGAAGGAAGAGGATAATTTTAAGGCACTGGCTCTGATCGCGAATTATGTGATGGAATCCGACAAAGCGCGAGCAGAAGCCATCGCCGCGATGGACTTCGAAAGCATGCGAGTGGCTTCGCAAGAGCTCAAGGGTATGCTGGATCTGGCGATAGGCGGCCTGCTTTCCGATGAACAGATCATCGTCTGGAATGAGGCTACTCAACAACGGCGCAGAGGCGGTGGGGGCGGTCAGCGAAACTAGATAAACGACGTCTTATGATGGGCCGACATCCATTGGGATGTTGGCCCTTTTTTGTTTTAACGGGCGTGGAATTTGGAGCGAAGGCGCGCGTTGTTCTTTCCGTTCTAGCGTGCTATGCTGATTCCGGTTTTGGCATGCATTCAACCTGAAAGAACTTGAACCCATGAAACCTTTCATTCAATTGACGCTCGCTACTGTATTCACCTGCACCG
This sequence comes from Candidatus Hydrogenedentota bacterium, assembly GCA_046583315.1. Lineage (GTDB taxonomy): Bacteria > Hydrogenedentota > Hydrogenedentia > Hydrogenedentales > DTSJ01. Next base: position 4,515 of record JAYGCN010000328.1, read on the forward strand.
TCGCCGCCTCGGCCTGGTCGGCTTCCGTCGCCAAAGGCATCGTCTTCCACGACAAAAACGGCAACGGCGAAAGCAACGGTGGAGAAGATCGTCTCGCTGGTGTAGCCGTGTCAAACGGTGTCGACGTAGTGCAAACAGACCTCAAAGGGCGTTACGAAATTCCGGTCACGGAGGACACCATCGTCTTCGTTGTGAAACCGAGCGGTTGGCGTACTCCTCAATCCGACACGGGCATCTCGCGATTTTACTACAACCACAAACCCGCAGGGTCGCCGCGCCTGGAAGCGAAGTATCCGACCATCGAACCCACGGGCAAGCTGCCCAGACATATCGATTTTCCGCTGTATCCACAGAAGGAGCCGGATACCTTCAAAATGATCGCCTTCGGTGATACCCAGCCACGAAATCAACAAGAGGTCGATTATATTGCGCACGATGTCGTGCAGGAACTGGTCGGATTTGAAGCAGCATTCGGCATTACGCTGGGCGATGTTGTCTTTAACAACCTGAGTCTCTACAAACCGTTGGAGCAGTTGCTCGCCACCATTGGCGTGCCGTGGTACAACGTTCATGGCAATCACGACCTCAATCTCAAATCGCCGGACGATGCGAATTCGGACGAGACCTGGGAATATTACTATGGCCCGAGTTACTACTCCTTTGATTATGGTCAAGTGCATTTCGTGAACCTTGACGACATCGCGTGGAACGGCGAGGGGTATCATGGCGAGCTTGGAGCGAATCAGCTCGCATTCCTAAAAAATGATCTCGCGCTGGTGCCCAAAGACAAGCTCGTTGTGCTCATGATGCACATCCCGCTCACCAGTATCGATGATAAGGAAGCCGTTTACGACATCCTCGACGGTCATCCGAACAACTTCAGTATCTCGGCACATTGGCATCGACAGGCCCATTACTTCGTCGACGAAGAGGGTGGCTGGAAAGGCGAAGGGGAACATCACCATCTGGTCCACGCCACCGTTTGCGGCTCATGGTGGTCCGGCGTGGTGGACGAAAACGGCATTCCTCATGCGACCATGGCCGACGGTGCGCCGAACGGATACTCCATCGTTACCTTTAGCGGTAGTGACTACTCAATTCGATTCAAGGCCGCACGTCGATCGGCTGATCACCAGATGAACATCTACGCGCCCGAAGTAATTCAATCCGCAGACGCTTCGAACACGCAAATCGTGGCCAATGTATTCGCCGGGTCGGAGCGATCGACGGTTGAGATGCGGTTGGGCGAATCGGGCGATTGGACGAAGATGGTCCTAACGCCGATGGCCGATCCCTACTACGCGAAAATGAAAGCGTTGGAGCCGCTCATGCCTAAAGAGGCTGGTCGCACCTTGCCTAACACAGCCAACTCGACGCACATCTGGACGGCCAATCTCTCCGGCACGCCCCCACCGGGCCTGCACCTTATCCACGTGCGCACGACGGATATGTTTGGACAGACCTACACCGACCAACGCTCCATTCGCGTGGAATAGCCGTAATTTGGGTGTCTTATTTTTGATTACATTCGGCACAGTAAACCTGCCTGGAGGAATTGCACATGAACGGCCTGATTATGGATTACCAACTCACTTTGGACGGCGTATTGCGTCGCGCGGAACAGCATTTTCACCGCAAAGAGATTGTCACGCGTCTGCCGGACAAGAGTTTTCATCGCTATAACTACCGCGATATGGCCTTGCGTGCGAAGAAGCTGGCTTCGGCATTGCGACGATTGGGCATCAAAGAATCCGACGCGGTCGGCACCATGTGCTGGAACCATTATCAGCATCTGGAATGTTATTTCGGGATTCCCATCATAGGGGGAATCTTGCATACGCTGAATATTCGGCTCCACCCGGACGATCTTGAATACATCATCAACGATGCCGACGACAAGGCGATCATCGTCGATGAATCACTATTGCCGTTGCTGGATGAAGTTCGAGACAAAATCAAGACGCAACACATCATCGTCATCAGTGCCGGCGGCGACCTTCCAGAGGGCGCGCTGGACTACGAAGAATTGCTCGCGGCGGAAGATGACGCGGCATACGAGCAAATCGAACTGGACGAAAAAATGGCCGCGGCCATGTGTTACACGTCGGGTACCACAGGTAAACCCAAAGGAGTCTTGTACTCACATCGCTCGATGGTGCTGCATTCTCTGGGCGCTGCATTGCCTGATGCCATTGAGGTACGTGAAGCAGACTGTATTCTCCCTGTCGTGCCGATGTTCCACGCGAACTCCTGGGGCCTACCTTATGCCGCGGCGATGGCTGGACCGAAACTGGTTTTCCCGGGACCGCATCTTGATCCGGAAAGTTTACTACAGGCCTTTGAGCAGGAAGAAGTGACCATGACCGCGGGTGTTCCGACTATCTGGAACGCGTTGCTCGCGGCGTTGGATGCGGAACCGAACAAATACAAATTGAAGATACGCAGAATGATCGTGGGTGGCTCTGCGGTGCCGGTCAGCATGATCAAAAACTTCGAGGAACGGCACGGACTGAGCATCGTGCAGGCCTGGGGTATGACGGAAATGTCGCCCATCGGCACCATTTCGAACATGAACGCGGAGATTGCCCAGATGGACAATGAGACCCAGTACGAGTATCGCGCGATGCAGGGCACACCGATTCCGCTGGTCGAGATTCGCGGTCGCGGTGATGAGGGCTTGATACCCTGGGACGGTAAATCGATGGGAGAGTTGGAAGTGCGTGGATCGTGGATCGCCAGCGCGTACTATAATCGCCCGGACGCCGCCGATCGCTTCACCGACGACGGCTGGTTCAAGACGGGCGACATCGTGACCATCGACGACATCGGGTACGTGAAGATTCAGGACCGCAGCAAAGACCTCGTGAAATCCGGTGGCGAATGGATCAGCTCGGTGGACCTCGAAAACGCCATCATGGGTCACCCCGCCGTTGCCGAGGCCGCCGTCATCGCGATACCGCATCCGAAATGGGATGAACGTCCGCTGGCTGCCGTCGTGGTCAAAGAAGGCGAATCGGTCACTGCAGACGAAATTAAAGAATACCTCACCGACCTCGTCGCGAAGTGGTGGATTCCCGATGCGGTCGAGTTTATCGATGAAGTCCCGAAGACCTCGGTCGGGAAATTCAAGAAGACTGCACTGCGCGAAATGTTTGAGGGCTATACTTTTGATTAACCGCTTCCCGCCGTTCTTTCTTCTTGGAAAAGAAGAAAGAACCAAAGAAGAATCGATTAATTGGCGATATGTTCCTGAATGAATTTCGCGGTGATGTAGAGCGCGAAGTCGGCGTTGGATTTTTTTCGGAAGCCGTGGCCTTCGTCGTTGGCGACGAGGTACCACACGGGTGTTTCGTTGACGCGCAGGGTCTCGACTATCTGATCGGATTCGCTCTTCGGCACACGCGGATCGTTTTTCCCCTGAATCACGAGCATGGGTTTGCGAATCAGGTGCGCGCTGGTGAGAGGCGCGGTGCGATCGAGGAACTCCGCATCTTCGGGTTGCGTTCGTCGCCGTATTCTACTCTGCGCAAATCACGTCGATAGCCCTGTGTGTTTTCGAGGAAGGTACGCAGGTTTGAGATGCCGACAATGTCCACGGAGCACTTGATGCGGTCACTGTAATATGCCGACACGGCCAGGGTCATGAAACCGCCATAACTCCCCCCACGCACGACGACATTATCTTCGTCCAGAGTCGGTTCGTCTGCTATCCAGTCCAACAACGAATTGATGTCTTTGTAGGAATCCTCACGCTTGAAACCGTTGTCGAGTTGGAGGAAGGTCTTGCCATAACCGGACGAGCCGCGCACGTTGGGGTAGATGACGGTCATGCCGAGTTCTTGCACGAAGTAGTTGTTGCTGCCGAGATAACCGGGACGCGATTGGCCCTCAGGACCGCCATGAATCTGCATCAATACCGGCCGTTTCCCGGTGAATTTGGCCGGGGGACGATACAAAAAGCCCGTAATTTCAAGGCCATCGAAGCTTTTCCAGCTGATAAACTCAGGTTCGTTAAAGTTGTCTACATCGACCGATCCCGTCTCGCTATAGGTCCAACGGGCGACGTCACCGGTTTCCACGTTCACACTGTAGGGATCACCGGGCGTATTTGCGGAGCGCAAGGTAAACCCGATGACGGGCTTGGTCGGGTGCCACTCGATTCCCGAAAGCGTGCCGACGGGAATAGATGGGAAATCGATGATTTCGGACACGCTCGAACTGTATACCGCGCTGCGCAGATACAGTTTACCAATGCCGGCTTCGTTGGTCACGAATGCCAGGGTTTCTCCATCGGGCGACAGCTCGAATTGCGTTACGTCCCAGTCGATTTCCTCACTGGTCGTCTCAATGTATCCGCCATTGGTTCTCTCACGTGTCAGTTTGCGAAATTCGGATCGTTCGTCGGTGGTGATAAACAGCGATAGACCGTCCCGGTCGTAGAGTGCGCCGCGAATGGACACTTTTTCTTCGAGGGTTCGGTGGCTAATTGGATATTTGGAGCCATCTTCGAGGGACACTCCCCAAATACTACTCTTGTTTGCAGAAACGTATTCGATCACCATGAGCCGCTCACCGTTAGGCGAGAAGTCGACCGCGCGCCAGCTGCCTCCATCGAGCCGAGCAAGGATGCGTTCCTCTTCGAGCCGCTCGGGATTGGTAAGGTAGAGTTCGGTAAATGCACCTTTTGTGTTGGCATCGACGCGGGAATAGACGAGTTGTGATCCGTCGCGACTCCATAACGGACTGCCGTTCCGTTTTTTCCCGTCGGACACCAGAGTCGCTTCGCGGGTGTTCATATCGAAGAGGTAAACCTGCTAGAACTCATCGCCGCCGGTGTCACGTACAAAGGCGAATGAATCGTTGTGGCCGGGTCTGATTGCCGCGCCGCGCACGGGTTCGGGGAAGAAGGTCAATTGCTCGCGTGCGCCACCCGGTTTTGATACGCGGTGAATTTGAGTGGCGTTGCCGAAGCGGGTGGTGATGAGCATGCCGTCATCGCCGGGAAGCCATCCGGAAAAACCTGCCGATCGATATTCGCTGTAACGTCCGACGTTCCGGGCTAGATCGGTCGGGATGTCGGGTACGCCGCTCAACACGAGATTGGGTGTAGGGGCCACGACATCCTGGGCAAACGTGGTCGCGGCCAGGGATAGTAAAAGAATGGCCGAGGTAGTGAAAAGAAATCGCATGATGGACTACTCCATTCAAGTACAAAGGTCAATAGTGCACCCTATCACAGACCGAAATGTACGTCAATGACCTACGTCGGCACGTCCACGCTTTCGATGATGTGCTGGATCACTTCGGCGCAGGTGAGGCCCTCTTCGATAAAACTGTCGTGCAGAACCAGGCGGTGTTCCATGCAGGCGAGCGCCATTGAGCGAACGTCTTCAGGGATAACGTGGTCGCGCCCCTCAAGCGCCGCTTTTGCGCGACTGGAAAGTACCAATCCTTGAGTCGCGCGCGGTCCGGCTCCGAGTCGTATCGAATTGTGATTGCGGGATCGGTGCGTGATGGCGACTGCGTATCGCACAAGTTCCGGAGTCATCACGATTTGGTCAAGTGCTTTTCGCATGAGCACGAGACGCTCTGCCGAGAGTATCGGTTCGATGACTCCGCTTTCGACAATCCTGTCCGGGGCATTATCGGTGAGCGTCTTCTGACACAATGTGAATTCTTCCTCCATGTTTGGATAGCCCATCGTGATTTTGAATAGAAATCGATCGCGTTGGGGTTCTGGAAGCGGAAATGTGCCTTGATAATCTCCAGGATTCAGCGTAGCGAACACCGTAAAGTTCGGGCTCAAGTCGTACGTTGTTCTATCAATGGTGACCTGATGTTCCTGCATGGCCTGAAGAAGCGCGGATTGTGATCGGGCGGGTGCACGGTTGATTTCGTCGCCGAGCAGGAAGGTGGTGAATATCGGCCCCTTGACGAGTACGAATTCGTTCGTCTGCGGGTTGAATACTTTGGAACCGATGATGTCTGCGGGCGAAACATCCGGCGTGAATTGAACCCGATTGAATTCGCAGCCCAGGAGTTGGGCCAAGGTGCGCACGAGCAGGGTCTTGGCAACGCCGGGTGTTCCTTCGATAAGAACATGCCCTCCCGTAAAAATCGCTATCAAAGCGAGGTCGATCACATCACGCTGGCCTATGATAACTTTCCCGACCTGATGGCGCGCGTGCTTAAGCACCAACTGGATACCGTCAACCGATTCGCTCACGAGTTTTCATACCTTTCCCTGTACACCCTGATCGTAATGCGCAAGGTTTGTAGTTTGCGCCGCAGGTTTGTATGATAGTCGATACCAAGAAGGAAATACTATGGCTGATCAGGAGTGCCTCCGGATTATACGGCAGGGGGCCAAAGAGTGGAATTCGTGGCGCGGGCCGAGCAACTACACCAAAGTGGATCTCCGCGGCGTAAAGCTGGACAAGCTGGATCTCCAGGGAGTCAATCTGGAGTCTGCCGATCTCACAGGGGCTCATTTCAACGAAGCCGATTTGCGCGGTGCGAATCTCAGCAATGCTGTCTTAATAGAGGCGCAGTTGCGGGGTGCCAATCTGACAGGAGCGACGGTGAGCAATGCGAGCCTCATCTATGCCGATGTGCGAGACTGTATCTTGACGGATGCGAAACTCGATGGTGTTGACCTGAGCGACGCGCGGGTAGCGGGGCTGGATTTCAGTAACGCCATTCTTGATGGCGCAAATTTGTCCAGCGCGCTGATGAGTAATATGACCTTCCGGAACGCCAAACTGCGCAATGCGGAGTTTCGCAAGTCGGTTATATTCGATTGTGATTTTTCCGGGGCCGATCTAGATGGGACGATTATGATTGGCGCGGATGCCAAAGGGGCGAATTTCAGCGACGCGATACTTGATAATGCCAATCTAAGTGGCACCCGCATGCAAGGGGCCGATTTCTCAGGGGCATCCGTATCGAACGTCGACATGAAAGAGACGGAATTGGAGAATGCCAAGTTTCCCGGAGCCACTCTGAAAAAAACCGATCTGAGCAAACTCAATCTCGGTGGGTGTTCGTTTGAGGGCGCCGATCTGGAGGGTGCGTTATTGATAGGAACGAATCTTACTGAGGCGAATCTCAATGGGGTGAATGCCCGCGGCGCGTCCTTTGAATCTGCCGAGCTGACGCGCGTCACGTTTTCTGCTGCGAAGCTTTCGAACGCCAATTTTGAAGCCGCGAAACTCGGTTTTGCAAATTTTGAGAGTGCTGATGTCACCAACGCGAATTTTTCCAACGCCAATCTTGTAGCAACGCAACTGCACGATTCGAAGGGCTGGGAAACGGTCACTATGCAAGGAGCGGACGTCACCGGAGTCCTTGGAGCGCCGGCAGGTTTTCGTGAAAATGCGAAGGCAAACGGCGCAGTTTTGGGGACTCCTGTAAAAATACTGGAGCAAGGGATCGGTCTCTGGAACCATTGGCGTGAAACGAGCAATACCGCACAATTGAAGCTTCGCGACACTGATTTGCGCTGGGCCGATCTACTCAATGGAAATTTTCACGGTGTCGATTTGCGTGGCTGTGACCTATCCGGGATGAGTCTGACCGGAACAAACCTGCAATACGCGAACCTGAACGGTACCTTACTTGTAGGCACAAACTTTTCCGAATCCAAACTCGGAAAAACTAGCATGCATGCTGCCGATTTGCGAGAGGCTGATTTCTCGGGTCAAGATCTAAGGGCAGTGATCCTGTCTGGCGCAAATTTGACCCGTGCGCATCTCAACCAGGTCAATCTTCAAGGCGTAGACCTGCAGGGATGCAATCTCGAAAACGCCCAACTCCAACGTGCGGACTTACGGGGTGCCCAACTCCAAGGGGCGGTACTCGTCGGCACGAATCTTCAAGGCGCAAATCTGAGCGGCTTGGACTTGTCGAATTTAGATTTCACCAATGCGAATCTGGCGGGAGCAAATCTCGCCGATTCAAGCATCGTGGGGTGCACGCTTACAGATACTGTATTGGACGGGCTCGATCTTGAGAGCGTTGAGTACGACAACGCCAGCCTGAAGGATGCCAATCTTGACGGCGTAACGCTTCCACTCGCGAGTCGGCTAACCCGTATGTTGGGCCGTAAACGAAAGTAGTGCACGATAACGGGCATAATTCACCTAATTCGTCTTTGCGGCGAGATCTGCGCGTTTCTTCAGGATATCCTGCACGATGCGTGTGCCGTGGTCGCGACTGTTCTCAATGAAGACGACGTTGGATTCCACGCCGGAACAGAGGGTCCCCATTACGTAGAGGCCGGGCACTGTGGTCTCCAGACCATCTGTGAGGGTTGGCTTCTTAGATTCAACATCGATTTCAGCACCGATACTTTGCAGGAGCGTCGTGTCGGGCTCGTAACCGGTCATGGCGAGAATGAAGTCGGCTTCGAGTGAAATCACTCTACCATCCGAATCGCGGATCGTCAGGCCGTCTTCATCGATCGACAGTACCTCGGCATCCCGATAACATCCGATCGAACCTTCCTTGATGCGGTTCTCGATATCCGGTTCTACCCAGAATTTCGTGTGGAATTTTTCGGACCGCAGAACAATGGTCACTTCGGTGTGGTCGCGCCAGAGTTCGAGCGCAATTTCGGCTGCCGAACTTCCCGCGCCAATCACGACGACTTTGTGGTCCGAATAATTGTGCGGCTCCGTGTAGGTATGCGACACGTGGGGCAAATCTTCACCCGGCACGTTCAGCGGTCGCGGACTGTCATAGAATCCCGTGCCCGTGACGACGTTGCGCGTTTTCCAGACGTATACCCGACCGAAGCGATCCCGTGCATGCACATGAAACAGGTCGTCCACTTTCTCGACCCCGGTCACCTTGCGGTAGGTATTGATCTTCAGGTCAAAATGCCGCGCAAAGGTCCGGCAATACTTCAGATACTCCTGCCGAGACGGGTTTTTCTCGGCGATGACCAACGGAAACCCGCATAATTCCAGCTTGTCGTAGGTCGAAAACCAGCGCATGTACACGGGATGTTTCACCAACGCCCCGCATACCGGCCCCTTGTCAATGCCCACAGCCGACAGACCCGCCGCCTGCGCATCATGCAACGCCGCCAAGGCAGGAGGCCCCACGCCAATAATCACCAAATCCAGAATTTCGTCGAGTCCGTAGCTTTTCATGGGGGATAGTGTATCAAATGTCCACCATTTGACATCGGGCTTGCACTAACATTGGACGAGGCGTACTCTCTTTGGACAACCAATCACAAAGGAATTATCATGCGTTTCGCTCTAACCACTCTTGTATTTTGTACCCTGGTTTTCGCCGCGTTGTCCGTTCATGCTGAAGCGTTGGGGAAATTCGTAGCACTCGAATCCAGAGTAGGATCTGAATCACGACAAGCCTCGTTGTATGTCCCTGCTGATTATGACGCAAAACGCGCCTATCCTCTCATTGTTTTTCTTCACGGCTCTGGTGAGCGCGGGGATGATGGCGTGAGTCAGACCGAGGTGGGTATTGGTAAGGCAATTCGCGACAATCCGGAGCGATTCCCGTGCTTGGTGCTGATGCCGCAGTGCGCGAGTGATGACAGTTGGGTGAATCGTCCGGGACGTGACGGATCGACAGCGCACGCGCATATCACTGCGGCGATAGAACAGGTCATCAAGGAATGCTCCGTGGATGAGGATCGCATTTCGTTGACGGGCTTGTCGATGGGTGGAGGCGGCACGAATTCCTATGGCGCGGCAAACGTGGATCGCTTCGCGGCGTTTATGCCTGTGTGCGGTCGCGGCACCAAACGCTTCGCCAGGGAAATGTCCGAGCGACCGATGTGGGCCTTTCATGGTGACGCGGATAACGTCATCCCGATTCACACTTCTCAGATGATGGTCGAAACAGTCAACGAAGCGGGTGGCGATGCAAGGCTGACCACCTACCCCGGCGTCGGCCATAATTCGTGGGACCGGGCATATTCGAAGGAGCAAGGTGCCGTCGAGTGGTTGTTGGAGCAGAAACGGTAATGGTGCACTTTTAATTCCTTTGCGAGGAGCGTATATGTTTCGATTGGACGACAAAATTGCGGTAATCACGGGCGGTGGATCGGGCATTGGTCAGGCGATGTGCCACGTGTTTGCCCAACAGGGCGCGACGGTATGTATTCTTGAAGTGAACGCTGATCAAGCGAATGAGACGTTGTCGCAATTACAGGAAAACGGTCTTGCCGCATCGGTCTATGCTTGCGACGTGGCGAGTCAGGCTTCTGTGGATGACGCGATTGCGTCGGTTGTTGCGGATCATGGGCGCATCGATATCCTCATAAACAATGCCGGAATTTCTCATGTAGGCACCGTCGAAACCACGACGGAAGAAGAACTGGATCGCGTGTATTCGGTCAACATCAAGGGCATCTACACCTGTTCACACGCGGTTGTGCCGATTATGAAGAAACAGGGCGGTGGATGTATTCTGAACATGGCATCCATTGCGTCGTTGATCGGGCTCAAGGACCGCTTCGCGTACGGCATGAGCAAGGGCGCGGTGCTCACGATGACTTATTCGATTGCGGTGGATTACGTGGGGGACAACATCCGTTGCAACTGCATCGCTCCGGCGCGCGTACACACGCCTTTTGTCGACGGGTTCATCAAAAAGAACTATCCCGGCAATGAAGAGGAGATGTTCAAGCAGTTGTCGGAATATCAGCCGATCGGCCGCATGGGCAAGCCTGAAGAGGTCGCGCAATTGGCCGTATACTTGTGCTCCGATGAAGCGTCGTTCATTACCGGGCAGGCCTATCCCATCGATGGTGGCGTTCTGATGCAGTA